>CAZFYD010000025.1:11092-23383 GCA_964523315.1 uncultured Acetatifactor sp.
TTTACAGTCAGCGGCAGCAACCAACACGTGGCCGCAGCGCTCATTTCAAAAACTTCAAAAACTTATTGCAAATTTTGCTGTCAAAAACTTATTGCAAATTTTGCTTGCAATCTCACTGCACACATGCTATTATACGTTCAAAGCATATAATTTCTATTCATTTTTGTAAAATATTTCACTTTTCGTATTTCAGAAAATCTATGCTTTTATTTCAAAAAAAACACAATTAAAAAAGAGCAGGAGGTTTTCTGGGCTTGAAAGGGGAAAGTGTTTTCTGTCCGGGCGACTCCTGCATCAAAGGAGACTGCAAATCTCTATGGGGGGAGCAATACAATAAGCTGAAGAAATGTATTGTAATCGGTGTTCTGGACTTTGCTGCAGATCCTCATCCCGGATATCATAAAATATATCAACTGAGGGATCAGGAAGGGAGGCTGTATTCAGATCTGCTGGAGGTACATATTATTGAACTAAACAAGGAACTGACTGGGGACAGGCTGGATGATTGGATCCGGCTGATTAATGTGAAGAATATGGAGGAACTGGAAATGATAAAGAGCAGAAATCCCGGAATTATCATGGCGATAGAGCGGCTGAAGCACATGAATATGAGCAAATGGCTGAAGGCATGGTACGATATGCGGCTTAAGGCATGGCGGGATCAGAAAGCATACGAGGAGACCGCCTGGGAGAACGGTAAGATAGAACAAAGCAGACAAAATATTTTGGACATCTTGGAAGAACTGGGCGAGGTCCCGGATGATATCCAGGATCATATCAATGCCGAGAAAAACATTGAAACCCTAAGAAAATGGCATAAGGCTGCATACAGATCCAAAGACTTTGACTCTTTCCGGGCAAACATATCATAGCAACAGCCGGATGGTTCGCTGCTCCATCCGGCCATTTCACACGTTTTATCCTGCAGCCCGGCTGTTCAGCAGCTGCCGGTAAAAATCCTCCATCGGCATAGGCTTGGCATAATAATAGCCCTGCACCTGGTCGCAGCCCATCTGTCTGAGCAGCTCCACCTGTTCCTCCGTCTCAACACCCTCGGCAACCAATCCCAGCTGCAGCTGCTTCGCCATAGCAATAATATGCTCCAGGATCAGCCTTCCCTTATCCGACACCATCATATTTTCCATGAACTTCCGGTCCAGCTTCAGCACATCAAAGGGAGTCTCCAGCAGGATATTCAGAGACGAATACCCGCTGCCGAAGTCATCCATCAGCAGCTTAAAGCCCTGCCCTTTTATCTCTCTGGCGGCCTGACTTACCTGTTCCTCCATGGTTTCGGTGATCTCCAGCTCCAGCATCTGCTTGTCAATGCCGCAGTCTTTTACAATGCCTTCCAGCACCTGCATAAATTCCCGATCCTGCAGATGCCGCCGGGACAGATTCACGGATATGGGACAGTCATCAACCCCCGCCTGTTGGCAGCGCTGCAGAAATCCACCGGCTTTTCTCCACATATAATAATCAACCTTTGTGATATAGCCATCCTCCTCGATCACCGGCAGGAACTCCATGGGATAGATCAGCCCCCTCTGCGGATGTTTCCAGCGCACCAGAGCCTCTGCACCGATGATCCGGTTCCGGGAAATGCTGTATTTGGGCTGTAAATACATTTGCAGCTGCTCCTCCTGAATGGCAGTCAATATATTTTCCTCCACAAAATTTCTGCTGTACAGGGACGCCTTAAACTGTTCCTGATAGAATGCCACTTCAGAAAGCAGACTGTTCTTGGCTGTCTTGCGTGCCATTGCGGCACGGTCCTCCATCTGCCGCAGTTCCATAGCTGCATCCTCCATCAGATATATGCCGATAGAAAACTGCAGCTTGACCGCCTTATAGATTCCCAGTTCCCGCTCCAGTCTCTCAGCCAGCTCCCGGAGCTGCCGTTCCTCCTCATATTCTGTCACGATCTCAAATACATCACTCCGCAGATTGACAAAATACTGTCTCTCATTACAGATGGACTTCAACTTCTCCCGGATCCCGTACAGCACTTCGTCGCCAAACATCTCCCCATACAGGTCATTGATGATCTTAAACCGACGGATATCAAACTGAATAAACGCCACCTTATGCTTCGTCTCATTGAGAAGATTCCGCACATTCCTGCGGAAACGCTGTCTGCGGTTCATGGTCTTGAGCATGCTCTGAAGCTCTTCATCCTCGGAAATATTGATCTCTCCTAGGTCCACATCCAGCAGTTCTCCGGCATAC
Source organism: uncultured Acetatifactor sp. (assembly GCA_964523315.1). Classification (GTDB taxonomy): domain Bacteria; phylum Bacillota; class Clostridia; order Lachnospirales; family Lachnospiraceae; genus Acetatifactor. The sequence continues at coordinate 13,322 of CAZFYD010000025.1, forward strand.
TCCTCCAGCATCCGCTCCAGAATCCCTATGCTGACCTCCATCACTTGGGGGCATTTCCGCAGAATCAGCCCTTCCTGACGGATCTCTGCCATCTCTTCCGGTATGGAGATATCCTTCCCCAGAATATCCCGGCAGTCTGTCTCCTCCTTCATCTTCTCTCTGAAGGTGCGGATATACTCCTCTGTCTTACGGTTTCCATAGGCCTCCTGTTCCTTATCCTGAGGATCATCAAATCCAAAAGCCAGCCCCAACACCATCAGTCCGCCCGTAATACAGCCGCAGGTGGTTCCCTGCCGCATCCCGCCGCCAAAGCAGGTGCTGATCTTAAATGCCGTCTTCAGATCCAATCCGAAATCTTCCGCAAATGCGCCCAGAAGCGCCTGAGAACAATGATATTTTTTCTTCAGAAGCTCTATCGCCTTTTCCTTATGTGTCATATTGGCCCCTCCAGCCTTTGCGGTTATATAAGAAATAACAAACTGCTTACTTCGAGTATAACACCTTTCCATCATGGAATCAAATCATATTTCCGTAATATATTTTACTGTGCTATTGCTATTTGGATGATATACTTTCAGCAGGTTATTACTTTTTTGCATAATTATTGAATTTAGTATATTCTAAATAGAGAATATGGATATTGCATTTATGGGGAAACGCCCAAATACGGACTCTGTGCTGACAAAGATGCGTGAATAAAAAAGTGTGGACAATCGGGCCGAAATATGCTATTCTACATACGAACATACAGACTATCGGAGGCCCATACCCATATGAAAATAAAAAAAGGAATCGATATAAATGCTTTTCTGGACACTATCAAAAAAGAGTGTGAAGGCAGCGTATATTACAAGACCGTCGAGGGAGATCAGCTGAACCTGAAATCCCTGCTTTCCCAATACATACTGATATCCATCGTTGACAATCCTGAACTGGCGGATAACGGTATTGTCGACTGTTCTCAGGAGCAGGATTATACATTACTGGAGGAGTTTCTCCAGTAATGTATGTCCGCAGCTACGCCTTGCCGATCACCTGATCCGGCTGCAGGCCTGCGGAAAGTCCCGACTTGATTTCCTCCAGCTTCTGAGCGATCCGGCTCTTTACCAGATCCGCCAGCTGCTGCTTGGTCATACTGCCGTACTCCTCATACAGAATAGCCTTCAGGAAATGTACCTGCGTGATTACCTTCTCGAAGGTATTGCTGTTCATCGCCTTATAGGAGTCATAGATCACCACAGGCACCACAGGGCCTTTAGTCCGCAGACTGCAGCTGAAGCAGCCGGTCTGGAACTCCTGCAGCTCGTTATGGTTATCCGTATAGCCGCCCTCCGGGAAGATCAGAAAATCTCTGCCGCTTTGCACGGCGTCCGTGACCTTGCGGATACTGCGCACCTTGTCCCGCATATCTGTCAGGTCAATCGTCACACCCTCCAGCAGCCTGCATACCTGCCTGCTCATCAGCCGATTGGCCTGTTTTTTCTCCCAGAGCACGCCGCAGGGCTTTTTCAATGCCAGCAGAATCCCAAGCGCGTCATATTTCCCCTGATGGTTGGAGAAAAAGATCGCCCCGCCCTCCTGAGGAATATTTTCTTTGCCGTATACTCTGGTGGCGGTATGGCTGCACCTGCGCATATGGTCTATCATCCTGCGGGCAAAATCAAACCGCTCCTCATCCGAGTACCGGTCCTTGTGTCTAATCATATAATTGGCCCTGGGAACGGTAAGCAGTGCATACCAGCCATTCATCATTATTACCCATTTAAAACGTAAATTCAGCAATTCCGTAACCTCTGTTTCTCATAAAGCATTTGTGTCATTTATTTCTTTGCTCCTGCCTCAAAAAAGTTGTTCAGGTTTTCCAGGCAGCGGTACAATATCTCCAGCTCCTGGTCATTCAGATCCTTCACGATGGCTTTTATCATACTCTTGTGAAAATCACGGTGGTGATAAAATGCCTTTCTGCCTTTATCCGTCAGTGTGACATACACCACCCGCTTGTCCTCTGCGCTTCGTTCCCTGCGAATATACCCTTTTTTTTCCAGCCCGTTCATATTAATGGTCAGGGTACTCACAGTGACATGAAGCCGATGGGCAATCTCGGACATATTTCTGGGCGTCTCGATCCCGACCGCTTCTATGATATGCATGTCGTTATTGGTGATATCCTTAAACTCTTCCGTGATGACTGCCTCACCTTCCATGTCCATCACATGGTTAAACAGATTCACCAGCAGTTCATTCATGGAGCGTTTCCTGTCCTGTGCCATTCGTTACCGATGCCTTCCTTATATGTGTCCTACCTGTTTGCAGAATTACTGCAGCGCATACTCAAGTATAACAATTTTACCGGAAAAGTCAATGGATTTTTCCTTACCACTCCAACACGCAGGCCCCATAGGTCAGCCCTGCGCCGAAGCCCGACAGTACCAAAGTCATTCCCTCTTTCAGCCGTCCTTCCCGGTTCAGCTCATCCAGAAGCACCGGGATCGCCGCGGAGGACATATTGCCCACCCGGTTCAGATTCATGGGAAATCTCTCCGGCTCCGCCCCAAGGCGTTTGGAGATCCCCTCAATGATTCGTTTGTTGGCCTGATGCAGCACATACAGATCCACATCCCCCGGTGTCAGCCCCACCTGTTCCAGCACCTCCCGGATACAGGCCGGTACCTGACGCACCGCAAAGGCAAACACCTCCCGGCCGTCCATCTGTACATAGGGTATCTGCGCGGGAACGGATACAAAAGGATTATGAAGCTCTCTGCTGTCACACTGCAGCACGGCACCCTTACGGCCGTCCGAACGCTGTACAAAGCCTCGGATGCCTTCCCGCTCACTGCGCTCCACCCACACGGCTCCGGCTCCGTCGCCAAAGAGGACGCAGGTGCTCCTGTCCGTCCAGTCAACGATTTTGGACAGCACCTCACTGCCGACAATCAAGGCATTCTGATAGACGCCCGCCTCGATATAAGCCCAGGCCGTGTGCAGCGCAAACAGGAATCCGGCACAGGCGGCATTCAGATCAAAAGCCACGGCCTTTGCGGCTCCCAGCTCGCTCTGCACCTGACATGCCGCACAGGGAATCCCCCTCTCCGGGCTACAGGTGGCCACCAGCAGCAGCTCCGCTTCTTCAGGCTCTCTGCCGGCATTCTCCAGCGCGCGCCGGCAGGCCAGCGCCGCCAGAGAAACCACGGTTTCTCCTGCGGAAATATGCCTGCTGCCGATACCTGTCCGCTCCCTGATCCATTCATCGGAGGTGTCCACCAGCTGCGCCATATCCGCATTTGTCATCGTTTTTTCCGGCAGGGCACTTCCGGTTCCCATTATTTTTATCGCCATATGCTCTAAACCTTTCCTTCCCTTCGCGCCGCCGCTAAAACCCGCGGAACCGCCGGTATCTCTGCGCCGCGATCTCCTCGCCGGTCATCCCCTGACAGCGCTTGAGGAAATCAATTATCTGTTCCTTCATATACCCGCCGATAGCCGCCACAGTCGAAGCATCCGCTCCGCCGAACTCAGGAATAATCTTCTCGATCACCTTCAGGAGCTTTAAATCCTGGGCGGTAATATGCATCACCTCGCTGGCCTCTCTGGCCCGGGAAGCGTCCTTCCATAATATTGACGCAAAGCCCTCCGGGGACAGAATGGAATAGGTGGCATTTTCCAGCATCCACACCTCATTTCCCACTGCGGTAGCCAGTGCGCCGCCGCTGCCCCCCTCTCCGATAAAAATGCAGAGCACGGGCACTTTCAGGGCCGCCATTTCCCGCAGGTTTCTGGCAATGGCCTCACCCTGTCCTCTCTCCTCCGCTTCGATGCCGCAGAAGGCACCGGCCGTATTGACAAAGCTGATAATGGGCCTGTGGAACTTCTCCGCCTGCTTCATCAGACGCAGGGCCTTCCGATATCCCTCGGGCATAGGCATACCAAAGTTGCGCCTCTGGCAGTCCTTGATGTCCTTTCCCTTGTGCTGAGCAATGACCGTCACCGGCTGGCCGTCCAGAAATGCCACTCCGCCCATGATCGCCGGATCATCCCGAAACGCTCTGTCCCCGTGAGACTCCACAAAACAGTCGAAAATATACTCCATATAATCGCAGGCCTGGGGACGCTCCACCTTGCGGACAGCCTTCACTTTTTCCCAGGCATCCTTGGGACGCACCTTAAAGGACTGCTCCTTCAAAATCTCATTGAGCACAAACCGGGAATCCTTACCGGGCGTAAACTCTGCATAGTGGGCATCCTGCCCCTGATGAGCCTTTACCAGAAAATAAATGGTCTTTTTCAGAACCTCCCGTTTTACGATGCCGTCAATGATCCCGTGCTCCACCAGAAATTCTGCGGTCTGAAAGCCCTCCGGAAGCTCCTGTCCGATCGTCTGCCGGATCACTCTTGGCCCGGCAAAACCAATCAGTGCTCCCGGCTCTGCCACGATCACATCTCCCAGCATGGCAAAGCTGGCCGTCACGCCGCCCGTGGTGGGATCCGTCAGGATCGTACAGTATAGAAGTCCCGCCTCACCCAGCTTCTGAATGGCCGCAGCGGTTTTAGCCATCTGCATCAGGGAGATAATCCCCTCCTGCATTCTGGCGCCGCCGGAGCAGCAGAACAGAAACACCGGAAGCTTTCTTTCGATGGCCCTCTCAATGGCGGCGGTAATCTTTTCCCCCACCACCTGGCCCATGCTGGACATCAGGAACCGGGAATCGCAGATTCCCAAAACAATATCTTCCCCAAATACCTTGCACTGACCCACAGTCACCGCCTCGTCCAGGCCGGTTTTTTCCCTGGCCTGCGCCAGTTTCTCCTCGTAGCCCTCATAAGCCAAAGGATTATGCGCCGGCAGATCTGTAAACCACGGCTCAAAGGTATGGGGATCGGCCACCATGCGAATGCGGTTTGATACCTTTACCCGGAAATAACCCTCGCACTCGTAACAGATGTACTTTCTCCTGACTACCCTCGCCCGGTCCACCATTTTCCCGCATTTGGGACAGCGGATCAGGTACACCTCCCCGGCAGACTGGTCGCTGCTTTCCGCGGTCTTATTCTCACCGGACACCGTTTCCGCCGTATTCTGAGCCTTTGAAGCCGCCGGAGAGGCACTCAGTTTACTTAGTTTTCGGGCAAAATAATCCGCCCGTTTCTGTTTTAACCGATCCATATTCATCCCGGCAACACCTCCTATCCAATGGCAAAGGTCAGTTCTGCCTGTGCCGCTGCCTTATCATTTACCCGGGCAACAGCCTTACCAACGCCGATGACTCCCTTGACCTTGATAATCTCCGTCTCCAGAAGCAATACATCTCCCGGCACTACCTTCTGACGGAATCTGGCCTTGTCGATCCCTGCGAAATAGGCGGTGCGTCCCTTCCAGTCCGGCTGGGACAGCAAGGCTACTGCCCCCACCTGGGCCAGCGCTTCTATAATCAGTACGCCGGGCATTACGGGATTACCGGGAAAATGTCCTTGAAAAAAAGGCTCATTCACGCTGACGCATTTTTTCCCCAGGGCACGCGCTCCGGGCTCCAGCTCCTCGATGGTATCAATCAGCAGAAAGGGATACCGGTGAGGGATGATCTCCATAATTTCCTGTGCAGTATATAATGACATCTCTTCTATCTCCTATTTAAAATTCCGCATATTTTCCGCTTCGCCGGGCAGTCCCTGCGTCACTGCCGCAGATGTCCCAGCAGAATGCTGGCATTATGTCCGCCAAAGCCCAGCGAGTTGCTGAGTGCGCAGGGTACCTCTTCCCGGCAGCTTTTCTTACAGTAGTCCAAATCCAGCTCCTCCTCGCTCTCCTTAAGGCCCACGGTTCTGTGGATATAGCCCTCCTCCAGCTCCTTGACGCAGGTGATAAATTCCACTGCGCCTGCCGCTCCCAACAGATGACCGATCATGGACTTGGTGGAATTGATTTTCAGCCGCTTTGCATGGTCTCCAAAGGCCAGCTTGATCGCCCTGGTCTCAAACAGGTCATTGTGATGGGTGCTGGTGCCGTGGGCATTGATATAGGTCAATTCCTCCGGCTTCACCCCGCCGTCCTCCATGGCATTCGTCATGGCTCTGGCAGCGCCTGCGCCGTCCTCCGCCGGAGAAGTAATGTGATAGGCATCCGAGGAGCAGCCGTAGCCCAATACCTCTGCATAAATATGGGCACCTCTCTGTCTTGCATGCTCCAGTTCCTCCAGGATCACCACGCCTGCGCCCTCACCCATGACAAAACCGCTTCTGTCCTTGTCAAAGGGAATGGAACATCTTGCGGGATCCGTACTGTCTGATAAAGCTGTCAGAGAAGTAAAACCGGCGATACCCAGCGGAGTCACCGCACCCTCCGTACCGCCGGCCACCATCACATCCGCATCCCCGTACTGGATTGCGCGGAATGCCTCGCCGATGGAGTTGGTGCCTGTGGCACAGGCCGTCACCACATTCAGGCTTTTTCCCTTAAGGCCGTAGGTAATGCTCACATTGCCCGCCGCCATATTGGAGATCATCAGCGGGACAAACAGAGGAGCTACCCGGGAGGGGCCTTTTTGGGTCAGTCTGCCATACTCTCTCTCCAAGGCCTGCAGGCTGCCGATACCGCTGCCCACGGCGCATCCCACACGGTAAGCATCCTCCCTTTCCATATCCAGACCCGCATCCCTGATGGCCTCCCCGGCGGCTTCCACTGCAAACTGGCAGAACCGTTCCATGCGTCTTGCCGCCTTTTTATCCATATAATTTTCCGGCTGAAAGTCCTTTACCTCTGCGGCCAGCTTACATTTATACTCCGCAGCGTCAAAGGCTGTAATGGGCGCAAAGCCGGTCTTCTCCTGCTTAATCCCCTGCCAAAATTCTTCCACACCTATACCGATGGGCGTTACCGCACCCATTCCGGTCACTACCACCCGTCTGCTCATATTGCCATACCTCCATCCACACAGATCACCTGTCCGGTGATATAGTCAGACCTGTCTCCTGCCAGAAAGGCCACCAGCTCCGCAACATCCTCCACGCTTCCCATTCTTCCCATGGGCACAGCGGCCACACCGGTTTCCTTTGCCTTCTCGGACAGTGCCCGTGTCATCTCCGTATCAATAAAGCCGGGGGCCACCGCATTGACACAGATCCCTCGGGACGCCAGCTCCCTGGCCACACTCTTTGTCAGCCCGATCAGCCCCGCCTTGGAGGCCGAGTAGTTGGCCTGACCCGCATTACCCATCACACCGGAGACGGAAGAGATATTTATGATCTTTCCGCTGCGCTGTTTTAAGAAATACCTGGACAGATGGCGTATGGTATTAAATGCTCCCTTTAAATTGATGTCCATTACCCGGTCATAATCCTCCTCGGACATCCGCATAATCAGGCTATCCCGGGTCACGCCCGCATTATTTACCAGGATATCCACATGCCCGTATCTTTCCATGATGGTTTCTACCATGCTGCCGCAGGCAGTAAAATCGGACACATCACAGCCGATGCATTCCGCACGGCCCCCGGCACGCACGATCTCCTCCGCCGCTTCCCGGGCCTTCTGCCCGGAGCTGTTATAATTCACCAGTACCAAAGCCCCCTGGGCGGCCAGTTTTTTAGCGATCCCACGGCCGATTCCCCGGCCGGCGCCAGTAACTAAAGCCACCTTGCCCGCCAGCTCCCCGGCGGAAATCTTATCTTCTATCTTATTCTCTTCCATTACCTACTCCTGTAAAAGCTTCTCCAAATCCGTGGTCTTTTCCACATTGTACACGGCGGCTCTCCTGTCGATCCTGCGCAGGAACCCGTTCAGTGTCCTGCCGGGACCGATCTCGATAAAGGTATCCACGCCGTCCGCCAGCATGCGCTCCATGGTCTCCCGCCACCTTACGGCGGAGGACACCTGCTTCGCCAGCAGCTCCTTCACCCGGGAGCAGTCCGTTACCGGGGCCGCCTCCACATTGCACAGGTAGGGGATAACGGGATCCTTTACCGCCACACGGGCCAGCTCCGATGCCAGCCTCTCCCCCGCTCCCGCCAGCAGCGGAGAGTGGAAGGGGCCGCTGACCTTCAGAGGCACGCAGCGCTTTGCACCGGCCTCCTGAAGCTTTTCCGACGCCGCCTGCACTGCCGTCTGCTCTCCGGTAATCACGATCTGTCCGGGGCAGTTGTCGTTTGCAATGGTAACGATGCCTTCCGTATTCTCACAGATTTCCCTGACAGTCCCGGCATCCAGGCCCAGCACTGCCGTCATGGCGCCGCCCACGGGATAGGCTTCCTGCATATAGATTCCCCGGCTGCGGATCAGACGGAACAGATCCTCCGTCTCCATGACCTCCGCTGCTGCCAGAGCGCCGTATTCTCCCAGGCTCAAGCCTGCGCAGCAGTCCGCCTTTATTCCTTTTCCCAGCCGCAGCATTTCCTGCTGCAGCACCTTCAGGATGGCCACCTCTGTGGTCAGCATAGCAATCTGCGTGTATTCTGTGATGTTCAGGCTGTCATTTTTCTCAAAACAAAGTCCCGCCACATCCAGTCCCGTAGCTTTTTCTGCCAGTTCATAGATCTGCCTGGCTGTTTCATATGTATCATAAAAATCCTTGCCCATACCGCAGTACTGGGCTCCCTGTCCGGGAAAAATAAAAGCTGTTTTACCCATACTAATCTCCAAATGTAAGACGGAGAAGTTCTTTACTGTAAGCATTAGAACTTCTTCTTACGCTCTACCGCTTCAAAAGTGTATTCGCCTGCTCCATGATCTCCTGAATTATCTCCCCGCAGGTCTGCTCCTTACTTACAAGCCCTGCAATCTGGCCGGCCATCAGGGTGCCGTTTACGGTATCCCCCTCCACCACGGCCTTGCGCAGTGCCCCCAGGGTCAGCTGTTCCAGCTCCTCAAAGGGCGCCCCCGCCTTTTCCCGCTTCAGATATTCTCTTGTCATCTGATTGCGCAGCTGCCTTACCGGATGTCCATGACTCATACCCGTCACCTCGGAATCAATATCCTTTGCGGCAATAACTTTCTGCTTATAATTTTCATGCACCATGGATTCATCGGCTACAATAAAGCGTGTACCCATCTGCACGGCTTCTGCGCCCAGCATAATCGCCGCCGCCAATCCCCGGCCGTCCGCAATGCCCCCGGCTGCGATCACCGGGACAGTCACGGCATCCGCCACCTGGGGCACCAGCGTCATGGTCGTGGCAGAGCCGATATGTCCGCCGGACTCGGTTCCCTCTGCCACTACCGCATTCGCCCCTGCCCGCTCCATCATTTTGGCCATGGCCACACTGGCAACCACCGGAATCACTTTTACCCCTGCCTCTTTCCACATGGCCATATATTTGCCCGGGTTTCCGGCACCGGTAGTCACTACCTGCACATCCTCCTCCGCAATCACCCTGGCAATATCGTCCGCTTCCGGATTCATCAGCATCAGGTTCACGCCAAAGGGCTTTGCCGTGATCTCCTTTACCTTATGGATCTGCTCTCTCACCCACTCCGCAGAGGCACCGCCGGCTCCGATGATTCCCAGACCTCCGGCCTCGGACACTGCTGCCGCCAGATGGTATTCCGCCACCCAGGCCATGCCCCCCTGAATAATGGGATATTCAATTCCCAGTAGCTCTGTTATTCTTGTCTTCATGGCCTATTTCGCACCCTTATTCTTCAGATATTCCAGCACATCGCCCACTGTAAGAAGCTGCTCCAGATCCTCAGAGGGGATATCAATCCCAAACTCATCCTCCAGCTCCATCACCATCTCAAACAGATCCAGGGAATCCGCCTCCAGATCCTCCTTAAACCTCGTAGCCTCCGTGATCTCCACTCCATCCGCATTCAGCTTTTCTTCAATAATTGCTATCACTTTTTCCAACATGTTTTTCTCTCCTTTACCTTTCATAGTCTTCTAAACCACATCATATAGTTTAAAATACTATTTACTTTGATTATCAAATTATTTGATTATCAAACAATTTAGTTGAATCATACTACCGGTTGAGGAAGATGTCAATAGTATTATGCTGAAAAAGAAAAAAGGAAACATGCCCCGTCAAAGGAACTGTCTCCTTTTTATCCTCCCCAACTTCAGGTAGCCC
>CAZFYD010000026.1:0-23310 GCA_964523315.1 uncultured Acetatifactor sp.
CTGCGCAGCAGCGGGTTTTGCGAATGCAGCGTGGAGGGGCTGTAAATAGTAACCCCTGTTCCTAGTCCATCCCATAAAAACTCTTGACCTGCCCGCAGATATAATTCACCTGCTCCAATGTCAGCCGGTAGAACATGGGAAGTCTCAGCAGACGCTCGCTCTCCCGTGTTGTATATTTATCCTCTCCATGGAACCGGCCGAATTTCAGGCCCGCCGGTGCCGTGTGCAGCGGGATATAGTGGAATACGCTGTGGATTCCCTTAGCTTTCAGCGTGGAGATCAGCGCCGTCCTCTCCTCAATATCCTTTGCCTTGATATAGAACATATGGGCATTGTGCTCACATCCCCGAGGCACCACCGGCAGTTCGATCCTGCCTGCCTCCGCCAGAGGGCGCAGATTCTCATAATACCGCTCCCAGCAGGCCATACGGGCAGCCGTAATCTCCTGAGCCAGCTCCAGCTGGGCATAGAGATACGCCGCATTCATATCGCTGGGCAGATAGGAGGAGCCGTAATTGATCCAGGTATATTTGTCGATCTGTCCCCGGTAAAACTTGCTGCGGTTGGTTCCCTTCTCCCGGATGATCTCCGCCGCTTCAATATTTTCGGGATCCCGGATCAGCAGTGCGCCGCCCTCACCCATACTGAAATTCTTGGTCTCATGGAAGCTGAAGCAGCCATAGTCACCGAAGGTACCCAGCGCCTTCCCCTTATAGGTGGACATGATCCCCTGGGCCGCATCCTCGATCACCATCAGATGGTACTTCTGAGCCAGCTCCATGATCTTGTCCATCTCGCAGGCTACCCCGGCATAATGTACCGGTACAATCGCCCTGGTCCTCTCCGTGATCGCCGCTTCGATCAGGTTTTCATCAATATTCATGGTATCCGGCCGGATATCCACAAACACCGGAACAGCCCCCCGCAGCACAAAGGCGTCCGCTGTGGATACGAAGGTATAGGAGGGCATGATAACCTCATCTCCCTCCCGGATGTCCGCCAGCAGGGCCGCCATCTCCGTGGCATGGGTGCAGGAGGTGGTCAGCAGGCACTTGGCTGCCCCCGTCTTTTTCTCCATCCACTCGTTGCATTTCTTCGTGTAGGCGCCGTCACCGCAGATCTTCTGGTTTTCCACACACTCCTTAATATACTCCATTTCCTTGCCCGTATAAGGCGGCACATTAAACGTAATCATATTTTCCTCCTATTTTCCGCTCCGCTTTCTATTCTGAACTCCCTTTTTCACCAGCTGAAATACTGCGCTGCGCACCATATCCACCAGAATTCCGAGCACAAACACCAGAAGTACGGCGCCAATGGCCCGAAGCACCAGAGCTGCGGCACTGCAGTCCAAGGTTGCCCCCAACCATCCGGGCCAGAGCGTACGCAGCTGTATATGCTCATGCAGCAGGTATACCCCCAATGTATAGGGAGCCACCCGCAGAATCACCTTTCCCATCCATTTCTCATCGGAAAGTTTCCAATTAGAAAATGCATAAAACAGCGAAATTGCTGCAAATAATGTCAGAACATGGTTATAGTCATAGGGCGAATGGATAAAATTACCCAGATGCCCGGTCTTCAGATAGATCAGCCGGATGCCCATGGTCAGCCCATAGATCAGCAGACAGCTGCCCAGATAGCACAGCGCCGCCCGCTTTCCCTTCCGAAAAAAGCAAATCCCATACAGCCGCATATAGGCCGCCACCAGGAAGACGCACAGAAACCACAGGCCATCGTACCCCTGGTTATCCATCTCCAGCTGCACCGGCAGCACGGACTTGCTGACGGAGAAGAAGAGCAGCAGCAGCAGGATCGTAGCCTGCAGCTGCTTTTGACTCATATGCTTTGCCCCGGCCGCCAGCACCGGCGCAAACAGATACATGGTCACATAAGCCGTGATAAACCAATAATGCACCATCTGATTCGGGAACAGGCACTGCAGCAGCTGATACACCGTCAGCTGCCCCGGATCCAGGATCCCCAGAGCGATCAGCACCGGGGGCACCAGCAGGCTGTAAAACAGCACCTGACAGACCAGCTCCGCCAGCCGCCCCAGCTTAAAGCCGGATTCCACCAGAAAATAGCCGCTGATCAGTATATAGACATTCACCGCCACAATGGAAAATGCCTCCAGAAGCCAGGCCACATAGGCCCCGGCAGAAAATTCTTCCGTCAGCGGCGTCAGCAGGCCGCCCTTGGACAGATAATGCAGCATGACCACCATCATCATGGCAAGGATGCGCAGCAATTCGATACTGACAATTCTTTTTTTCATGAATAGTGCGCTCCTTTCCGCATTACCCTTCTCCTACGGCTGCCGTTTCCAGCTGCCGATCACATTACCTGTTATATTATCCGTCACTTTGCTGATAATATAACGGGGCCGCCCCTTTACCTCTTCATAGATCCGGGCCAGATAATGCCCGATAATACCCAGGCTCAGCATGATAAAGCCGCCGATAATCAGAATCAGCAGGATCACGGTGGTAAAGCCCTCCACCGCCGTACCTGTCAGATATTTCACCAGGGTCTGCACAGCCAGTATGACGCTGAACAGGATGGCGATGATCCCCATCACCGTTACCAGCTGCAAAGGCAGGGTACTGAAGGAGGTGACATTGGTCACCGCATAACGCATCAGACTGAAAAAGGACCACTTGCTCTCCCCGTAAGCCCGTTCCTGCACCTCATATTCCACGCTGGCCGTCTTAAAGCCTGTCCAGAAGGTCAGCGCCCGGAAAAAGGTATTTTTCTCCGGCAGACTCAGCAGCACATCCACCACCTTCCGGTCCAGCAGCTTATAATCGGAGGAGGCGTTCATATCCATCCTGATCAGACTGCTCATGATCCGGTAAAAAGCGCCCGCAAAGCATCTATGAGTCAAACTCTCCTTTCCCCGGCTGGTCTTGATCCCCTCTACCACCTCATAGCCCGCATTCCAAAGCTTCCACATCTGCGGGATCACCTGGGGCGGGTGCTGCAGATCGCAGTCCATGACGATGATCGCATCCCCCGCAGCCAGCTGCAGGCCTGCAAAAATACTGGCCTCCTTGCCGAAGTTTCTGGAAAACTCCGCTCCCTTCACATGGGGGTCCTGCTCTGCCGCCCTGCAGATCTCCTGATAGGTGCCGTCCCGGGAACCGTCGCTGATAAAGATCAGTTCATAGTCGATCTGTTCCCGCTGCAGGAGGTCCGAAAGTACCTTCGCCGTATTGGCAATATTCTGTTCTTCGTTGTATGAGGGAAGCACAATGGATAATGTCGCCATACCCTTTACTCCTTATTTTCCGTCTTGATATACATGATTCCGTCTATGATCCGTATGGAATCCGCTCCGGGAAAGCTCTCCATCTCCCGGTATTCCTCACGGTAATACATTTCCTCCATGGCCTCCGGCGGCAGGATATTCAGCGTCGCCCCCAGATAATTCTGAATAAAAGCCTGATAGTTGGCCCCTGTATACAGCAGGCTGTCCCCGCCGATACCGAGCATCCCGGCAGTTACCTCCCCGGTGAGATCCGTCTCCGGATAGGACTGATCCCCCACCACGCCGATCATGGCAATGGGAATCCCCTGATAATACCCTTCGGTCTGCTCGATCCGGTCTAAAAGCCTCACGCAGTAAGCATAGGTCTTCTCATACTTTTTCTCCAAATTGGAATAGGCGATCTGATCCGTCACGGCATAGTTAAATACCAGCACTGCGCCGCAGACCAATCCCAGCCAGGCCGCCCAGGGCAGCTGCCGGCTGTGCCTGCTTAACGCCGCCGTCATAAAAACAGGCAGCAGCACCCACTGATACCGCATCAGCAGATGGTAGGTCACATCCGGTGAAATGATCAGAATCAGGTTCATAGCCACCGGCAGGAAAACCGCCGTTACTGCTATTATAGCGAAAAACCCTATACTCTTCCACCATTTTTTTTGCAGGCACAGGAAAATCAGCACCGCCAGCACGGAAATTCCCAGCAGAAGCATGGCTCCCCGGGAAAAAGGATTGTTCATAAAGACGTTCCCTTTCAGAGTAAAGGCCAGGAAATCCCGGTAGATCTGCAGGACGGTATCCATAAGCCCCGTCCCCGATGCGCTGCCCATGCCGCTGATTCCCTGATAGGAGGCCAGCTGTTTTCCCTGAATCCGCAGCAGGAGCTGCAGGATCCCATAATACCCTGCCGCACCGATGCCGCCCATCCACAGATAGCGGAGCGCCTTTCTGATTTTTGCCCGTATTCCTTCCTCGGAAGCGGCAATCTGCCAGATCCCGTACAGGCTAAGCAGCACGGCGAAGGGCAGATAGGCCTGATAGGTGCCCAGACTTAAGGAAAGGCAGAGCGCTCCCGGCAGAAAGCCCAGCCGGTACTTTTTCGTCAGCAGGACCGCCAGCACCGCCAGCAGCACCGCCAGCATATAGCCGTCCATCGTAAACACATAGGCAAAGGTGGAGGCCAGGGACGGAAAGGCCGCCAGCAGTCCGCCGATCAGCACCACCGCCCAGGTCTGCTTTACCTCCAGAAACTCCGTCAGCAGCACATTGGCGATCCCCAGATACAGCATGGCCAGCAGTCCGATCAGCCAGGGCAGCGTATAGTAGGAGGAGATTCCGCAGGCCACGGTCAGGAACCATCTGCCGGAGGTAATCATATTCTGGTCAAAATACATGCTGGCCAGCCCGTCATGATTGGGGATATCCCGCAGCATAATGGGCATATGTATCAGGATACCCGGCACAAAGGTACTGAGGAAAGCAGTCTTCCACTCCTCTTTGCAGTGCTTCTTTATCCAGTTCCAGGCTTCCGTAGGATTCTTCATCATTTCCTCTCTCCGTTTTTATTCTTCACCGGTTTCCCGAAGATACGCCGCCAGCGTCTCCGCTATTTTCTGCCTTCCGGCCTCATTGGGATGCATCCCGTCCTCCGTGTACAGGCTCCAGTCGCTGTACTCCTCATGGGGATAATAGTCATGGTACAGATCCAGAAATTCCACCCCGCATTCCTGTGCGACCTGTCTCTCCGCCTCCACATATTCCTCCAGATACCCGCCGCCGTAATCGCTGGTCTCGCAGGTATCAAAGGTACTGCCCATGGTGTTCAGAAACCAGCAGTAGGTGGGACTGACAAAAATGATCCGCAGTTCGGGATACCCCTGCTGCAAAAAATGGATCCCCGTCCGCATGGCTCCCACCAGCGTATAGGGATCCTCCGGATCCCCAGGATTGCCGATGGGGCTCCCCGTGGTATAATCATTCATGCCGTAAGTGATAATCACCGTCTTTACTCCGGAAAAGTCCACTGTATCCAGTTCATCCACGATGCTGCCGAAATGCATGGTCACATAATCCTTGGTGCGGATGGTCTGCTGCACCCCGAAGTCCTGTGCGGCAATGGCTCTGGCCAGCTGGGGAAAGGCCAGACCGTCCCGGTAATAGGCGTCCCTGCTCTCCCGGTTCTGCTGGCTCATGGTAGTGCCGCCGAACGCACCGTTGACCGCTGTCACGCCCAGCTCCTGCGCTGTCAGCGCCGGGATCGAGGTCTCGTCCCGGTACTGCCCCACAATACTGTCCCCCAGAAACAGAAGCTCCGCCTGCTTTTCTGCCTGCCGCCGGGAAGACAGCAGCAGGGGAAGCAGCGCCAGCATCAGCAGGGCGCCGCAGATCCCGTATAGAATATTCTGTTTTCCGATGCCTCCCTGTCTCTCTGCTTCCACGTTTTCTCACTCCTGATCCGGCAGACCCTTTTCCAGCATCTCCGCCAGCCGCCGGGCACCGCCGCCGTCCACCAGCGCTCCCGCCTTCCGGGACATCTCCCGTCTCCCGACTCCATCTGTCATCATTTTCCTGGCCAGCTCTGCGATATGCTCCAGCACCTTTTCCGGCTCCCGGTGGTACTTTCCGGCATTCCAGCCGATTCCCTGCCGCCCCGCATACTCCGCCAGCGCCTCCTGATTCTCCGCATAGGAAAAGCAGATAAAGGGCACGCCCAGCGCACAGAGCTCATACACCGTAGTACCCCCCGCCGTAACCGCCAGATCGCATTGCCGCATCAGCTCCGCCATCTCCGTCACCTGCCGGTGCACCTCCACCCGGGGATTGGCCGCAGCATATTTTGCCAGCTGCGCCCCATGAGGGTTGTAAGGGCCGGAAAGTACATGGATCCGACAGGCTTCCTCCTGTATTCTTTCCAGAATCTGCCCGGCAATATTCTCCCGGTCGCCGCCGCCGGTAGTAATCAGGATCTCCTTCACCTGCTCCCGCACCTGATATTCCCTTCTGTTAAACTGGGAGCGCAGGGGGACATAGGCGGGGCCGATATACAGCGCCGTTTTCTCCGTCCCGGAACGCTTGCCCTGCCCCGCATAGAGCTGCTCATAGCTTTCCCTTTGGGCAAAGGCGTTATAATTGATCACCCCGTCCACGGGCCAGGCCCGCTGCTGCATATCGTCCAGCAGGCAGACCCTGCCGTAGGCCCGGAGGGCCTGCAGATATTCTGCATTGACATAGTAGCTGTCCACCAGAATCGTGGGCCGGGTGCTTTCCGCCGACTTATTTTCCCGCTGTGCCCAGGCCTCCCACTGGGGCAGCTCCGACAGCATCTCCCGGTAATCCGTTCCCAGCACGTGGACGCTGTAGCCCCGGCTTCCCGCCAGCTCTGCCGATGCCTCATCCGCACACCAGAAAACAACGCTGTCCTTATCCCGGATCTCCTCCGCAATGGTCAGACAGCGCATCAGATGTCCTGCGCCGATCCGGGCATTGCCGTCCGCCCGAATAATAATCCTCATGAATTTCCCACCAGATCCCAGGACAGAGGCGTTCCCAGACCGGCATCCCGAGTGATCTTTTTGCCCAGCAGCTGCTCATAGTACATGGTGTGCAGACCATCCGCCGGTCTCACGGAGCGCAGATTTTCCGGGGTAAACGCCTCCCCGGCCTTCATATCCCGGGCCACAAACAGGGACCGGCTGTGCTCCCTCTCCCGGGTCTGCTTCTCCGACAGCTCATAGGTGACCTTTCCCAGCGCTTTCTCAATGATCCGGATGTTATCCACCATCTCCTTAAATTCCCGGGGCTCCATGGAGAAGGCCGCATCCGCCCCGCCGTCGCTCCGCTTCAGGGTTAGATGCTTTTCCACCATCTTTGCACCCAGAGCCACCGCCGCGGAGGCCACCGCCGTGCCCATAGTGTGATCCGACAGGCCGCATACACAATCGAAGGTCTCCCGCATATTGGGGATCGTGCGCAGATTCACATCCTCATAGGGCGTGGGATAGGCGGAACAGCATTTGAGCAGGATCACCTGCTCGTTCCCCTCCTCCCGGCAGGTCCGCAGCGCCAGCTCAATATCCGCCAGCCGGGCAATGCCGGTGGCCAGAATCACCGGCTTTCCCAGCCGGGCCACCTTACGGATCAGCGGAATGTCCGTGATTTCAAAGGAGGCAATCTTATAAGCGGGTACCTGCATTTCCTCCAGAAAGTCCACACTGGAGAAATCAAAGGGGGAGGAAAACAGGATCAGTCCCATATCCTCTGCGATCCGCTTCAGCTCAGGCTGCCACTCCCAGGGCGTGTACGCCGTCTCATACAGCCTGTGCAGCGTGGTGCCGTCCCACAGCGTTCCCTGAGTGATCTGAAAGCAGGGCGCATCGCAGTCCAGCGTGATCGTATCCGCCGTGTAGGTCTGGATCTTCACAGCATCCGCCCCTGCTTCCTTCGCCGCCTTCAGGATCTCCACCGCCCGGTCAAAATCCATATTGTGATTGGCCGACATCTCCGCCACGATAAAGGTGGGGGAGTTCTCGCTGATTATTTTGCCGCCGATTCTGATTTCTCTCTCCATAGCATCCTCCTATTGCTTTTCCGTTCCGGTCAAAGCTTTTACCGCCGTCAGGCCCGTGCTTCAGGTCTCCCCAAAGAGGATCCGTTCATATTTTTTCTCGCCCCGTAGCTGCTGCCAGCGCTCCGCTCTCATCCGCATGAAGGTCACGTCATAATATATCCCCGCCTTGCAGACATGGGCCTTTTTCTCCTCCACGATCTCGCAGCCGCACAGCAGATGCAGCTGGATCACCCCTCGGTTCAGGGTAAAGACGTCGCTGATCAGCGCCTTTTTGTGCAGGGTGCCAAAAATATAGTCGTACAGACTCATCTCCAGGGACAGCGCCGTCTTCAGGCTCCGCAGCCGCTTTTCTCCCACATAGTAGGCCCAGCCCAGCACGCCGTCCTCCCGGGTCAGCCCGGTCAGATTGATGACGCCTGCCTCCTGACCGTCCACCAGAATTACCCAGTAGCTCACATCCGGGTTGCTGCTGATGGAAACGAGCCACTTTTTCTGTCCTTCCAATGTCAGCTTCGGATCGGTATTCATATACCGGGTAATCTCCGGATCCATCCGCCAGCGCATAATGGTCTCCAGATCCGACTCCCGGATCTCCCGCAGTGTTACGCTCATTCTAACCTCCATGCTTTCCGCTTCTGCGGAAGCTTAAACTCCTGCTTTCTCCAGAATATCCGGCACTCCCGTCATCTCCACCGCTTCCTCCAGCGGAATCACGATCCCCAGCCGGGATTCCAGTTCTCCGATGATCAGCACCTGTGCCAGAGAATCCCATTCCTCCAGCTCCTGGGCCTGGGTGGTCTCCGTCACCGTGCCCTCGGGTACCCGCAAAATTTCCGTAATCAGGCTGATAATTTTTTCTTTCATATTTACCTCTCTGTGCATATCATGGGCCGTGCCCATGATACTGCGTTAATACGTATTTGGAAGTGAAACTTCCAAGCCTTTTCCATTGCCATCTGAAATCCATACCTCCGGCAGGATCAGGACTCCTGCTCCAGCCAGGTCACATGACCGCCTCTCTCGGGTCGCTGTGCCAGATTGATCTCATATTCCTTTGCGCCGCCGTCCTCCCGGCGAATCACCTCGTACCCCAGCCGTTCATACAGCCCGGCCACCGGGGTGTTTTTCGCCGTGGGCACATACCGGCCCTGCAGCCGCTCATAGCCTGCCGCCTGCAGATCCGCCTCCATATGCGACAGCAGGGCGTCCTCCACCTGCCTGCCCATGACCCGGCAGCTTAAGACCCATTCCTCAATCACCGGAACCTGTCCCGCCAGATCAACAATGACCGCAGATACGATGCCATAGTCGCCGAAGCAGTCCTCCACCCTATAAAGATACACCTTTTTCGTGGAATCCGCCACTATCTTTTGCATTTCTTCCTGACTGTAGCGTATCGTCGTCAGATTGAACTGATTGGTTTTATTCACCAGCTGCACCAGGCGTTCCCCATGTGACGCCGGGGCCACCTGCTGTATGCGGATCCCCAGCCGCCGCAGATACTGGGCGAAATCTCCCACCTGCCGCTCGAGCTGCCTGCGCTGTTCATTTTCTGCGTACTGCCTTGTTTTCTCCCGATCCTCCCGGGTCAGTCTGGCCTTTCGAAAGTATTTCTCATAGATTTCCGTAAGCGCCGGCGCCAGCTCCTCCGGGCGCTCCGGGAAATCCGGCACCTCCACCTGAGGCAGCAGCTGCCGCACCAGCTCCCGCTCCGCCGGACTGTCGTCCCAGAACACCATGGCGTCCAGCCCCAGATTCAGGGAATCCGCTATGTCCCGGATATTCTCATCCTTGGGGCGCCAGTTGATCCGCCGGATTGCAAAATCCTTTTCCCTCAGCACCATATGGGGATGCTCCCGGATCACCGCCAGGGCGTCCTCCTCATTATTTTTGGACACGATACCCAGCACTGCCCCGGACTGCCGGATCAGGCGGATCACTCTCTGGGCGTTCTTATAGGCCAGCCCCCCATGCTCCTCCGAAAGCGCCAGCGGCGTATGCTCCCGCTCCCCCGCCAGACCTCCCCACAGGGTATTGTCCAGATCCACCAACAGCACCTTTTTCGGCACCCGCTGTTCCGCCTCTGTCAGCCGACCGATCTGCTCCGCCAGACGCTTCTGGGCTTCATTGGTATGGAGGATCTTCCCCAGGTACCACATTTTCAGGGAAAAGCTGCTGCTCTCCCCCAGGCCGCCGATGATCTGCCGATAAGGGAAAATCCGCACATTCTCATGGCGCCGCTGCAGCCAGTTCAGCCCCTGCAGCCAGGTCCATTCCAGCCGCTCCCGGATGCTGCTCTCCGGCAAAGCGCCGATCTCCGGCCCCCAGAGCCAAGCGTCCGACACATAGTACAGCCGCTCCGGACGGATACAGCCATCCAACAGCTGCAGCCAGCTGCGCGCCGGTTCCGGACACTGCTGCAGCTCCTCTCCCGGCTCCCGGCCCTGCTGCCCGGGCAGGCCCAGCTCATGCCCCAGCAGTTCCATCAGATCCATAATCAGGAAAGTGATCTCCGGCGCAAAGCTATGATAGGAAGACTGTTCATTCAGCAGTATACCCAGTTCATTGCCGTATCCCTCCGCCTCGTAGACCTCATACTCCTGATGCAGCAGGCGAATCACATAATTCATATTTACATTGGATAAAACCGCGATCCTTTTTTTCATATTTCCCTCTCCAAAATAGTTCTGTCATCCCTCGTGTGAGATCAGAATTTCTTCCCGCCGCATTCTGCCCTGATAAACAATAGAAAGAAAGGAGCCGCCGTCATGACCGGATAGAGATAGCGCAGCTGTACCGCAGGACCCAGCACCAGGGTCAGATAATAGCCTGCCACAAAGGTCAGCGGCAGCAACAGCAGATACTTTTTCCGCGCCAGCAGCCAGACGGCCAGAAACAGATAGCTCCACAGATAGATACCCGGAATCATAATCACGCACAGAACCGGCGTCCGCAGATAGCCGTTGCTGTCCGCATATTCCTCCAGAAGCTCATGCAGCCCCTCCCATTTGGAATCCTTGTAAATGCCATAGTCCGCCAGTTCCCCTTCGACCCAGCGGGTCTGAATATAACCCAGTCCATGCTCCACTCCGTTTTCATTGATATGGGCGTGACTTAAATCCCCGATATCATAATATCCCTGATTCACGGCAAGCGCCGCATTCACATAATCCCCCGGATAACGGGCCAGCAGGTGCAGATAGGTCTTCAGGAACTCGCCGGTACGGTATCTGACCACATAGGTGTACGTGTGCCGCTTGACCGGATCCGCAATATCCGGCCGGTACTCCCGGTAAGCCTCATCCAGAATAAAGTCGTTGATCAGCTGCTTATCCTGCTCTTCCATGGTGCCGTCATCCTCCTCCAGCACCCCCACGCCCCCGTGATAGAGCATGGTGCGGGCCAGCTGCTGAATCGGAATGCTCAGCATCTCCCGCTTATCCCCCTGTTGGGCAGAGACGGCTTTCGTCAGCAGACTTAAGAAGATACTGCCCAGCAGAATCCCCAATAGGGTACCGATCAGCAGGCGAAGCACCAGCCTGCGGCCCGGGTGCCGGCGGATACAACCGATCCCCAAAAAGACCAGCACCACCAGCAGAGCATATAACCCATTGTTGCGGAACAGCACCATGCCGACGGCGGACAGCAGATATCCCACATCCCACCGGTTAAAGCGCAGACGGTTCTCTTTTATATGCAGCATCTGGCAGAAACAGATCAGCTGCAGCAGAAAAAATATCGTAAAAAACACATCCTTGGTTACGGTAATGCTCATATACCAATGGATCGGGAACAGGCAGCACCAGATCCATACCAGCAGGATCCATCCCTTTCGGAGCTCCAGGGACTTAAGCCAGGCAATCCCCGCCGCAAAGGCAAGCGCCAGACAGAGCATCTGGAAAGCGGTGTACAGCGCAATGCCGGTATTGACATCTCCCAGCAGGCCTCCCAGCTTCATAAAGGCGCCGATCAACAGGGTATGAGCCAGGGGATGATGGGTTCCGTAATCACCGCTGACAATCTGACCCACCTGAATCGGCATGTCATAGGCACAGATACCCGGATAATAGGCCAGATACCCCGGAAGCCAGCAAACCAGCATGGTCAGCAGCGCCAGAGCAAAACAGATCGCCGGCCTGGGCAGCGTCCGCTTTTCAGTTGCCTCCCGGACCGGCCTGCCGCTCTTCCATCGGCCGATCCGCTGTTCCAGCGCCAGTATTCCCAGACTGACGGCCACGCCGATGCTCAATCCAACCAGCAACAACAGCAGAGTGCCGGAGAGCGTCCAGCGGATATTTCCCTCCCGGGACAGCTTCCGGCCAATATACTGGCTGATCACGAAAAGTCCGATCCCCAGAGACAGCCAGAAACATTTCCAGCGCTTTTTCATGCCCTTTTCTGTGCTTTCCGTCATGCCTGCTGCTCCTTCATCACCCGGTATTTCATCTCCGCAATCTCCCAGTCGGTCTGGTTGTCAATATCCTGCACCTCCATCTCGGAAATCACATAGGGCAGAATATTGCCGATCATCAGCTTCCGGTTCCGCTGAAAGGCCTCCGTGCGAAACAGATAAAACTGACCCACATCATGATAGTGGGGTTCCAGATCCTGGGATCTGCTGTCCAGATACTGAGGATACTCAAATACCAGCCGCCCCTCCCTGACGATCATCGCCCGCTGAGGCGGATAGGAGAAAGGAACCACCGGAATCAGTGCGTCCGCATCGCTGCCCAGAAACTGCGCCATGGCATCCTGCAGCTTACGGGCCGTCACAAAGGGCGCTGTGGGATAGAGGCAGCCGCCGATCTCATAGCGCTCCCCCCGCTTTTCATACTCCGTGAGCACCTCCAACAGCACATCATTGGTGGTGGCATAATCATTCGCGGTCTTCTCACTGCGGTAAAAGGGCACCTGAGCCCCATACTGTCTGGCGATCTCCGCAATCTCCTCATCATCCGTGGATACCATCACCGTATCAAACAGTCCGGATTCCCCGGCTGCTTCTATAGAGTAAGCCAGTATGGGCTTACCGCAGAACTCCTTAATATTTTTCCGGGGAATCCGTTTGCTGCCTCCCCGGGCTGTAATGATCGCA
Organism: uncultured Acetatifactor sp.; assembly: GCA_964523315.1. Classification (GTDB taxonomy): domain Bacteria; phylum Bacillota; class Clostridia; order Lachnospirales; family Lachnospiraceae; genus Acetatifactor. The sequence continues at coordinate 12,931 of CAZFYD010000026.1, forward strand.
ATCTTACGCATATCTGCCGCCTTTCTTTTCCTGTTCCGATCCGTTTATCCCTGAACCGGTTTTCATCTACTGACCGCTTCTGAGAATCCCCGAAGCGGAGATGACTCTCCTGCGGGCCAGATGATACCAGACAGCCAGGCCGACGCCTGATATCAGTGATATTGCTTCCGCCAGATGCCAGTACCAGGGACTCACAAAGGTGGTGCGGACGGTTCCCTCGTAGCCCTCCGGCACCTTCACATGCACGGTATGATTCACGCCGTCATATACCTCCAGCTCCTCTCCCGTGTCCGCATCATAGGCCCGATAGCCCTTATAATACAGCAGCGGCAGATTCAGACTGCCCTCCGCACCGTAACTGCGGCAGCTTACCTCCACCGTCAACGGGCCCTTTTCATAGCCCTCGATCTCCACATCTCCGCCGGCAATGGGAGCCCGGTAGATCAGCTGTGTGGCATCGGTGCCGTAGGGCAGATATTCCGCCCCGGAGATATATCCGTTGCCCATGCCCTCGTCATTATAGACCCGCATGAAATCCTTCTTGTACAGGAAATCCGTCTCCATATACACGCTGGTCATGAAAGTCAGAACAATCAGCACACCGGCCCAAAGCGCTTTGCCGCCGGGCCTGCCGCTTCTCCAGATCCATACGCCGATCACGCCGGCTATCCCTGTACAGGCCACGGACCCCAGCGTCAGAAAACGGTTGGGAAACTGCAGGCTCGATACCAGCGTCGCCGTAACCCGGTTTAGAAACTGGATCCGGTCCCAGGGAAACAGGGAGAGGCTCATGAGCATGGCCATCCCCGCAAAGATCCCCAGGATCCTTCCCAGGGCAATCTCTTCAGCCGTAAGATGCTCATTTCCTGATTTCCGCATCCTTCCGGTGATCCGCAGATAGCCCCACGCCAGCCACACCGCCAGCAGGGCAAAGCCGATACCCATGGGCGCAGTTCCCACCATACCGTTTTCCGCCGGGAACACATCAGGGCCTGCAAAGGTGGGAAACGAAAACAGGTGCGCCAGGTACAGCCCTCTCTCCTGAATGGTTCTCCCGGACACATGATGGATCACAAAATCCCCTGTCAGCATATAATCCAGGAAAGGCACCGCAAACCAGGCCGAAACCAGCACACTCCCCACAGCCGCCTTTGCCAGGGCCCAGAAGGTCTCCTTGCGGAATACCCGTTTCCATAAAATGATACAGAGCAGGATCGTAAAGCCTCCCACGATCTCGCAGGTCAGCATATGGGATTGAATGATTCCGGCAAAACCGATCAGCAGCGGCAAAAAGGACCATTTATATTCTTTTGAATGAATATCCTCCGTAAACACCCGATAGAACCCGTAGAGGATCAGCGGCAGGAACAGGTTGCCCAGAGTCTCCCCCAGAGACCCGCACATATAGGTCTTATACAGGCGGTATACGGACAGCGTATACAGCATACTGCACAGCAGTCCTACATATCTCTCCTTGAATATCCTCTGAAAGCAGTAATAGGACAGCCATGCCGTGGCAATATTCACCAGAAATATATAGATCCGGTAGCTGGTGTTGACGGTAAAGCCGATCATCCGCAGGAGCGCCGCCGGAAGCAGCAGCGTCTGGCCGTAGAAGACGGCGTCCGCATAGCCGTTGCCCTGCTGCCAGTCCGGTGCGATCCGCACGGGGAACTGCCCCGACAGAATACCGTCCTTCAATCCCTCGATGCGCAGCAGGTGATAGCCGATATCTCCGCTGCTGACAATATAATCAGTCATCAGCGGAATGGAAGCTATTACCGCAATAGCCAGCACGCCCAGAACCACATTCTTCTGCTGGAGCGAAACGCTGTAGGCCGCATCATATTTCTGAAACAGCCAGATACCGTCCACGATCAGGATCAGACACAGATAGAGGAACAGGAGCATTCGGTTTAATGCATTCGTCTGGTAAATGGTCAGCCCCTTTACCACCAGTTCCCCTGTATTGTAACCCGCATGGACGATCAGGGATGAAGTATCCTGCAGGAGCCACATCTCAAAATCCGTCTGCTCCAGCCCGCTGTAAAGCACGGTCCCATTGGTCAGCAGGCCTTTATAGGCCACGGAATCATCCGTCACCGTACACATATTCTGCATATCGGCATCCGTAGCGTAGGATAAGCATACCCGATATACCCCTCTGGGCAGGGCAATATTGGAGAAATCCACCAGATTCCCTGTCTGTCCGGCCGCGGCATCAGCCGCATAGCCTCCCTTTTCCTCGTCATACACCCCGAAATTGGCGGTCATCTGCTCCGCACCGTATTCATATACCGCATTTTTGCCGAAAAGCCCGCTGATGCAAAGCAACAGCACCAGGATCTCTATTCCCGCCAGCACCCAAAAGGGCCTCTGTCTGTACAGCTCCAGCTGTTTTATTTTTTTCCGCATATCCTTCACCGTCTGATTCCTCCAAACGCTATTGCCGTTTCCGCTTCTTTTTCCGCTTCCGCACCCATACCTTCAAGCCGTAATAAAAGTAAAATTGCAGATCTGACTTCATCTGCAGAGCGATCATCTGCTTTTCCTCCGGATCCGTATACTGCTGATAATAGGCGTTCTCCTGAAAATCCGGGAAAGCCTCCCGGATCCCCCGGCCCAGCTCCTTTATAAAGGACAGCCTTCTATGAGGACAGCCCAGCATATAGGAAAACAAGGTTACGGCATAGTACAGCTCCGTGAACCGGTACTGAATCTCGGGATAATACTCCGCAAGAAAGCCCCTCTCCCGGCACTGCTTCAGCATCAGACTGGCCGCCCGCATCCGGTCCCGGCACTTTTCCTCCGACACATGATGCACCGTGGAGGTCTGGTGCTGGTAATAATAATACAGCGGTTCCTCCACCCGTTCAAAATGCTGAAAATACAGGGACCAAACTGGCCCCGCACAGTTATCCTCGTAAAAGATCCCCTCCGGGAAATCCAGATGATTCTCCTCGATGACCTGCCGCCGGTAGATCTTGATTACCATGCTCCCGGAGCGCATAATCAGCCTGCCGTGCTTCTCCCGGTCCAGCACGCCGGTCTGCTCTGCGGAATTGTTCTGTATCACCTGCCCCACGGTAAAGGTGTGCTCCGTCACCAGATTATAATCACAGCCCACCATATCCGCACCGGTTTCCGCCGCCCGGTTCAGCAGCTTCTCATAATAGTCCGGCGTCACCCAGTCATCGCTGTCGATAAAGCCCACCCACTCCCCAGTGGCCGCCTTCAGGCCGGTATTTTTGGCTCCGCCCTGACGCTTATTCACCTCGTGGGTAAGCACCCGCAGCTTCTCCGGGTACTTCCGTGCATATTCCTGCAGGATCTGGGGCGAAGCATCCGCAGAAGCGTCATCCACCGCGAGGATCTCATAGTCCGATATGGTCTGGTTCACTAGACTTTCCAGACAAAACTGCAGTTTTCCCTCCGCCGCCATATTGTAGACGGGCACAATCACACTCAGCTTCATGTAATCTCTTACCTCTCTGAAAATCCGGGTCCTTTCCCAAGGCCACCGCTCATTCCTGTCCCGCCGGACCTAAAGACTTCCCCGCTCCAGCACGGCCCTGCCATCCTGTATACGGTACACCAGATCGCACTTTTCAATGGTCTGCAGCCTGTGGGCAATGATAATCAGCGTCTTGCGCCCCTGGAGGCGGTTGATGGACTCCATGATCGCCGCCTCGGTATCGTTGTCCAGCGCGGAGGTTGCCTCGTCCAGAATCAGCACCTCGGGATCATGATACAGCGCCCTGGCGATACCGATGCGCTGCCTCTGTCCGCCGGACAGACGGATTCCCCGCTCGCCGATGCTGGTCTCCAGCCCCTCGGGCAGGGTCTGGATAAAGGTATCCAGCTGCGCCTCTCGAAGTGCCTCCCACAGCCTGTCCTCATCAATTTTATCCTCCGGCACACCGAAGCATACATTTTTCCGGATGGTGTCATCCAGCATAAAAATCATCTGGGGGATATACCCGATATTTTTCAGCCAGGGCCGGTAATGCTCCATCACATTCACGCCGTCTGCAGTGATCTCTCCCTGCTGTGCCTGCAGAAGTCCCAGCAGAATATCCACCACCGTACTTTTGCCGGCGCCGGAGGTCCCCACGATTCCCACGCTTTTGCCCACGGGAATCGTCAGGTCGGCATGATCGAAGATCTTCTTTTCCGTCCCCGGATAGGCATATACGATTCCCTTCAGCTCAATCCTCTCCCGGACCGGCAGCTTTTCATCGAAGTCCGCAGCATAGCTCATATCCACCCTGTCGTTGCTGATCTCCTCCTGGAGATCGTCGCTGACCGCCATCAGGAAGGGCTCGCAGAAATCGATCTTATTGAGCTGGTTATTGATCCGGTTCACACATGGCAGCAGCGCCACCGCAGCCGCTGCGAAGGCCGTCAGGGTTGTTATCATGTCCTCGCTGCTCTCCCCGCTGACGGTCATATAGATAATATAGCCGATCATACAGGCCACGCACACCGTCTCGATCAGCAGCTTTGGCGTCTGGCTGTACAGATCGTTTTTCCGGGCAGCGCCCACATAGCCGTTGCCGTATTTCAGATACTCCTCCACAAAATACTGCTCCTTGCAGGCAATCTTGATCTCCTTGACTCCCTGTACGGTCTGGGAAATCCATTTCAGCAGTCCGCTGTAGCAATCCTGATGCTGGGCCGCCACCCTCTGCAGCACCGGCTTCAGCACCCATTTGATGACTACCAGCAGCAGAATCATGACCACGGCAATGAGAATGGTCATAATAGGATCCTGCAGCAGCAAAAATGCCACCAGAAACGCAAACACGATCCCGTCGGAGGCCAGCTGCAGCAGGGCCAGGATCAGCGCGTACATATTGTTGACATTAGCGGTAATATTCCGCTGGATCACCGCCGTGTCCGCATTCAGATAAAACTCATAGCCGCGGCGCAGATAGCTGCGCATCATCCGTTCGGAGGTCCGAAACTGGTTGGAATACACAAAAGCCAGAGTGGCCCTCTGCTGGAAAAACAGAAACACATTTTTCAGCACATAGGCCAGTACCAGCGCCAGCATCACCAGAATCATAAACCGCAGCTCACTGCCGCCTCCCAGCAGCAGATAGACATCATGGAGCATGCCGGGCCTGCTGACCGCTTCCTCATCCATAACGATCTGTACTACGGGCAGAATCATTCCCACCCCCAGCGTCTGCAATGCCGCGCTAATCACCATCAGCACCAGCAGCCATCCCATGGTCCGCTTCTGCCTCTTATCCAGCAGAATATTCAGCTTCTTTAAAATCCGTCCCATATTTCCTCCCGCATTTATGTCAACCTAAATCTGCTCATTCTGCCTGTGCACCAGCGGATCCTCGTACTTGTCCATAAAGGCCTCTCCCAGACGCACGGTCTCCTGGGCATAACGGATGGCCCCCACCTCCGTCAGCACCGCCACCACCTTTTTAAACCGGATTCCCGGGAAAAAGTTCAGCATCTCCATGGGCATGGCGGCGTCAAACTGGGGATATTGCGCAAACAGCTTTCGGTAGTCCAGCTCATCCCTGGGATGGGGCTTTAAGAAAATCTTTCCCTCCGGCTCATACATGGCGATGATGTCCCTGAAGATCCGTTCCCGGATCTCCAGACTGCACAGGGGATCCGTCAAAATCAGGATCTTATCCTGCATTCCGCCTTCCTCCGTCAGCTGTGCCCGCAGGCTATCCATATCCCGGACAAAGGCCCGGAGTATCAGATCCTTGTCCTCCTGGGTCAGCCCGTTCACCAGAGCCTGGCGGGGCTGCTCAATATATTTTCGATAAGGATATTTCAGCAGAGAGATATCGTTGACCTCCATATCCTTACAGTATTTCCCATATCCGTTCTGAATAAAGATCAGATTGCAGCGTTCGGATAAAAACGCCTTAAGCCCAAAATGTCCCCGATTGTCATATCTGGCTGCATCATAGTTTTTCAGACAGTTCAGGCCGTCCTCCAGCGCATGGTAAGGAATCCGGTATACATTCAGATAATAACCGATGGGATCCGAGTCGCAGTACACATAGATCTCTCCGTACTGCTTTAAGTCCACCGGTATCGTGGGCGCCAGCGCATGGGCAAATCCGCGTGTAAATTTCACCCGGTTGATCAGATTCTTTATCAGGTTCCCGGTATCCTGCCGGTATACGGCCAGCTCCGGAAAGGCGGTATCCCGCTTCTCGTCAAACTCCACCACCCGCTCAAAAAGTCCGGTGCTCTCCACCCGTTCCTTCAGGTTTTCAAAATCAATGGACAGGCTGCTTAGCATCAGCGTAGCCTGCCTGCGCTGCTCCCTTGGACGGTTTAACTCTTTCAAAAATGTCACATATACATGGTAATAGGTGTGACAGATATAGATGCGTTCCTGCATAAAAGAACCTCTCTTTATAGTTATAGCATATTTTACCGGGAAGTGAAAGCGCATACCGGATATCTATACAGGCACCAGCCGGTAAATTACAAAGTCATAGTACATGAAATGAAACCGGAAGGCCGGTTCACAGCTGTAATACGGACTGAAATCGGGCAGGTCCCTGTCCGCAAAGGCATAAAGCCAGATCTCCCCCGTCACATCCTCCAGCTGTTCCCACTGCGTAAACACCGTGGTATTCTGAAAAGGCGAAAAGGGCTCCAGATAGCCGTATGTCATATACTGCTGCTCCGGGTGGTAAATATTCAGGTACAGCGTGTGGATCTCCGTTGCCATGATGAGATCCTCGGACTGCACGTTGTTTTCATAGAATTCCTCATATTCCTGCAGCCCCTTATCGTACTCCAGCTGCAGCTCCGACCGGTACTGCAGGCCAAAGCACAGCAGAAACACCAGAAGTACCGCCGCCTTTATTTTGCGGGAACGGATCTGCTTCACGCCCACCGCATACCAAAGCGCCAGCGCCCCAAAGCCCGTGAAGACATAGCGTCCCAGAAAGCAGGGCGTCACATAGTAGGATAAAAGACATCCGATCAGTGACGTCATGCCGATAATGCCCATGCCCCAGGCAGCGATATAGCTCCTTTCGGCCCGCATTCCATCCACCGCATAATATCCCAGAAATACCGTGAGCGCCATCCCCAGATAGATCACCACGGTGATCGGCGTATCCATGGCGGAGAACCATTCCTTGCAATAATCGATCAACGTATACATACTGGGGACGAACAGCTCCTCATTCGCCCCGGCGCCCGCAACCCGGGACTGCATCTGACGGTAGATAACCGCCAGCCACGCCATATAGCAGGCTGACACCGTCAGGCCGCTTCCCAGATACCATTTCAGCAGAACATATTTTTTTTGATAAAGCAGGACTCCAAAAAGGATCAGATACAGAAGCAGCGTCTCAATCATGGTAAACGTATGACTGTATACACTGCCGATGCTGCACAGGCAGAACAGAATCCATTTTCTGCCGGAGGACTCCCGCAGAATATCGCAGGCGCAGAGTCCCGCTGCCGTGAAGAAGAACAGACCCATGGTATACATCCGGGCATTGCCGGCCTGAACGCACATGCTGGGCATCAGCAGGGAAAACAGCATGAAATATACGGATGTATGCTCATCAAAAAGCTTTCTGACCCAATATTTGCCCAGAAACATATAAGCGATCAGAAAGAGCAGAGAAAACAGCTTCAGCGGCCAAAAACGGGTTCCGCCGCCGCACAGCATATAAAAGCCTTTCAAAAGAATATAATAAAACGGTGCATGGACATCCTGGGCGGTAATCTGAATCAATTCCTTCAGCGGATGGGAAATCAGCGCCGCCGTGTATCCCTCGTCATACCACAGATTATTGGTGATGCTGAGAAGCCCCCAGACGATCAGTCCCAAAAACGGAAGAATCTGCCACAGCAAATGGTATATGTCTATACTCTTTCTACGGTTCATTCCCTGTACCCCTGCTTTCTTTGATCGGTATTCCAATTGATGTAAGTATACAATAGAGTGTTAAGGGATGCAAGTAACGCTTTTATTTCTTGCTTTCTTTTTTCTTTATGCTATAATAAAATCAAAATATTCAAAAACGAGGGAGGAATTATTATGCAAAGAAACAAGCGCCAAGGCCGCCTATGTCTTTATCTTGCCATATTTATGCTGTTATGGGGCATCATAGGGACAGAAACTTTGGAAACAACAGCGGCAGGTTCTCTGTATTACCCGTCGGTTGACGGATTTGCCGGGAAAAATACCCTGAAAGGGATTCAGGGAAAAACGGATGCCACAGAGTACGGAATCTCCCATACCCTGTTCAATCTGAACATGAACGATTGTATTTTCCCTGCAGAGCATTCTTTTGTCACTAAGGGATATATCAGCCCTTTTGTCTTTGAGGGGCAGGAATATTACTTCCTGCTGCCGGATCGATATTACCGTTGGATCCAAAATGCCAACCAAAACAATATCAGCGTCAGCATGGTCTTTTTACTTGCCTATAATTGTACCGAGAGTTCCTATAAAAACGACTATATTTTCCAGCCTGAGCTCTACTACAATCCTGCGGCATCCACAGCCAATTATTATGCACCTGCCACTACACCGGAGGCTTCCGGCATCTACCGGGCTTTCTTCTCCTGGATCTGCGAGGAATGCATAAAATATCAGATGCATATTGACAATTTTATTCTTGGCAATGAAACCAATGTCCCCAACCAGTGGAACTATACCGGTACCGCCGATCCGGCCATCAATGCCACTGCCTATGCGGATGCTTTTTATAATATGTATTCCGCTGTACGGCAGTACACCTCTTTATCCCGCTGCAGCATAGCCATTGACCATACCTGGCAGTTTAACTATGACGGTCAGGCCATTGCGGCAAAGGATTTTCTGGATCGTGTGGTACAGCGGCTCAGCACCAAGGCAGCTGATATTGACTGGTGCATATCCTGCCACCTCTATCCGTCTGTCTTGTATGAAACCAATATCTGGGTTCCCACAAGCCACTCCGGAGTGGTATACAACGCAAAAAATGAAAATGCCTGGTTCATAGACGGCAATAATCTGAGCGTTATGACCAATTATATTAAAAACCGTTACGGAGAGCAGCACCGTATTATGCTCACAGAACAGGGATTCACAGATTATATGGGAACGGATTACCAGGCCGCTGCTCTGGCATATTCCTATTATGCTGCCATGTATGATCCCATGGTAGATTGCTTTATCCTGAACATAGCAGATGAGCGTGCGGCGGACAGCCGGCTGAACTTCTCTCTGGACAACAAGCTCGCCGGAGAGATCTACAGAAAGATCGGCACCGCCAATACCGCTGATCAACAATGGATTTCCGACACCGTATTGCCCATTATGGGTTATAGCTCCTGGGAAGCTCTGGTTCCCAATTACGGCCAAACTGTTAACCGGTATACAAAGCCCAACCCGCTTCTGGATATTGACGAAGAACAGGTAACGGCGTTTCTTACCCGCTTATATCAGAAGGTGTTAGGACGTGATCCTGATGAAGAAGGACTGGAATATTGGCTGGAAAATCTGCGCTGGAGCCGCACTTCAGGCACCACCACAGCACACGGTTTCTTTTTCAGTGACGAATTTCAGAATATGAATCTCAGCGATGAGGACTATATCGAAACCTTATATGAGGTTATGATGGACAGAGCCTCCGACCCTTCCGGCAAAGCCTATTGGCTGGAATTCCTCCAAGGTGGAGTAGGCCGGGTCGCTATCTTTAACGGTTTTGCACAGTCACCCGAATTTGGAGATATCTGTACAGATTTCGGGATTCAGCAAGGAGATGCTGTGGAAGTAACAGGCCGTGACAGAAATATGCAATTAACAATGTTTGTTTCCAGACTATACACCAAGGCTTTGGAACGGGAATATGATCCCGATGGCCTGGACTACTGGTGCAACAGGATCTGTGACGGGGTCTGCACCATCGATGAGGCATCTACAGACGGATTCTTTCACTCCGGAGAATTTCAGGCGAAAAACCTGAGTAATGAAGATTACATCACCACCCTATATCATACCTTTTTTGACCGTGAACCGGATGCTTCAGGCTTCGAATACTGGCTCTACCGGTTAGAAACCGGAAGTTTCAACCGGGATGCCGTGCTCGCAGGTTTCTCCAACTCTGCAGAATTTGCCGCTCTCAAAGCAGGTTTCGGATTGTAAAAGATTTCTGTAGAATCTCCGCCGACTTTTTCGGCGGAGATTTTTATTGCTCTATTTTAGTCAATCCGCTATAATCATTACAAATACATTTTTCTTGAAATCACGCGATTTACAGACAGGTGAGAATACACACATGAGACTTTTAAACAAGATAAGCAATCAAATCTACCATATAGGGCTGAAATCCGTACAACTGCTCACCCTGCTGCTGATGGCGGCGCTCACCCTATGCA
>CAZFYD010000027.1:0-22924 GCA_964523315.1 uncultured Acetatifactor sp.
CGGATGCAAGAGAATGCTTGCAACGAATGCGCTTCGGTGCTACACTAAACAGGTATCGCTGCGAAAAAGCAGTATTGAAAAAGACTAAGGAGTATCTGCCATGAAACTGACCTGTTTTGCGAGGCCGCCGAAGTTTTGGACACGGCTGGTGATGATGATGATCGGTGTGACGGTGCAGGGCTTGGGCCTGTCCCTGCTGATCCGGCTGAAGCTGGGTACGGATCCCTGTTCCTGCCTGACGCAGGGCGTGATCAACTATGCGCCCATCAGCTTTGGGACGGCCCAGCTGCTCTGCCATCTGGTGACTTTTGTTTTTGTGCTGCGGTTTGACATGAGTTATATCGGCTTTGGAACCATCGGCAATATGGTGTGCCTGGGATACATATCGGATTTCTTCGGCTGGATCTGGGATACGGCGCTGCCGCAGGGCTTTTTTGACTCCGCAGCGGTGCGTTACGGACTGCTGGTGCCGGTGCTGATTGTGTTTATTCTGGGGGCGTCCACCTACCTGACGGCGGGACTGGGTTCCTCGCCCTATGATGCTCTGCCCTTTATTATCTCTCATAAGTGTAAGAAATTACCCTTTAAGGCGATCCGTATGATCTGGGATATCTGTTTTATGGCTGCAGGCTTTGCACTGGGGGGCGATGTGGGGATCGTGACCCTGGGCGTGGCATTTTTCCTGGGGCCGGTGATTGCTTTTATGCAGAAGAAGCTGTCGGTATTTTTGAAATCCCCGGCCACTGAAAAAGTGTGAGGAACGCCGGTCGTGAGACAGACCTGCGATAAGGGGGAGGATTCACATGAACGAGAGAAAGTATAAATCAAGCACCTTGATAAAGCGGTTTTTACCCTATTATAAGCGGCATATCAGCGTACTGTGTATGTATCTGTTCTGCGCAGCGTTGACCACGATCTGCGAGATCGTGCTGCCTCTGATCATCCGGCACATTACCAACCAAGCTATGGAGGATCTGGCGCTGTTGACTGTGCGGACCGTGGGCGGACTGGGACTGCTCTATCTGGTGCTGCGGCTGATCGATGCGGCAGCCTATTATTATATGTCCTATACCGGCCATGTGATAATTCAATGATGAATCGGTTAGTCATTGACACGAGGGGGGCCGGGATGTTAGACTGATTATATATGTACCGAAAGCAAAATACAGGTGGGTAAAATTATGGGTGAAGCAAAAGAAAAGCGTATTGGCAAGCAGAAGGAAAGGGCCCCGAAGCCTAAGAAGGAGAAGACGGTGAAGACTCCAAAGCAGCCGAAACAGCCGAAGCCTAAGAAGAAGACGGTAAAGGCTCCAAAGCAGCCGAAGCCGAAGCGTACAAAAGGCAAACTGTCTCTTAACAGTCTGGTGGTGAGGATGGTCGGCGCCTTTGTGATCCTGATTATCATGATCCTTCTGGTGGGAACTGTATCCTATATGGTTGCCAAAGATGTGGTCAGCGAGGAAGTAAAAGCCTCTCTGGCAGATACCGTAGCGGCCAAGGGAAGCTATCTGGAGCTGGGACTGGAGCAGGTGGATAACCAGATGATGGAGATTATCTCCATGGATGAGTGTGCCGCCTTTTATCTCAATCCCAATCTGGATATTTCATCGCTGACCAAGGAACAGACTACGGCCAAAGGGGAAATTGACGCCAAGATACGGAGTATGCAGTCCATCACGGACTTTGTGTATCATGTGTATCTGATCAGCGATATTGCCAGCGGCCTGACCACCACGCCCGCCAGCATGAGCGTGGGACTCTATGAGGATTTTCTGGCTTCCGCAGAGGGACAGCAGATCGTTGCCGCAGAGGAGAAGCAGGGCTATATGGGCGCTCATCCTTATCTGGAGGAGCTGGTTCACGAGACGGATGAAAAATTCGACTGTGCCGAATTTTCCCTCAGCATGTGGCGTAAGGTGAGCTTCAAGACCAATATGATCCTGATTGTGGATATTGATAAAAATGCGATCTATGAGGCTCTGACGGAGCTGGATTACGGTGTAGGCAGCTATGCGGCATTCGTGGCGCAGGATGGAAATGAGACCGTGTACTGCGGCGGCGCCGCACAGGAGGAACTGCCGGTGTTCAGCGAGCTGGAGGCTTACCAGACCGCACTTTCTGCGGAGTCCTCCGACGGTTATCAGGAGATCCGTTTCCGGGGGCAGTCCTACATATTTGCGTATTCCCGGATCGGTTCCACCGGTGCGATGCTGGTGACGTTGGTACCTACCAGTCAGTTTCTGGGCGCAACCAGAAGCATTCAGCTGATTACCTATATGATGGTACTGATTGCACTGGTGATTGCAGTGATTATGTGTATTTATCTTTCCGGAACCTTGGGCAGAGGCGTAACGGAGATTACAAAGCCGCTGGATAATGTGTCCCAGGGAGATTTTACCGTGGATGTTAATTTAAAGCGCAAGGATGAATTCGGTCAGATCGCCCGGAGCCTGTCCCACATGCTTGCCAATATGAGAGCGCTGATTCTGGAAATGCAGGGTGTCATGGGAACGCTGCAGCATGCCTCCGAGCAGGTGGGAGACAGCACCCAGAGACTGACCCAGTCCAGCGATGAGATTCTGGGAGCCATCGAGGAGATCGACAGGGGCGTATCCCTGCAGGCAGAGGACGCCCAGGACTGCGTGGTGCAGATCAATGAATTGTCGGAGCAGATCCGCACCGTGTACGAATATACGGATGAGATCAGCAGGATTTCGGAGGATGCAAATAGGACGATCTCGGATGGAATGGATGTCATTGATGAACTCAGTGAAAAGTCCCGGGCAACCGTGGAGATCACAGGTGCCATCCAGCGGGATATTTTATCCCTGAATGACCAGACCCAGGCCATCGGCAATTTTGCAGGCGTGATCGATGAGATCGCTTCTCAGACCAATCTGCTGTCCCTGAATGCTTCGATTGAAGCGGCCCGGGCCGGAGATGCGGGAAGAGGCTTTGCCGTGGTGGCAGAGGAGATTCGGAAGCTGGCAGATCAGTCTCTGAATGCGGCAAAACAGATCGGGGATATTGTTAAGAAGATCCAGACCCAGACCGGTCAGACCGTGGATGCGGTGCATCATGCCGGGGAGATTGTCACTTCCCAGAGCGGTTCTCTGGAAAAGACCCAGGATGCTTTCCATAAGGTGAATGACCGGGTGAAGATGATGGCGGATAATCTGTCCCGGATGACAGCCGGCATGGCCAAGATCGAGGAATCCAAGAAGGAAGCTGTGAATGCGATCACGAATATCTCTGCGGTATCGGAGCAGACCAGCGCCAATTCCGTACAGGTGGACGGCATTGCCAAGCGCCAGAAGGAATACGTCAGCGAGCTGCGAGAGACAGTGGAGCAGCTGGAGGAGAAGGCAAGGGAGATGGAAGAGGCCGTAAGCCAGCTGAAAGTGGAATAATCCGCAGATATCGGATCAAAACGATACAGAAATAAAATAACCGCCTATCCCGCAAAGGGATAGGCGGATTTTTCAGCGGTTTTCCCGGGATCTGGCGGTGATGATCCAGGGGGAGGGATCCGTCTTGAAGGTGTTGTTGCTGCCCAGCTTGGACACGGACACCTGGATGGTATCTACATCCTCCAGTCCCAGGCCGTTCAGGACAGCGGGGAGACTGGCGGCAGTCTTGAAATCCAGCGTGTAGATCACCACGTTGATATTGGGATTGATGCCGGTCAGGTAAGTCAGTTCCTGATCCGTGCTGGCGGAAGCCACCAGGAATACCAGAGAGGGCACGGGACAATCCCTCATGCTATCCGCATCCACATGGTCAATGATCCGTACATTATGTAAATCAAAATGAGCCACATTGTCTTCCAGAGTGGCCCGGTCAGCCTGACTGTATTCTACAGCGGTGACAGAGCCCTCCGCAGCGATCAGTGCGGCCTCGATAGCAATGCTCTCTCCGCCGATAACCACCAGATCGTCCTGAGGATCCACTGCCATCTTATTCAGGATAATGGCCCGGATCTCGCTGCCCACATACTGGATGGAGCCTCTCTGCAGCAGCTCATTGCTCAGCCCGATCTTGGCGGTATTGCGGGCATTGGGGTTGAGGATCAGCATACCGGCGGAGGCATTGATTCCTCTGTCGATCATGTCCTTAACCTGTTTGTGCAGGATCTGTCCGCTGGGATCGGAGCCCTCATTGTACCAAACCTCACACTCGCCCAGACCTGCGTTCCACAGGCGGTAGAAGATATCGTCAATGCCGGCGTTGGTAAATACCAGCGTGGTTTTATGCGCTTCCACGGTAGGAATCACATTCTTGTTTTTCTTCGTAATATCAATGATCTTCACATGCTCCAGGTCGATGGCAGTGTTCTGGGCATAGTACTGCAGCCAGGACAGGATCACATCATTGGTAAAAATCTGTTTTTCCATAGGTAAGCCCCCTTTGTTGTTATTGTTCTTATCATACCACTTAACCCCGTATCTGCGCAATGGAAATGCAATATTTTTCCATGGGTTACTATTCACAGCCGATTTGGACAGATGCACAGATTCGTTGTGCTTGCACATAAGAAGCTATGCATCTGATCCAAATCTGACTGCAAAGCAGGAACTCCACCCACATGAGCAAAACGCACGCCGCAAAGCGGGGTGCAAAAGCTGCGAAGCAGCGGGTTTTGCGAATGAGGCGTGGAGGGCTGTGAATTGTAACTTCCATAGGACTCGACGAAGCATTAGTATTTGACACATGCAGAAAAGCAGTTTATACTGTTTGTGTAAAAAACTTTTGCCTTACGAGGAGGAGAACCAATGAAGAAATTATCTGTAAAAAGTGTTGTCGCCACCGGTATCGGCGCCGCCCTGTTCTTTGTGCTGGGCAAGATTTCCATTCCCACGCCGGTACCCAATACCTATATCAGTCTGCAGTATGCAGTTCAGGCAGTGTTTACCACGCTGTTCGGACCGATTGCGGGACTGCTGATCGGCTTTATCGGTCATACCCTGATCGATGCGACCAGCTATGGCCCCTGGTGGAGCTGGATCATTGCTTCCGCTCTTGTCGGCCTGGTAATCGGCCTGATCACCTGGAAGATGGATCTTAACGAGGGCTTGGACGGCAAGAAGCTCCTGCGGTTTAATATTGCACAGGTGATTGCCCATCTGCTGGCATGGGGACTTGTGGCGCCCGTACTGGATATTCTGATCTATGCGGAACCCCTTGAGAAGCTGTTTGCACAGGGCCTGATGGCGGCCGTTGCCAATATCCTGACAACGGGTGTGGTAGGTTCCCTGCTGCTGTTGGCCTATGCCAAGACCATTGTAAAGAAAGGTTCCCTGAAGAAAGAGGATTAATATCAGGACATGAACAGAGCTGTTGCTGATCTGGCAGCAGCTCTTCTTAGGTTATAAGCGATAAATGGGAGAGAGAGGAAAAAGACATGGCATCTCCGATCATTTCATTTCAGGACTATGGATTTCAATATACCGCTCAGTCGGAGCCCACACTGCATCATATCAATCTGGATATCTATCCCGGGGAAAAGGTGCTGATTGCAGGCGCCTCCGGCAGCGGCAAGAGCACCATCGCCAGCTGCATCAACGGGTTGATTCCCCATGCCTATCCGGGCAATAGTACCGGAAAGGTACTGGTGAATGGTCAGGATGCGGCGCAGAGCAGTGTTTTTGCCCTGAGTCATACGGTGGGGACTGTGCTTCAGGATACGGACGGGCAGTTTATCGGTCTGACCGTGGCGGAGGATATTGCCTTTGCTCTGGAAAATGACTGTGTGGAGCAGGCGGAGATGAAGGAGACGGTGGCCAGGGTGGCGGAGCTGGTGGACATCGGGCACCAGCTGGATCATGCGCCCCATGAGCTGTCCGGAGGGCAGAAGCAGAGAGTCAGTCTGGCCGGAGTCATGGTGGATGACGTGAAGGTGCTGCTGTTTGACGAGCCCCTGGCCAATCTGGATCCGGCAGCGGGACGCAATACCATCGAGCTCATTGACCGGATCCGGCAGCAGACCGGTGCTGCGGTGCTGATCATCGAGCACCGTCTGGAGGATGTGCTGTGGCGTTATGTGGATCGCATTGTCCTGATGGAGGAGGGGCATATCCTGGCAGATCTGCCGACGAAGCAGCTGCTGTGCAGTGACCTGCTGACCAGCCACGGGATCCGTGAACCGCTGTATCTGACGGCGCTGCGCTATGCGGGCATTCCGGTGGTCCCGGAACTGGAGCCGGAGCATGTGGATTCTCTGCGGCTCAGTGAATCTCAAAAGCGGCAGGTGCGGGAGTGGATGCAGAAGGCAAAGAGCCGCCTGACGGAAGCCAAAACCGGGGAGCCGCTGCTGCAGGTGGAGCGGCTGAGCTTTGGCTACACGCCGGAGCGCCGGAATCTGGAAGACATCTCCTTTACCGTGCATAAGGGGGAGATGGTCAGTATCGTGGGTAAAAACGGCGCCGGCAAAAGCACCCTGGCCAAGCTGATCTGTGGCTTTGAACAGCCGGATGCAGGACGGATCCTGCTGTCGGGGCAGGATCTGGCGGGGGAAACCATTAAGGAACGGGCGGCGCATATCGGCTATGTTATGCAGAATCCCAACCAGATGATCTCCAAGCCTATGATCTGGGACGAGGTGGAGCTGGCCCTGCTGGCAACGGATATGACGCCCGAAGAGCGCAGGGAACGGGTGGAGGAGACCCTGCGAATCTGCGGCCTTCATCCCTTTCGGAAATGGCCCGTATCCGCCCTCTCCTTCGGACAGAAAAAGCGGGTGTCCATCGCCAGCATCCTGGTGCGCAGGCCCCAGGTACTGATCCTGGACGAGCCCACTGCGGGACAGGACTATCATCATTATACGGAGATCATGGAATTCCTGCGGCAGCTGAACCAGCAGGGCTATACGATCCTGATGATTACTCACGATATGCATCTGATGCTGGAGTATACCTCCAGGGCCATCGTGTTTTCCGAGGGAAAGCTGCTGGCGGATACCACGGCGGCCCATGTGCTGACAGACCCGGGACTGGTAAAGAGGGCCAGTCTGAAGGAGACCAGCCTGTACGCTTTAAGTCTGGCCTGCGGGATAGAGGATCCTCAGAAATTTGCGGAGGTGTTTATCGCCTGGGAGAGGGAGGAGGTGCGCTAGATGGCGAAGGTGGCAGTCTTAAGTTATCTGAAACGGAAAAGTCCCGTGCATGCCCTGACAGGAACCACGAAGCTTCTCTTTTTCCTGCTGTGGAGCGTGGCCGCCATGGTCACCTATGATACCCGGGTGCTTGCAGTGCTGCTGGTGGGCAGTGCAGTGATCTTCCGGATCAGTAAGATCCGTCTGCGGGATGTGAAGGTAGTGCTGGGGCTGGCGGCAGTGTTTTTGCTGCTGAACAATCTGTTTGTGTACCTGTTTTCCCCGGAGTATGGAGTAGAACTGTACGAGAGCCGGACTGTGCTGTTTACCATAGCCGGGCCCTATACGGTGACGCTGCAGCAGCTGTTTTATCACCTGAATATGTCGCTGAAAGTGATCTGTGTGGTGCCGGTGGCGCTGCTCTTTATCGCCTGTACCGACCCCAGCGAGTTTGCCGCCAGTCTGGCGGGCATCGGCGTCAGCTACCGGGTGGGTTATTCCGTCAGTTTGGCGCTGCGGTATATTCCCGATGTGCAGCGGGAGTACCACCAGATCAGCCAGGCCCAGCAGGCCCGGGGGATTGATCTCTCCGGCAAGGATAAATTTTTCACCCGACTGAAAAATTCCGTGGCGATTCTGCTGCCGTTGATTTTATCCAGTTTAAACCGGATCGAGACCATCAGCAACGCCATGGAGCTGCGGGGGTTCGGAAAGAAGAAAAAGCGTACCTGGTATGTGAAGCGTCCCCTGCAGAAGGCGGATTATCTGGCGATAGCATTGGCAGTGGGAATCCTGGTGCTGGATCTGCTGGTTACCTTCCGGGACGGCAGCCGGTATTATAATCCCTTTGTGTGAGCTTTTTATTTTTCCATAGGGCAGTTGCCTTTTGCCGGAAATTACGTTAAAATATCCATACAGGGCAGCATAGAAAGTCAGGAGGAACTCATGGAAGAGAGAAAATATGCATTATTAATTGACGCAGAAAATACCAGCCCCAAGTATGTGGATGTCATCATCAGTGAGCTGAAAAAATACGGTATTATCACTTATCAGAGAATGTACGGAGATTTTACCAACCCGGATCTGGCCGGCTGGAATAAAAAGGCGCTGAAATACGCCATTGTGCCGATCCAGCAGTCCCGGTATTCAACGGCGAAAAATGCGGCGGATATCATGCTGGTCATTGATGCCATGGATATACTGTATCAGGACAAGACGGACGGCTTCTGCATTGTGACCTCGGACAGCGACTTTACTCGTCTGGTGAGCCGCCTGCGGGAGGAGGGAAAGTCCGTGATCGGCATGGGCAAGAGCGATGCTTCCAAGACCTTTATCGCCGCCTGCGATGAGTACAAGTTTCTGGATAAGATCGTGGACGATGAAGCCAAAGCGGACAAGCCCGCTGCGGAGAAGGATTCCATCACCCCCATCGGAGAGATTAAGTCTGCAATCAATAATCTGCTGCAGGAGTGTGAGAACAACGGAGAACCCGCCAACCTGGGGATGGTGAAGAGCAATTTACAGAGACTCTACCCCGACTTTGACGAACGCAACTACGGCTACAATGCCATGATGAAATTCATCACCGAAGCCACAAAGTTCAAGATCGTCAAGCAGGGCTCCACGATTCTGGTGGTTCGGGGCGGACAGGGCGCTTCTGTCAACGTGGAGGAGAGCGTACAGCGGTACATCATCCGCAAGGCGGAGCAGACCATCAAGCTGGAGATTCTGGGGCAGCAGCTCCATGAGCATTTTCCGGATTTCAAGTACAAGGATTACGGTTACGCCCGGCTGTCCCGCTATGTGAGCAGCATTGAAGGGGTGCAGATCGACGGCAACAATATTGTGTCCAGACAATAGGCGGGAAAATAAATGCATTACATGCGGTGCTCCCGGCTGCGGACAGGCAGCTATATGGCTTTTTTGAAGGCGCTGTTCCCGTATGATACACAGCTGCAGATTCAGAGCTTCCAGATGGAATACCAGCCGTTGTTTTACGATCCTGCGTTAAGCACGACCTTTGGCAGTGCGGACAATGTCACCATAAGCCTTGCCTGCGATTTCTTTCTTGCGGACTACAGCTACAGCGACGAACGGAATGAGAATGGAACGTATGCGGACTGGAAGGAAGAGAAGGAGATCTTTGCGTCCTTTGAGACGACGCTTACGCTGAAGCGGCTGGATGAGGAATGCTTGGAACAATATGCGTATACATATACCGAAGAAAATGGAGGAATTGTGGTCATTCCCCGGCTGGAAAGCGGTGAGCTGATTGTAGAAATCTATCCCATACAGGGCGAATATGGCTACCTTTTGCCTTCCGTCACGGAGCATTCATGGTATAAGGGTATAGCGGAGGATAGCTTGGAGCGGGCAGTTCAATCACGGCCACTGTTGCCTCTGCACTCTGTTCACTGTCGGTTACGTCGGAAAGCATCCGCTTGGCGGCGTCGATCATTACCAGATTTTCCCAGTCAAAGCATTCCATCCCAATGTATTCTTCGGAACTCCCGAAATTGTTGTCCATAAAAGCGGAGCCGGCCGCATTCAGGACCATGAAATCGCTCTTTTCCGAGTTGACATATACCAGCGTTCCGCTTGCTTCCGTCGCATTCTCCGGCTCCAGCTTGGAAAACATCCATGTTGCTTCGGAATAGCTTACGACCTGGGTTCCCACGTCAAAGTAGCTGTCCGGGTTGGCCTGCCGTAAGGCATCCACCACCATTTCCGGGGGCCTTACCGTAATGCAGTAGATTTTATCCCCGGCGATGGCCATCGCCTGCTGGTTCACGTTGGTGGTGCTGTAAATCAGATCCTCCACGCCTTCCAGAATCTTCGTATCGTGGTAATAAACCTCACCGTCCTGAGTCAGGGCAAAAAGCTCCATCTCACTGCAGGAGTCCGCAATGGTCTTCAGATTCGGCAGGGCTGCGTATTCTCCGGCGAAATTGTCATAGCTTGGCGTTAATATAAGGGAAATTATTTTTTTCATATTGCATGTTTCCTACCTTTCTTTTTTGCTTCTGATATTACCTCAAATCTCCGTTAAAAAAAACAGAGTGAACTTTAACATTTTTAGATTGTTAAACGGTATTTGCGGATGGTGCGGGCCGAACAGTTACATACCAATTCAGTCAAGTTGAAAGAAAATTGATAATTATGCCGTATACTGTTATACTGATAACGGTATGAGGCTTCCTTATTTATGAGAGCTGCAGGAAAGCCTTGTTGACGGTAAAGGGGGATGACGATGTATAAGCTTCTGATTGTGGATGACGAACCGGATGTGGTAAGCCTGATCCGGGACTATTTTGAGATAAACGGCTATGAGATCATGACGGCGGATAACGGAGAAAAAGCCATGGAGCTGGCGCTGCGGCAGCCGGATCTGATCCTGCTGGATATCAATATGCCCCATATGGACGGACTCACCGTCTGCCGCAGGATCCGGGATTATGTGTCCTGCCCGATCCTGTTTCTGACGGCCAGGGCCGAGGACGGCGACAAGGTGCAGGGCTTTGCGGCAGGAGGGGATGACTATATCCTCAAGCCCTTTTCCATGGAGGAGTTGGGCGCCAGGGTGGCCGCTCATATCCGGCGGGAACACCGTACCCGGGTGGAGGCGAACGTGCGTTTCTGGGGCCGGATGGCCATTGATTACACCGCCAGAACGGTGGCGGTGGAGGGGCCGGTGATCCCTTTTGCCAAAAAGGAATATGAGATCATCGAGCTGCTGTCCCTGAATCCGGGGCAGGTGTTTGACAAGGAGCGGATCTATGAAAAGCTCTGGGGCTATGATGCGGAGGGAGACAGCAGCGTGGTGGCGGAGCATGTGCGCCGGATCCGCACCAAGCTCAGGGAGTACGGTGAGGACTATCATCTGGAGACGGTATGGGGGATGGGATACAGGTGGAAACGGTAGAGAACAGGAAAAGGAAAAGCGGCAGCAGGCGGGGAAAGCAGCGAAGCAGATCTCTGCGCCATACGCTGTATTACTGTATTCCGATCTGTGCGGTGCTGGCATGGCTGGGCACCCTGGTGATCGGATACGGCAGCAATTATCTTCAGGACTGGTATTTGCGTGCCATGGATGCAAATATTCAGGGCCATCATGAGGGGTATTATGAGTTGGTGATTGACGAGGACGGAACGATGCACAGCAGCTATATTCAGAAGCCGAGGCCGTCAGAAAGCATCATTTATCATATCATCAGCGGCGCCCAGGTGCTGCTGATTCCGTTGTGGGTGCTGGGCTGTGTGGGAGCGACCGTGTGGATTTTTTATAAAAAAGAACTGGAGAAGCCCCTCCGTGTGCTCACGGATGCTTCCGAGAAAATCCGGGAAAACTGCCTGGATTTTCAGCTGGAGCAGGTAAAGCCGAACGAGCTGGGAACGTTGCGGGACAGCTTTGAGAAGATGCGTGTGGCCCTGTATGAGAGCAATCAGGCCGCCTGGCGGCAGCTGGAGGAGAGAAAACGGCTGAATTCCGCTTTTGCCCATGATATGCGGACGCCCATCACTGTGCTGAAGGGCTATGGGGAGATGCTGCAGCGGTATGTTCCGGAGGAAAAAATTTCCCGGGAGAAGCTGATGGAGATTCTGGGGATGATGAACGGGCAGATCCGCAGGCTGGAGAGTTATACGCAAAAGATGAGCAGTCTGCAGAAGCTGGAGGATCTGGAGCCGGAGCTGCGGCCGGTGGAGGCCGGGGCGCTGGATGGGAAACTGCGGAATGTCTGTGAGATGCTGGAGCGGGGAAAGCCTGCAGGAAGCCCGGTCGGGATCTCCTATGCCTTTCAGGGGGAGGGCATTCTGCTGCTGGATGAAGCACTGGTGCTGGAGGTATATGAAAATTTGGTTTCCAACGGTCTGCGGTATGCGGAGAAAATGCTTGCGGTGACTGTGTGCGTGAGGGAAACGGAGCCGCCGCAGGAAGGGGAAACGGCGGAGACAGCGGGTATCCTGGAAATCCGGGCGGAGGATGACGGGCCTGGCTTTTCGGCGGAGGCCCTGCTGCATGGTGCGGATCCCTTCTACCGGGAGGAAGGGCCGAGGGTACAGAACCATTTTGGCCTGGGCCTGTATATCTGCCGCCTGATCTGTGAGAAATGCGGCGGCCGTCTGGTGCTGGAAAACGGAAACGGCGGACGGGTCACCGCCGATTTTTCGGTAACGGTTCGGTGAGAGAGGCAGCAGGGGCATAAGTTGATAAAAAGTAGAGAATTGTATTGTAGATTCATGGTGTGGAGTGATCCACACCATTTTTTCAGTATGACGGGCACGGTGCTGCCGCAGCCCGGTGGACAGGAGGAAACAGACGGATGGAACAGAAAAAATATTGTATCACGATCAGCCATGTTGACAAATTCTATGGCAAAAAGCAGGCGCTAAGAGATGTGAGTCTGACCATACATCAGGGGATGTTTGGCCTGCTGGGACGAAACGGTGCGGGGAAAACCACGCTGATGAAGCTGCTGGCCGCCCTGCATGAAAAGCAGGCGGGGGAGATTTCCGTATGCGGAATTCCTATCGGGCACGTCAAAGAGATCCGCAGCATTACCGGGTATCTGCCCCAGGACTTTTCCATGTATCCGAATATGACAGTGTATGAGTGCCTGGATTATCTGGGAATGCTGTCGGAAATGCCGAAGGCGCTGCGCCGGGAGCGCATTCCGCTGCTGCTGAAGCGGGTCAATCTGACGCAGAAGCAAAGCTGCCGGGTAAAAAGCCTATCCGGCGGTATGAAGCGCAGGCTGGGAATCGCCCAGGCACTGCTTCATGACCCGAAGGTGCTGATTGTGGATGAACCTACGGCGGGCCTGGATCCGGAGGAGCGGATACGGTTCCGCAATCTGCTCAGTGAAGTGGCGGAGGATCGTATCGTGATTCTGTCCACGCATATTGTGGGAGATATTGAGGCGGCCTGTGAGGATATTGCCATATTGAATGAGGGGGAGATCCTGTGGAAGGGGACCGTGTCCCAGCTGCTGGAGAACGCCCGGGGAAAGGTCTACACCGCTGAAATCCCGGTGCATATGCTGCCGCAGATCAAGCGGGACTATATTGTGACAGGAATGCTGCGGACGGAGGGAACGGTAAATGTACGGTTTCTGGCCGATGCAGAACCGGAGGAGCCGGAATCCGCAGCAGGCAGTGCAGGGCAGCAGGCGGGCCCGTCCGGCGGACGTCCGCTCCCGCCGGGAGCCGAGAGGGCGGTACCGAACTGTGAGGATGCTTATATGTACTGCCTGTACCGGCATGGCTGTGAGATCGTGAGCGGCGAAGCGTGAACGTGCCGCATACATTTTGGATTCGTGCAGTATCGCAGGAAGAGCCTGCGATATGTCTGAGGAGGTAAAAAGAATGCTGTTTTTCAAGGAATGTAAAAAGGTAATCTGTTCCCTGACCTTTGTTTTATATGTGGTAGTCGTGATTGCCATGTATGCGACCCAGTTTGCCCCGGATCGGCAGCCGGTTGAAGCACCCTCGCCCGGGGATACCGGTTACGGCATGACGCTGCGTGAGGATCCGCAGATTATCATGCCGGCGGCAGTGGATCAGCTTCTGGGAGACTATCTGTCCGAAAGTTATCCGGCATATCCTTTCGGATTTTATAAAGAGGTAAAGCTGAAGGAGGAAAAAAGGCTGGAAATGCGGAGCATCCTGGCGGAGCTCACAGGGCTCTCTGAAACGCAGCTGGATGACTTCGGCGAATATCGGGAGGCCGGATACGTATATGATGGTACGGACGAGGAGGGGAATCCCGTCATGCGATATCGGGAGGCGGTGATGCCGGAGTATACCCTGCCGGAAAACCTGACCTATGAGCGATTCTGCATATTGATGCAGCGGGCGGATGAATTGATCGGCGGCGGGAGCGATTACGGGGAGAAAAAACTGGCGGCATGCTTTGGCAAGGTTCCCATGGACTACGAGGAAGCAATGGCTGAGTATGAAGCCCTGATGCAGCCCGAGGAGCTGGGAAAGGCATATCTGCGGCTGTGCTGCGATTATATGGGAATTGATTTGGCAGTAATGCCGGTATTTGTGGCAGTGGGACTGTGGCAGATGGACAGAAAGGCAAGGATGCAGGAGCTGGTTTATACCCGAAAAAGCACTGCCGTCCGGATCGTGGGAATCCGCTATCTGGCGTTGGTTGTCTGTATGCTTCTGCCGCTGCTGCTAATCCTCGGATATACGGTCATCAGTATCGGGCAGCTTTATCCCCAGATGCATATTGCCTGGGGCGGCGCTCTGGGAACAGCGCTATTGTGGCTGGTGCCCAATATACTGGCAGCGACGGCAGTCGGCGCATTGGTAACGGAGCTGCTTCCCCCGCTTTTGGCGATCTTTTTGCAGGGAATATGGTGGTTTGCTGCGCTGCAGGCAACGGGACTGACCGGGGATATCAGACGGTTTGGCCTGATCGTACGGCACAATTCCCTGAAAAAGACAGTCATATGGCAGAGCCAGTGGGATACCTTTGTGTGCAACAGACTGCTGCTGACCGCTGCGGCCGCAGTGTGTCTGGGCATAACCGTATGGGTATATATGCGTAAACGACGGGGAGGCATGGAAGGGCTTAGAAGGCTGTTTGCAGGCAGCAAAGAGAAGACAGCGGTATCGGAAAAGCCAAAAAAAGCGGGAAAGGGGATGTGAGGCATGGAGATTAAGCGGAGAAAAATCGAAAGACTTGGCAGCTATGGCAATATTCTGAAAGTCAATTTGCGTTATCAGTTCCCGTGGCCGGCTTTGGCAGCCCTGGCGCTGCTGGTGCTGACCGGTCTGGTTTTCAATTTGAATGCGCTGGAAAGCGCAGCGGTGGCAAAGCCCCTGGAGCTGCTGCTGATCTGGATCGGTCCGGCAGTGCTGGTGCCGGTATTCGGGCCGGAGCAGAACCCGGAAATCCGGGATGTGGTGCGGACAAGGCGGATTGATTATCTGCAGGTGTGTGTATTGCGGATCGGATATTCGGCTCTGACAGTGGCCCTGCTGTCGGCGCTTTTTACAGGTATGATGAAAGTCGGTGAAAGTCAGGTGCTTCCCTACCATCTGTGGGGGAGTATCTGCTCCGCCCTGCTGCTGGGAGCGGTGGGGATGGCCGTTGCCGGTATCAGCGGCAATACGGCGGCGGGCTTTATGGTCTGTATGCTGTATTATCTGGCCAGCTATGGCATGAAAAACAAGCTGGGGGTATTCAGCCTGTTTTCCATGACCGGCGGGATGATGAGCGGCAAGGGCTGGCAGCTGTTTGCGGCCTTTCTCCTGACCGTGCTGACGGTGGCTGTCATGAGACGCAGGAATTGACGAAAACAGGAGGAAAGGCTTATAATAAATCCGCCGGGGAAAACAGCGATAAATATTGAAAGGCGGAGGAGCATTATGGTCAGAAAGCATTACCGTTTTACGGGACAGGTGCAGGGCGTGGGTTTCCGGTACCGGGCAAAGTATGCAGCAAACGGCATGTGTATTACCGGCTGGGCAAAAAATGAATGGGACGGCTCCGTGGAGATGGAAGTACAGGGAACCGAGGAGGCCATCCATCAGATGCTGGTGATGATCAACCGGAGTGATTATATCCGGATTGATGCAATAGAATGCAAGGAAATCCCATTGGAGAAGCATGAGACCTCCTTTCATGTGCGGTAAAGGTGAAGCATAGGATTGGTAAGAAAACCTTGCCAGTACTATGCTTCTTCTGTTATAATGTTCGAGAAGGGTAGAGTCAAGTCGAAATGAAAGCGACTGCCGAGCTTGCTCGAGCAGGCGTTTTTATTTCGATTTGACGAGCGAAGCGACTGCGGGATACAAAGTATCCCGCAGCTCTGCCCGCAGGCAGCGGAAAGCTCTGCCCGTAGGCAGCGGAAAGCTCACCCCGCAGTATGCGGAAAGTGATGAAAAGAGGCTTAACATGGAACTTTGGGACATTTACGATGCGGATAAAAAGAAAACGGGCCGCACCATGAAGCGCAATGACTGGTGTCTGGCGGACGATGAGTACCACCTGACGGTACTCGGCGTAGTTGCCAATCGGGACGGACGCTTTCTGATTACGAAACGGGTGATGACCAAGGCCTGGGCGCCGGGCTGGTGGGAGGTTTCCGGCGGCGCTGCCATGGCGGGGGAGGAATCCCTGGATGCCGTGCGGCGGGAGGTGAAGGAAGAAACGGGGCTGGATGTAACCGGCTGGGATGGCGGCTATCTGTTTACCTATCATCGGGAAAATCCCGGTCAGGGAGATAATTATTTTGTGGATGTATACCGCTTTATCGGTGACTTCACCGAAGAGGAGCTGCAGCTGCAGCAGGAAGAGACGGATGGATACCGGCTGGCTACGGCGGAGGAGATCGGGGAACTGGCCAGACAGGGGATCTTTCTGCATTATGACAGCATCAGGGAGGCTTTTTCCTGGTAAATGATATGAGGGGCTGAAGCCCTGTCAGGGGAGAGGACAGGCGCAGGAATGGCACTGAAGCCCCGGCAGGATAGGAGGATACGGTTAGGGATGGAGGCAGAACCCTCGGCAGAGCAGAGGAAGCTGTCTGAGCACAGAGAGAAAACACGGCCGGAAGATGGGAGACTGTTTTTCAGAAAGGACAGGTTATGGAGATTAAAGGATTTACCTATGGATATTATGCGGAGAAGGGCCTATATGACAGCGAAGAGGGCAGATACAGTCAGGATGCGCTGATGGATCTGGGGATTAACTGGGTATGCCTGGCATTTCCTGTCAGCCAGAAGACCTATGCATCCACGGAGATTCTGTTTGATTACCGGAAGAATGTGCCGGATCTGGAATTGATGACGACCATCCGGCGTTTTCGTGACAGAGGAATCAAGGTGTGTTTAAAGCCCATGATTAACTGCGATGACGGCATGTGGCGGGCTTTGATTAATTTCCCGGATCAGAGCATGTATGAAGAGGATACCTACTGGGGAAAATGGTTTGCCTCTTATCAGGCCTTTCTGACCCATTATGCCCGTCTGGCGGAATATACCGGCTGCGAGATGTTCTGTCTGGGCTGTGAAATGCTGGGAACAGAGCGTAAAGAGGAATACTGGCGGCAGACCATCGCCATGGTCAGGGAGGTCTATCACGGCCCGTTGGTGTATAACACCAACCACGGCAAGGAGGAATTGGCCGGGTGGTATGATGCCATCGATTATATCGGGACATCGGCATACTATCCGGTGGAAAGCGCCCCGGGAGGCAGCCTGGAGGAGATGACGGAGAACTGGAAGCGGATTGCCGGGAATCTGGCAGATTTGAGCCGACGTCTACATAAGAAGATTATCTTTATGGAGATCGGCTGCAGGAGCGCCCTGGGATGTGCACAGATGCCCTGGGATTTCACCCACAGGGAATTTCCGGTGAGTCAGGAGGAACAGGCCCGGTTCTATGAGTCCTGTCTGTCCGTGATGAGCGGACAGGAATGGTTTGAAGGGGTATTCTGGTGGGATTGGGGAACCCATATCTACCATACCGAGGAGGAAGCCCGGCAGGATATCGGCTTTAATATTTACATGAAACAGGCGGAGTCAGTTGTGCGCAGGTGGTATCAAGGGTAATGCGGATTAGGAGGGACAAATATGCGTTTGTTAAAAAATCTCAGTTTAAAAATAAAAATCTTGCTGCCGATTACTATTTTATCAATTGCCATGGCATTCGCAGCACTGGCTAACCGGTATATTGCAGAGCAGATGCATACGGCCAGTAATGAACTGGCGGTAAACTATACAGAGAGTGTGATTCGTTTGAACAACCTGGCTAAGGAGTTTGAGAGTCTGAAGGGTTCAGTCTATGCGCATGTGCTGGCAACGGATGAAGAGGAAATGGCGGCCTATGATGCGGAGTATAAGGAACATGTGGAGAATATCCGGGAGCTTTCTGCTGCCATATTGGCAGATCTGGAGGCGGGCAGTGAGGAGGAGGCAGCCTTTCAGGCATTTGATGAGGTATACCAGCTCTTTCTTCCCAGCTGTAAGCAGGCGATTACTTACAGCAATAACGGCAATCAGAAGATGGCGATGAATCAGCTTAAGGGCTCAATCAATACCGCCAGCAGCGCCATAACAGCGGCTATTGATGAGATTGTTGCGGGAAAAGAAGCCGATATGGAGGTATCGATGCAGCATGTGGAGGCAGTATATGACAGCAGCCTGAGTATGGCGACGGCGTATCTGGTGCTGACGGTGGTTCTGTTTCTTCTGGCACTGATGACCTGTATCCTGGAGCTGAACCGCCCTATTGGCAGAATGAAAAAGGAACTGGCACAGATCATCACGAATATTGATGCGGGTAACGGAGATCTGACGGCCCGGGTCACAGTGCAGGGCAAGGATGAGATTGCACAGCTGGGGAACGGCATCAACAGCTTTATTGCATCCCTTCAGAGTATTATCAGAAAAATTTCGGATAATTCCGCACAGCTGGATCGGATTTCCGGGGAAGTAACGGGCAGCATGGAACAGGCAAACAGCACTACCTGTGATATTTCGGCGGTGATGGAGGAATTGGCAGCTACCATGGAGGAGATGTCGGCCACGGTTATGACAGTCAATGACAATACCGGCAGTGTGGGCGGCAGTATTGAAAATCTGAACGGAGCCTCGGAGAATCTGCTGGCGTATACGGAGGAGATGGCACATCGAGCTTCCGAATTGGGTAAAACGGCAGTTGAGAACAAGCAGCATACAACGGATTTGATTGCGGGTATTATTACCGGACTGGAGCAGGCAATAGAGGAAAGTAAGAGTGTGCGGCAGGTAGACGATCTGACGGCGCAGATCCTGAGTATCTCCAGCCAGACCAATCTGCTGGCATTGAATGCCTCCATCGAGGCTGCAAGAGCCGGAGAAGCGGGAAAGGGCTTTGCAGTGGTGGCAACGGAGATCCGGGGCCTTGCGGATTCCAGCAGGGAGGCCGCAGGTAATATTCAGAATATCAATAATATGGTAATGGCAGCCGTGGAGGATCTGGTGAATCATGCCAATCAGATTGTGGCCTATGTCAATGAACATGTGCTGCCGGATTATGACAGTTATGTGACAGCCGGAAAACAATACAGTGACGACGCCCGGCATATCCATCAGGTGGTGGAACAGTTCCATGAAATGGCGGCGAACATCCGCAGTTTGATGACCGGCATTACGGAAGCCATGGACGGTATTTCCACGGCGGTGGAGGAGAGCGCAGACGGCGTCAGCAATACGGCAGGCAGTGCAAATGAACTGGTACAGATCATGGAGCATGTTGCCGGTCAGATGGAAAGTAACAATCAGGTGGCGCAGCTGCTGAATCAGGAGGCAGCGCATTTCAGTAAACTATAGATATAGGTGCAGATAAGTATGAAACTGACGTTTCATATACGGATTTGTGCAGTATCGCAAGCAAGGCTTGCGATATGCATGCAGAGGAAAGTATGAGTATATCACCTAATGAAAAGGAAAAACTCAGGAAACGGTACGATGCGGATTTCCTGAGTTTTGATGAGAACAGAATTAAGGATGGGCGCAATGCGGCCAACAGGGCCAGAGAAATGCGCACCACGATAAACGCCCGGCTGGATAACGGCAAGGCGCTGACTGCCAGCCCCAAACGGCAGTGTGCGGCGCTGATCCGGTATTATCAGGGACAGAATAATGCGGCCCAGCTGCGGAATATGGAGAAGACCCAGAGACAGATCATTTCCATGGATCTGACCTATATTGACAGCTGTGCCCATCGGGAAAAGTTTATCCAGTATCTGCTGGAGCATCCCGAGATCAGCCTGGTGGCCTCGGGCATCAGTGAACTGTATAACAAATACGTGAAAGCGGCGGAGAAGGAACTGCGCAAGGCCATACTGGGCATGGTTCAGACCGATGCGGAGATGGAGTATACCCAGGCTCTGGCTATGGAGAGAAGGTTCATCCTGCATATCGGCGGTACCAACAGCGGCAAGACCTACGAATCCGTGGAGCGGCTGAAAAAGGCGAAATGCGGCGTGTATGCGGGGCCCCTGCGTCTGCTGGCGCTGGAGATCTATGATAAGCTGCGGGCGGCGGGGATCCCCTGTTCCATGGTGACCGGCGAGGAGCAGCATATTGCGGAGGACAGCCGGGTGACGGCCTGCACGGCGGAGATGGTGGATCTGGATCAGGAATATGATGTGGCGGTCATCGATGAAGCCCAGATGATCAGCGACCCTTTTCGGGGACATGCCTGGTCCCGTCTGGTCATGGGCATCAAGGCGAAAGAGGTGCATATCTGCATGGCGCCCGAGGCGGAGAATATTATCCGGCGGATCCTGAAGCGCTGCCATGTGAAATATGATGTGGTGCGCCATAGCCGGAATACGGAGCTTGTCTTTGAGGACAGGCCTTTTGACATTGACTGTGATCTGGCCAAGGGGGATGCGCTGATCCTCTTTTCCAAGCGGATGGTGCTGGATGTGGCGGCCCGTCTGGAGCTGCAGGGGGTAAAAGCCAGCGTGATCTACGGGAATCTGCCGCCGCAGATCCGCAAGAAGCAGTTTGAGCTGTTTCTGAACGGGGAAAATGATGTGGTGGTGGCTACGGACGCCATTGGCTTGGGCGTGAATCTGCCGATCCGGCGGATTGTATTTATGGAGCATATGAAATTTGACGGTAAGGAGCGGCGGCCGCTGAACGAATTTGAGGTGCGCCAGATTGCGGGCCGTGCCGGGCGCCGGGGTATGTACGATACAGGATATGTGACAGCGACCACCGAAGCCGGGCTGGAGCATATCAAGCGGGTATATCCCATGAACCATACGATCGAGTATGCGATCATCGGATTTCCCCAGGTACTGCTGGATATTGATGAGCCGATAGACCAGATCCTGACCTCCTGGTACAGCATCAAGCCCAATCTGGATGTCTACCGCAAGATGGACATTCAGGAGATGCTGATCAAGTATAAGAGCTTGTACAATATCCGGGACAGCATCGCCGGCTTTTCAGATAAGCATGAGGTCTATAATATGATATCCTGCGATGTGGATCTGGGCAACGAAAAATGTATGGCCATGTGGCGCTATTACTGCCGCACCTATACGGCGGATGTATCCGTCAAGTTTCCGGTATTTGATGAAGTTCGGGGAGATACCCGGCTGGAGCGGGCGGAGACCTATTATAAAATGCTGGATCTGTATAACCAGTTTTCCGTGCGTTTCGGCAAAATCATGGATGAAGAGCGGGTGGCAGAGGAACGCTTAAAGACGGAGGATATTATTCTGGCAGAGCTGGGCAAGAGCAAAAAATTCTATCTGCGCCGTTGTAATTACTGCGGCAAGCTGCTGCCTGTGGGCGCCCGCAGCTCCCTGTGCGATAAATGCTATTATTCCGTTGCCGGCGCCAGACAGGAGTCGGGCCGGAGGAGAGGCTGACAGGATCTGAAATAGGAAAGGAAGAGGAAGCGTGCAGTCGGCTGATAAAAATGAACTTTTTGAATCCATGCCCATCCCCAGAGCGGTGGCGAATCTGGCGGTTCCTACGATTCTGAGCAGTCTGGTGATGGTGCTGTATAATCTGGCAGATACGTATTTTGTGGGGATGCTGAATGATCCCCTGCAGAATGCGGCGGTGACGCTGGCGGCTCCGGTGCTGCTGGCGTTTAATGCGGTAAATAATCTGTTCGGTGTGGGCACCTCCAGCATGATGAGCCGGGCGCTGGGCCGTAAAGAATATGACATGGTGCGCCGAAGCTCTGTCTTCGGCTTTTACAGTGCGCTTTTCTGCGGCGTGGCTTTTGCGGTACTCTGCTCCGTATTTAAGGGCCCTCTGCTGTCGCTGCTGGGAGCGGACGAAGTGACCGCACCTGCAACGGCTGCCTATATGCTGTGGACGGTATCCTTTGGAGCTGCCCCGGCTATCCTGAATGTGGTGCTGGCTTATCTGGTGCGCTCCGAGGGAGCTTCCCTGCATGCCAGCATCGGCACTATGAGCGGCTGTCTGCTGAACATGGTGCTGGATCCCGTTTTCATTCTGCCCTGGGGGCTCGGTATGGGAGCGGCAGGAGCGGGATTGGCCACCTTTCTCTCAAACGTTGTGGCCTGCGGCTATTTTCTGGTGCTGCTTTATATTAAGCGCAAAACCACTTATGTCTGTATCGATCCCCGTATGCTGGGAATCCGGAAGAGAATCGTGCTGGGCATCTGCAGTGTGGGGATCCCGGCTGCTATCCAGAACCTGCTGAATGTGACCGGCATGACAATCCTGAACAATTTTACTTCCGAATATGGAGCGGACGCCGTAGCGGCCATGGGAATCTCCCAGAAGATCAGCATGGTGCCGCTGCAGATTGCGCTGGGCTTCTCTCAGGGCATCATGCCGCTGATCAGCTACAATTATGCCAGCGGCAATCATCCTCGCATGAAAAAGGCCATTACCTTTGCTATGAAGCTGATGCTTCCGGCGTTATTCGGAATCATGGTGATCTTCTGCCTGTGTTCCGCAGGATTGACCGGAGCCTTTATGGAGAATGAATCCATCATCGCTTACGGCACCCGTTTCCTTCGGGGCTTCAGTCTGGCACTGCCTTTTCTGGGGATGGATTTTCTGGCAGTGGGCGTGTTCCAGGCGCTGGGGATGGGAAAGAATGCGCTGATCTTTGCCGTGATGCGGAAGGTCGTGCTGGAGATTCCGGCGCTGTTCATTTTGAACTGGCTGTTTTCGCTATATGGCCTGCCCTATGCGCAGCCCTTTGCGGAGATGGTACTGGCCGTCGCCGCTGTGTTTATGCTGCACAGGATCTTTAAGCGCTGCAATCTGCAGCCGGTTTTGCGAATGCAGCGTGGAGGGGCTGTAAATAGTAACAAGAAGACGAGGAGG
>CAZFYD010000028.1:0-15932 GCA_964523315.1 uncultured Acetatifactor sp.
ATGTTATACTAAGCTATCAAGAAAATTTATTACTTCCGTAAAAAGAGTTGGGGGACTATACCATGATAAGGACAGGATTGGTAAGAACAAATGAAAATTGTGTGGGCTGTAATAAATGTATCGGCACCTGCAGCTGTATGGGGGCCATGATTGCCCGCCAGGACGAGAGGGGTCGTAATGTCATCGAAGTAGACGGGTCCAAATGCGTGGCCTGCGGCGCCTGTTTTGACGCCTGCGAGCATGGAGCAAGGGAATATGCGGATGATACGGAAGAATTTTTCCGTGCTCTGGAGAGAGGGGAGAAAATCTCCCTGCTGATTGCGCCGGCCTTTCTGGCCAATTACCCGAAGGAGTATGAGAGCGTGCTGGGCGGGCTGAAAGCCATGGGGGTAAACCGCATGGTCAGCGTATCCTTCGGAGCGGATATTACCACCTGGGGCTATCTGAATTATATTCAGAAAAATCATTTCCTGGGCGGGATTTCCCAACCCTGTCCAGCAGTGGTCAACTACATAGAGCATTATGTGCCGGAGCTGCTGCCGAAGCTGATTCCGGTGCAGAGTCCCATGATGTGTGCGGCGGTGTATGTGCGCAAGGAGATGAAGGTGCAGGATAAGCTGGCCTTTATCAGTCCCTGTATTGCCAAGAAGGATGAGATTGAGTCGAAGCGGGGCATGGGCCTGATCTCCTACAATGTGACCTTTGATCATCTGATGAAATATGTGAGGTGCCATAATATCAAGGGCCCGTCCTGCAAGGATGAGATCGAGTATGGCCTGGGTTCCATTTATCCCACCCCCGGCGGCCTGAAAGAGAACGTATACTGGTTCATGGGGGAGGACGCCTATATCCGTCAGTGTGAGGGCGAAAGCCATATGTATCACTATCTGGAAGCGAATAAAGAGCGTATTGCCGGAGGGGATACGCCGTATCTGTTTATTGATGCGCTGAATTGCGCCCAGGGCTGTCTGTATGGCACCGGTACAGAAGAAGCAAAAAATGCTACCGATGATGTGCTGATGGAGATGATGCGGATCAAGGAAGCCAGCAAGAATAACAGCTTTAGGAGTACCTGGTCAAGGCGGCTGACTCCGGCCCAGCGACTGAAAGCGCTGAATAAGCAGTTTTCCCGTCTGAAGCTGGAGGACTATCTGTGCGAGTACACGGACAAATCCGCAGAGTGCGCGCCGAAGAAGCCCAGCCAGGCTGATTTAAACCGGATTTTCACGGAGATGGGCAAGAATACCCAGGAGTCCCGCCGGATCAACTGCTCCTGCTGCGGCTATCAGACCTGTGAGGAGATGGCGAAAGCCATTTATAACGGCTTTAACTATAAGAATAATTGTATTCATTATCTGAAGGATCAGGTGGAGGTAGAGAAGAATAATGCGCTGTCCCTGGCGGATCAGGTGGAAAAGGAAAAGGATGTGATTGCCTGCCAGCATCAGAGGATTGTGGAAACCATTGAGGAGATCAATAAACGCTTTGAGATGGTATATCAGGCGGTGGATGAGATGGCGCAGAGCAATGAGATCAATGCGAGGGAGTGCCGGGAGATTTCCGATAGTGTAATGGAGGTGGCAAATTTCTGCAGCGGCCTGAATGACTCCATGCTCAGCATCAATGCGCTGATTCAGGAACTGTCGGCCAACAATGACGAGGTGGTGGCTGTGGCCTCCCAGACCAATCTGCTGGCGCTGAACGCCTCCATAGAGGCGGCAAGGGCCGGTGAGGCAGGCAGGGGCTTTGCCGTGGTGGCCGGAGAGATCAATAAGCTGGCGTCGGATTCGAAGGAGACGGCAGCAAGCAGCAGTGAGACCCAGGGTAAGATTTTGGAGGCGGTGTCCCAGATTCGGGGTCAGGCACGGAATCTGTCAGAGGTCATCACACAGATCAATGAAAAGACCGATGAACTGGCCGCGATTTCTGAACAGATCACTTCCTCCAATGATAGAATCCTGCAATCCTCTGCAGAGGTAAAACAGCAGCTGGAGGAGCTTGCCCGGTAAAGGCAATATGATTTTCACAGAAGGATTCCTGCTGCATATGGAGGGATGACATTGAAAAAAAGAATCTTGTGGATCGGTTTCTGTTTTGCGCTGACGGTCGGACTGGCCGCCTGCGGCAGCAGTTCAGGAGATGATGAGTTCCCACTGCTGACAGGGATACCCATAGAAGACGGGCGAAGCACAGATCAGGAGGAAAACGGCGTACAGGAACAGGGGAATGCAGCGCCTGAAGAGACGGAGATGCCCGAAGAGACGGAGATGCCCGAGGAGGCGGAGACGGCCGAAGAGACAGAGACGCCGGAGCCGAATATCCTGACCATCACGATCTCCGCCGCAGGGGACTGCTCTCTGGGCAATCATCAGGATCAGGAATATGCCTACTCCTTTCGGCAGGCCTATGATCAGGCCGAGGATGAGGGCTATTTTTTTCAGAATGTAAAGGACATCTTCGACAGCGATGATATGACCATTGTGAATCTGGAAGGCGTGCTGACCTACAGTGAGGAGCGGGATGAGAGCAGAACCTACAATATCAAAGGCGATCCCGAATACGCCCGGCTGCTGACGGCGGGAAGCGTGGAGGCGGTGAGCTTTGCCAACAACCACAGGCAGGATTACGGCGCTCAGGGCAGCGATGATACGGTAGCGGCGCTGGAGGCAGAGGGGATCCTCTATGCCTATGACCGCAATGTGGGCGTCTATGAGACAAAGAAGGGGATCCGGATCGGTATTATCTCCGTCAATGAGGTGGCCTGGGGGCTGGGCTGTGAGCAGCTGGTGGCTGATGGTATGGAGAAGCTGCAGGAGGAAGAGCCGGACCTGATCCTGGTCTGCTGCCACTGGGGGATTGAGAGGGAAAATTACCCCGATGAGAATCAGCTGTATCTGGGCCGCAAATTTATTGATATGGGAGCGGATCTGGTTATCGGCCATCATCCCCATGTGCTGCAGGGGGTGGAGGAATACAACGGAAAATTCATTATCTACAGTCTGGCCAACTTCTGCTTTGGCGCCAACCGAAATCCGGCGGATAAGGATACCATGATTTTCCAGCAGACCTTTACCTTTGTGGATGGGGTAAAGCAGGAGGATCAGCAGGCGCAGATCATTCCCTGTTCCGTGAGCTCGGTGCGGGAGCGGAATAATTTTCAGCCCACCCCTGCCCAGGGAGAGGAAGCAGTCCGGATCATAGAGAGGATCAATACCTACAGTGAGAGCTTTGGAACAAAGTTCGCGGAGGATGGATCATGGATACCCTGACGGGCGGTGAAAATAGTTTCCGGGAAGAGAACCCCGGCGGCAGATGAGGCGGAAACAGGATGTCTGAGGAAGGATAAGGTATACAACATGGAAAAAAGAAAAATGGAAAAACTGGGAATTGAGACCTCATTGCTGGGATTCGGCTGTATGCGGTTTCCCACGGGGCAGGACGGTAAGATCGACAGAGTACAGGCCAGGGAAATGCTGGAGAAAGCTCTGGCGTCCGGCGTAAATTACATTGATACGGCATGGCCCTATCACGGCGGGGAGAGCGAGCTTTTCGTGGGAGAGGTGCTGA
Source organism: uncultured Acetatifactor sp. (assembly GCA_964523315.1). Classification (GTDB taxonomy): domain Bacteria; phylum Bacillota; class Clostridia; order Lachnospirales; family Lachnospiraceae; genus Acetatifactor. Next base: position 3,568 of record CAZFYD010000028.1, read on the forward strand.
AGGATCATCCCCGGAACAGCTTTTATCTGGCGACGAAGCTGCCGGTGTGGGAGGTGAAGACTCTGGAGGATGTGGATCGGATTTTTAACAGGCAGCTGGAGAAGCTGCAGACAGAGTACATTGACTTCTATCTGATGCATGCGATGAACAAGGGAAGATGGGAGGAGATGCTCAAGCTTGGCGTGGTGGAGCGCCTGGAACAGCTGCAGGCGGAGGGAAAGATCCGTTATCTGGGCTTTTCCTTCCATGATGACTATGAGGCCTTTGAGAAGATCCTGACCTACAGGGAGTGGGATTTCTGCCAGATCCAGTTAAATTATCTGGATACGCAGGAGCAGGCCGGTATGCGGGGTTATGCTCTGGCGCAGGAGCGAGGCGTGCCCCTGGTGATCATGGAGCCGGTCAAAGGCGGATCTCTGGCAGCCTTTGCACCGGATATTGCGGATAAGCTGCATGCCCATGCCCCTGAAGCAAGTATGGCTTCCTTTGCCCTGCGCTGGGTGGGCACCCTGCCGAATGTAAAGGTGATCCTCAGCGGTATGAGCACTATGGAGCAGGTGGAGGACAATTTAAAGACCTTCAGCAGCTTCACCCCCCTGTCCGAGGCGGAGCAGGCCACCATTGCAGAGGTGGTGGAGCTGATGAACAGCCGGATTCAGAACGGCTGCACCGGCTGCCGGTACTGTATGCCCTGTCCGGCAGGCGTGGATATCCCCGGCACTTTCGGCTGCTGGAACCGCTATCATATGTTCCAGAATTACAACGTGGTAAAGTGGAATTGGGAGCATGATCTGGGAGACGAGCATCAGGCGAAGAATTGTATCAGGTGCGGCAAATGTGAGCAGGCCTGCCCCCAGCACCTGCATATCCGGGAGGATCTGGAGCGGGCGCAGGCGGATCTGGACGCAAAGGAATATATCTTATAGAGGAGGTCATCATGAAAGAAATCGTATTGCGGAAATTTGCGGAAGTGTTTGGTGATGCGGAGGGGGTACAGGTTTACTTTGCGCCGGGCCGTGTCAATATGATCGGAGAACATACGGACTATAACGGGGGACATGTATTTCCCTGTGCGCTGACTATCGGCACCTATGGAGCGGTCAGAAAGCGTCAGGACAGAAAGCTGCGCTTTTATTCCATGAATTTTGAGCAGCTGGGGGTGCTGGAGTCCTCCCTGGACGAGCTGAAGCCGGATCCCAAGGCGGATTGGACCAATTATCCCAAGGGGGTGATGTGGGCCTTCGGCGAAAGAGGAATGCAGATACCTGTGGGTATGGATATCCTGCTAAACGGCAATATTCCCAACGGTTCGGGCCTGTCCTCCTCCGCCTCCGTGGAGGTGCTGACCGGCTATATCCTGCGGGATCTGTTCGGATTTACCGTGAGCAATCAGGATCTGGCGCTGATCGGACAGTATTCCGAGAATCATTTTAACGGCGTCAACTGCGGGATCATGGATCAGTTTGCCATCGCCATGGGTAAGCAGGGACATGCAATCTTCCTGGATACGGCGGATTTGTCCTATGAGTATGCGCCCATCAAGCTGGAGAACGCTAAAATCGTGATCGCCTGCAGCAACAAAAAGCGGGGATTGGGAGATTCCAAGTATAACGAGCGGCGCTCGGAGTGCGAGGCCGCCCTGGCCCAGCTGCAGCAGGTATGTCAGATTGCTTCCCTGGGAGAACTGACGGAAGAAGCCTTTGAGCAGCACAAGGCTGCCATTACCAGTGAGGTACACCGGAGAAGAGCGAAACATGCGGTATATGAGAACCAGCGGACGATCCGGGCGGTGGAGGCTTTGAAAGCCAACGATATCCGGCGGTTTGGCCAGCTGATGAATGCGTCCCACGTGTCCCTGAGGGATGATTACGAGGTGACGGGCAGGGAACTGGATACCCTGGTGGAAGAGGCCTGGAAGGTGGACGGTGTGATCGGCTCCCGGATGACCGGCGCCGGCTTCGGCGGCTGCACCGTCAGCATCGTGGAGGATGGGGCCATCGACACTTTCATCGCACAGGTAGGCGCTGCCTATGAGAGCAGGATCGGCTATGCCGCTGATTTCTATGTGGTAGAGATCGGGGACGGCCCCTGCAGGCTGTAAAGTCAGCGGGTAAGAGCCGCAGGGACGGGAGGCAGGAGATGAGGGTCGCGGTCATCAGTGATATACACGGGAATTATAAGGCGCTGGAGGCCTTTTTATCCTATATTCAGAGTCATCCGGTGGAGGCCATTATCGGGCTGGGAGACTATGTGACGGACAGCCCCTATCCCCAGCGCACCCTGTCCATGCTCTATGAGATGGAGAAGACGTATCCCTGCTATCTGATCCGGGGCAACCGGGAGGAGTATCTGCTGGACAACCGCAGGCAGGATCAGGGCTGGCATATCTGCTCTCCCAACGGATCACTGTATTATACCTATCAGCATATCTGTGCGGAGGATCTGGACTGGATGGAAGCCATGTCCTCGGAGAACGTGATCCGTCTGGGGGACTGTCCGGTTCTTACCCTGTGCCATGGGGCGCCGGGCATGATCCGGGGGAATTTTGAATTTGACCGCCCTTTAAAGGAGCAGTCCATGAAAGAACTGGAGACCCCGTATTTGCTGGGGGGCCACACCCATCATCAGGAGGTGGATGTGCTCTATGGGAAGACTTACCTGAATCCGGGCTCCCTGGGGCTGCCCATAGACGAGCAGGGGCGCCACGCCCAGTTTGCCCTCATGGAGGGGGATGCCCATGGCTGGGAGATCGAACGGAAAACCATTGATTATGATGTGGACGGCTTTCTGCGGGATTTCCGGGAGAGCGGCATCGAAGAATATGGCCTGTATCTGACTAAGGCCGTGGAAAAGACCCTGATAACGGGGCATAATTATTTTTACTATTCTGTATGCGAGGCCTGTAAGATCAGCCATAAGGCGCTGCCGGACACCAGCGAGGAGATCTGGCGGCAGGTGGCGGAGCGGCTGGAGCTGTAGGAGGAACACAGGCTATGGCGGTTCGGCAGAAAAAGAGCCGCCGCCAGGGGCCGAAAAAGGAGAAAGCATGACAGATACCTATGTGAGTATAGATCTGGAGACCACGGGTCTGCAGCCGAAGACGGACAGGATCATAGAGATCGGTGCGGTAAAGGTGTGCCGGGACGAACCGACGGAAACCTTTCAGACCTTTGTCAATCCCGGCAGGCAGCTGGAAGAGCGGGTCGTGGAGCTGACCCATATCCGTCAGGAGGAGGTGGACAGCGCCCCTTACATGGAGACGATCCTGCCCCGGCTGCTGGATTTTCTGGAGGATCTCCCGCTGCTGGGGCACCGGGTGCTCTTTGATTATTCTTTTCTGAAAAAAGCGGCCGTAAATGCAGGGCGGCCCTTTGAAAAGCAGGGCATAGATACGCTGCGCATTGCCAGGCGCTTTCTGCCGGAGCTGGAGCATCGTTCCCTGGAATATTTGTGTGCCTACTATCAGATCCCCCATCAGGCTCACAGGGCCTACGAGGACGCCCGGGCCACCAGCAAGCTGTACCGGATTCTGGCAGAGCAGTTTTATGAGCAGGAGGCGGAGCTGTTTCAGCCCAGGGAGCTGCATTATGCAGCGAAAAAAGATTCCCCTGCCTCCAAAAGGCAGAAGCAGAGGTTATATGAACTGATGCAGAAGCATAAAATAGTAATAGACTTTGATATGGACACTATAACCCGGAGCGAAGCGAGCCGATATACGGATAAGATTCTCGCAAAGTACGGGCGATAGTTTTGCCGGAGGGCGAGGTCAGAGCCAGAGCGATATCATAGAGCCCGGTTACCTTTTCCCGTTCCCCGGCCTGATCATAGAGAGCGGCCAGCAGACGGTAGGACGTGCCTGCATCGCTGTGAACGGAGACGGCATATTCCAGAACCTGCCGGGCTTCATCCGTATACCCGGCTTTGTGCAGCGTCTCCGCCCATTTCTGCAAGGTCTGCACCAGCAGGGTAAAGTTCTGGTCATACCCAGACAGCACAGTGATATTGGCCGTGCCGTAGGTCAGCTTCAGGTCGGTATTGGTGATGCCGGTGAAATTGACAATTTTTTCTCCGGCCAGCGTATTGAGCACATCCAGACATTCCCTGACAGTGACGTCTGCGGTCATGACATGCACCGGCAGCCTCTCCAGAGGAATGGTAATATAATCCAGATTATCCAGGGGTTTGCGGCGCACATGATTGGCCTGCCGTTCCCGTTCCCAGAACTGTTCCTGCTTTTTCCGCACAATGCGGCTGTGACGCCGGATCACTATGGAAAGCATGCAGATGAACATAATAAAACTTGCTAAAAAAGTTAAATTCATATATAATATCCTTTCAGAGTTATAAAGGAGGCAGACCCATGATGAATTTACATAATAAAAAGACAAAACGGATCGTATCCGGGGTAGTCGTCATTATACTTGTGCTGGCGATGGTTATTCCTACCTTAGCATATCTGCTCTGATAATGCAATGATCTGTCGGGAAAGGTAAAAGGTTTACTATGAAAAAAATTGTCTTACACTGGAGCCGGGCGGTACTGCTGCTGGCTCTGCTGTGCAGCATCAGCCTGCAGGTTCAGGCTGCCGGAGAAGAAACCCTGAAAGAGGGCGTGCTGATTCAGGGCATGGATCTGAGCGGGATGAATAAGGAGGAGGCTGCCATTGCGGTGGAGCAGTATGTGGAAGAGACGCTGCGCCCGGTCACCATTACATTGCTGACCTCCAACAATATGGAAGTGCAGGTGACAGCCGGGGATCTGGGCATTGCGTGGAGCAACCCGGAGATCCTGGATGAGGCGCTTGCCATCGGTACTGAGGGAAATGTCATTGCCCGGTATAAGGCGCTGAAGGATCTGCAGCATGAACCCGTAAACTATGAGCTTACCTTCAGCTATGATATTAATGCCATCAATGATATCCTGATCGGCCAGTGCAGTCAGTACGACCAGCAGGCCGTCAATGTCTCCCTGAAGCGGGAAAACGGCGTATTTACCGTGATTGAGGGACAGACCGGTTATCTGCTGGATGTGGAGACCTCCATTGACACCGTATACAATTATATGATTCAGGAATGGGATCTGCAGCCCTGCACCATCGTCCTGGATGTGGCGGTAGATCAGCCCAGAGGCTCGGCGGAGGAGCTTGCCCGTGTGACGGATGTGATCGGAAGCTATACCACTTCCTTTTCCACATCGGGCAGTGACAGAAGCGCCAATGTGGGCAACGGATGCCGGCTGATCGACGGTACCACGCTGTATCCCGGAGAAGAGTTCTCCACCTATGAGGCGGTGGCTCCTTTCACGGAGAAGAACGGCTACTATATGGCGGGCTCTTACCTAAACGGCAAGGTAGTGGACAGTCTGGGAGGGGGCATCTGCCAGGTATCCACCACGCTGTACAATGCGGTGCTGAGGGCGGAGCTGGAGGTCACGGAGCGGTACAATCATTCCATGATTGTAACCTATGTGGATCCCTCTGCGGATGCGGCGATTGCGGAATCCTCCGGAAAGGATTTCAAGTTTGTGAACAATCTGGATGTCCCGATCTACATCGAGGGCATCATTGAGGGAAAAAAGATCACCTTTAATATCTACGGCGAGGAGACCCGCAGCAGCGATCGGCAGGTAACCTATGAGAGCAAGGTGCTGGAGGTTACCAATCCCCCCGGAGAGCTGCTGTATGCAAATGCCTCCCAGCCCATCGGGTATCTGGTGAAGAGCGACAGCGCTCATATCGGATACAAGGCGCAGCTGTGGAAAGTAGTGACTGAAAATGGGGTGGAAGTGGAGCGCACCCAGGTAAACAGCAGCTCCTATAAGATGGTGCCGGCCAGCTATCAGGTGGGTGTGGCTACGGCCAATCCCGACGCCTATACGGCGATCATCGATGCGATCAACAGCGGCAGTCTGGCCAACGTGCAGAATGTGATTAATATTGTTGTTCAGCAGGAGGCCGCAGCGGCGGCAGAAACAGAGGGGCAGCAGACACCATAAAAAGTAAGGAAAATCAGGCGGCAGAGGATGAGGACAGGTAAAGTATCGGACAGTGTGCTAAAACGCTCTGTATTAAGACAGATTCATACGAAGAGGCAGGAAGTAGTAAATGGCGCAGGCGTAGGGGAAGACTGCGCCATTTTTGCGCCCGCAGACGCCTTTTTTGCCTGTGTCAGTGAGGCCGCAGTCTCGGGCAAGGCGGATATGGCCCGGGTACTGGTGAAGTGCGCCAACAATCTGGCCACAGCCGGCGCCTGGCCCATAGCTGTCTTGATTACCCTGATCCTGCCGGAGGATGCCCAGGAGCAGCTGCTGAAAGAGCTGATGGCAGCGGCGGAAGAGACCTGCAGCGGGATGCAGACGCAAATTGCCGGGGGGCATACCACGGTGAGCAGTCATGTGGACTGTCCGATTGTCTGCGTGACGGCCTGTGGGATCCCGAACGGGGATGCTGCGTCGGGAGCAGCGTCTGCTGGTCTGACCACGAAAGGGGCAAAGCCCGGGCAGGATATTGTGCTGACCAAGTGGATCGCCCTGGAGGGTACGGCCATTCTGGCCTGTGAGAACAGGGAAAGGCTGCTGCAGCGGTATCCGGCCTGCCTGGTGGAGGAGGCCGCAGGCTTTGACCGGTACCTGTCCATTGCACCGGAGGCCGCAGTCGCCGCAAAGTCCGGCGTCCGGGTCATGCATGATGCCTCCGAGGGCGGCATACTATCTGCGCTCTGGGAACTGGCAGAGAGCTCGGGTGTTGGACTGACAATCGATATGAGGAAGATTCCCATTCGTCAGGAGACGGTGGAGGTATGCGAGCTATGTGAGGTGAATCCCTATGCGCTGGCCAGCGGCGGCTGCCTGATTCTGGCAGCGGACCACGGTGAGACGCTGGCACAGCAGCTTGCCCGGGAGGGGATCCCGGCGGCAGTGATCGGACAGTTTACGGACAGCCATGACAGACTGATCTACAATGCCGATGAGAAGCGTTATCTGGATAAACCGGCACAGGACGAGATATTCAGATATAAGAATGCTAAAAAAGATGCAGAAAGAAGGAAATAAACCATGAGAGAAGAATTATTGTCCATTATCGAGAAAAACAGCCGTATTGATTTAAAGGAACTGGCTGTTATTCTGGGCGTGGAGGAAGTAGATGTGGTAAATGAGCTGGAGGCCATGGAAAAGGAAGGTATCATCTGCGGTTATCATACGCTGATCAATTGGGAGAAGACCTCCAATGAGAAAGTGACGGCGCTGATCGAGGTGCGGGTGACGCCCCAGAGAGGCCAGGGCTTTGATACCGTTGCAGAGCGGATTTATCGTTACCCGGAGGTCAGGAGCGTGTACCTGATTTCCGGCGGCTTTGACCTGATGGTGATTCTGGAGGGCAAGACCCTGCGTGAGGTATCCAGCTTTGTGTCTGATAAGCTGGCTACGCTGGATCCGGTGCTCAGCACTGCAACCCATTTTATCCTGAAAAAGTATAAGGATCACGGGACCGTATTTGCACAGAAGACTGAAGATGAGAGGGAGATGATTACGCCATGAGAAATCCGTTGTCAGACCAGGTGGTTGCATTAAAGCCCTCCGGGATCCGTAAATTTTTTGATATTGTCAGTGAGATGAAGGATGCCATCTCCTTAGGTGTGGGGGAACCGGATTTCGACACCCCCTGGCATATCCGGGATGAGGGAATCTATTCCCTGGAGAGGGGCAGAACCTTTTATACCTCCAATGCGGGCTTAAAGGAGCTGCGGCAGGAGATCTGCAATTATTTAAAGCGAAAACAGGGCATCCAGTATGAATGGGATAAGGAGGTAGTGATTACCGTGGGCGGTTCCGAGGCCATTGATATCGGGCTGCGTGCCATGATCAATCCCGGAGATGAAGTCATCATCCCCCAGCCCAGCTATGTATCCTATGAGCCCTGTGCGATTCTGGCAGGGGCTAAACCGGTTATTATCAATCTGAAAGCGGAAAATGAGTTCCGCCTGACAGCTCAGGAGCTTAAGGAGGCCATCACGGATAAAACCAAGGTGTTGATCCTGCCCTTCCCCAACAATCCCACCGGCGCCATCATGGAGCGGAAGGATCTGGAGGCGATCGCAGAGGTGATTATTGAACATGACATCTTTGTCATGTCTGATGAGATCTATTCCGAGCTGACTTACAAGGAGAAGCATGTCTCCATTGCCTCCCTGCCCGGTATGCAGGAGAGGACAGTTCTGATCAACGGCTTTTCCAAGGCCTATGCGATGACAGGCTGGCGGCTGGGCTATGCCTGCGGCCCCCATGCGATCATTCAGCAGATGACCAAGATCCATCAGTTCGCGATCATGTGCGCCCCCACCACCAGCCAGTATGCGGCAGTGGAAGCGCTGAAAAACGGGGATGCGGATGTGGAGGAGATGAAGATCTCCTACAACCAGCGGCGGCGATTCCTGATGAACGCCTTTGGGGAGATGGGATTGGAGTGCTTTGAACCCTTTGGGGCATTCTATGTATTTCCCTGCATCAAGGAGTTCGGCATGACCAGCGAGGAGTTTGCCAACGCGTTTCTGGAGGCGGAGAAGGTGGCAGCCGTGCCGGGTACTGCCTTTGGCGACAGCGGGGAGGGTTTCCTGAGAATTTCCTATGCCTATTCCCTGGATACGCTGCGGGAGGCTATGAGCAGGCTGAACCGGTTTATTACTAAATTGCGGGCTGAAGCGAAAGAGGCGTAAGAAAAGTACGGGGGCTGCTTAAGATGCGGCCCCTTTTCAAATAGCGCGGTGTGAACGCAGCGATTATGGAGGAATGGACATGCATATTGTATTGCACCAGCCGGAAATCCCGGCGAATACCGGCAATATCGGCCGCACCTGTGTGGCCACGGGCAGCAGCCTGCATCTGATTGAGCCACTGGGCTTTCATCTGGATGAGAAATCCGTCCGCCGTGCCGGAATGGACTACTGGGAGCATCTGGGCGTGACTCGGTATGTGAATTTTGAGGAGTTTCGGCAGAAGCACCCGGAAGTCAGGATCTGGATGGCCACCACCAAGGCCAAAAGAAGCTATACGGAGGTGGAATACGGCCCCGATGACTATATTATGTTCGGCAAGGAGAGTGCGGGGATTCCGGAGGAGATTCTGGTGGAATATGAGGAGAGCTGCATTCGGATCCCCATGCTGCCCCGGATCCGTTCCCTGAATCTGTCCAACTCTGTAGCGATCGTGCTCTATGAGGCGCTGCGCCAGCAGGGCTTTGCGGGACTGCAGGAAGAGGGGGAGCTGCACCGGCTGACATGGAAGGATGTGAGCATGCGGAAACCGGAGAAGGCAGAGAAGTCAAAGGCCGCAGCAAGACAGGACGCTGCCTATGTCTCTCCCTGCGCATCCCTGTCCGGGGATATCACGCTGGGGCCCGGAGCCAGCGTCTGGCACCACGCGACTCTGCGGGCGGACTCCGGCCCCATCCGCATCGGCCGGGGCAGCAATATCCAGGACAATGCGGTGCTGCATATGGATCCCGGCGGCGAGGTGGAGCTGGGCGAATATGTGACGGTGGGCCACAGCGCAGTGGTTCACGGCTGCAGGGTGGGGGATAATACGCTGATCGGCATGGGGGCGATCCTTATGAACCATGCCCGGATAGGCAAAAACTGTATCATCGGCGCCGGTGCCCTGGTGACCCAGGGCATGGAGATCCCCGACAACAGTCTGGTAATCGGCAGCCCTGCCCGGATCAAACGGGAGGTGACGCCAAAAGAAGCGGAAAAGAGCCTTGAAAATGCCCGGTATTATATTGAGGAAGCCCGGCATGCCTTCGGCGATAAGGAAACTAAGGCAGGCTATTTTTCATAAAAAAGCACGCCCAATGTGCCGGGGCCGCAGTGACTGGAGATCACGCCTCCGGCGCAGGTCTCCGTAATAGTGTCAAAAATATGCAGGTTTTCCAGATATTTATATACCTGGGTTACGGTTTCCCGGGGAGCCATGGAGTGGGTGATAAATACCTGCGCGGGATCAGCGTTCTGCAGCTGGGGCAGCAGGTCATTGACATATTTCAGGATCACTTTCTCCTGAGAGCCCCGATATTTGCGGGCCACGCTCATTTTGCCGTTTTCCACCACGATCTCCGGTTTCAGCTTCAGGCGGTTTCCCAGCAGGGCGGTGACCGGATTACAGCGGCCGCCTCTGGAAAGATAGGTCAGAGTGTCCACCACGAAGCTGGCACGAACCTTGCCTCGGCGGGCATTGACCAGTCCGGCAATATCTGCGGCAGATCTGCCCTCGGCGGCCAGCTGGGCCGCATAGAGCACCTGCAGGCCGATACCGGTGGAGAGATTCATGGAGTTGATGACCTGCACATGCTCCGTATAGTCCATATCCTCTGCCACCAGGCGGGCCACATTACAGGTGGTGCTCATATCCTCGGAGATTCCGAAAAACACAATATCCTGTTCCTTCTCCCTGCAGGCTTCAAACAGTGCTCTGGTGCGTTCATAGGTGACTGCAGAGGTCTTGGGTGTGGTGTTGTTGGCATCCGCCCATTTGAAAATATCTGCCGGAGTGGTCTCCTCCAGATCATAGTAGCTTTTTCCGTCCATGATGATGCAAAGCGGATTGACGGCGATATTGTACTGGTTCAGCTGCTGCGGTGCCAGATCGCAGGTGCTGTCAGCAATAATTTTAACCTGATTCATAGTTACCTCTTTCTGTTTGTCGTTTTAGGAGAAAAGCTTTTCCCGGAAAAATGCAGTAAATCCCTCATATCCCACCAGATCATCCGCATCATGGGAGTTGATATCGTAGTAGTATTCTCCCGAGGACAGTTCTTTGGACAGGCTGTCCAGCGGGAAGCCGGGCCTGCGGATCCGGTGGGCCCGGGCAGTGAGCAGAAACCTGTTGCTGGCCAGACTCTCGTCCATGGACTCGCAGATATGTTCCGGATCGATAATCAGGCAGACAGCGTTGTAGTATCGGGCTATAAGATCTCCGTAACGGGCAGCCAGACCGCCGTAATAGTCCAGCATGCCCTGATCGTCCAGATAGACGCCCTGGGGGGACCGCACATGGATCCCGGGCTGCAGCTCCCGGGGCAGATTCTCAAAATAAAGCCCGGAATCGCAGGAAAACAGGGGGATCTGATAATGCTCATAGTAAAAGAGCGCTTTCTGCCGCGCGTTCTCCTGAGGAGTCTTTCCCTCTTCCGGCGCTACAGGTACCTGTTTCATATCCCGGAGACTTAACAGCTCAATCCCCAGAGGCTGCAGGGCATCCCGCATAGCTGTATACTTGGCCGGATTGGATGTGGCGCATAATAGTTGCATTGTTACCTCTCCCTGCATATCATGGGCTGTGCCCATGATACTGCATCAATACGTATTTGGAAGTAAAGCTTCCAAACTTTTCCTCCATACATATATGAATTGTAACATATCCGGCGGAGAAACAACAGTGTGTTTTCACAGATTTTTCACAAAATAATCACTTTTCCATGACATTTCCATCATAAGCTAGGAGATAAAGATTGCGCAGACCCGGCAGTAAACGGGGGACTGAGCTATTCATACAGCCACGGAGGTGGCGGAAAGAGGTAGAATCATGATTGAAGTGACCAATCTGACCAAGCGGTATGGGGATCATATGGCTGTGGATCATCTGTCCTTCAAGGTGGAGAAAGGGCAGATTTACGGTTTCCTGGGTCCCAACGGCGCCGGAAAATCCACTACAATGAATATCATCACCGGCTATCTGGCAGCCAGTGAGGGCACAGTGACCATTGACGGCCATGACGTGCAGCAGGAGCCGGAGGAGGCAAAAAAGCGGATCGGCTATCTGCCGGAGCTGCCGCCGCTGTATATGGACATGACGGTGGAGGAATATCTGCGGTTCGCGGCAGAGCTGAAAAAAGTGCCCAAGGCGGAGCGGAAGGAACAGGTGGAACAGGTCATGGGCATGACCTGGATCACGGATATGCGGGGACGCCTGATTAAAAATCTGTCCAAGGGCTATAAACAGAGAGTAGGACTGGCACAGGCGCTTTTGGGATCGCCGGAGGTGCTGATCCTGGATGAGCCCAGCGTGGGACTGGATCCCAAGCAGATCATCGAGATCCGTGACCTGATCCGGGAACTGGGCAAGAGCCATACGATTATTTTAAGCTCCCATATCCTGTCGGAGGTCAGCGCAGTCTGCGACCATATCATGATTATCTCCCACGGCAAGCTGGTGGCCAGCGATTCCCCGGAGGGTCTGCAGAGACTGATGAGCGGCTCCGGCAGATTGAAGCTGACGGTCAGGGGCAGCTATGAAGCCCTGCAGGAGGCCGTGAAGGAGTTGCCGGGAATCCGGGAACTGGAGGAGCTGCCCAGCCCGGAGGAAGGCTGCTGCAG
>CAZFYD010000028.1:16032-22562 GCA_964523315.1 uncultured Acetatifactor sp.
ATCCTATTTTCACTCCTTTATCGGTCTTCTGTTTATAGGAGTCAGCCTGTTTTTTATCGGTCTGTATTATCTGGTGTACTGCCTGATGTATGGATACCCCTATTTTTCCTATGTCATTAACAGCGTCATTGTATTGTTCATGCTGACGGTGCCGGTTCTGACCATGCGGATCATGGCGGAGGAGAGGCGCAGCAAAACGGATCAGCTGATCCTGACGGCACCCATCACGGTGGGGCAGATCGTCATGGGTAAATTTCTGGCGCTGGTGACCATACTGGCAGTTCCTACCCTGATCAGCGCTGTCTATCCGCTGATCCTGCTGAAGTTCGGTTCTGTGCCCTTAGGAGAGAGCTATCTGGCAGTGCTGGCTTTCTTCCTGTATGGCATGGTCAGCATTGCCATCGGTATTCTGGTGTCCTCCCTGACGGAGAGTCAGGTGATCGCCGCTGTGCTGGGATTTGTGCTGCTGTTCGTGGGGTATATGATGCCCTCCCTCTGCAGTCTGATCTCCTCCTCGGGAAACTGGCTGACCAGTATTTTGAGCCTGTATGACCTGTACACACCCTTTGTCATGCTGTTAAACGGCACGCTGGATGTAGGTTCGGTGGTGTATTATGTGTCTCTGACGGCACTGGTGCTGTTCCTGACCGCCCAGTCCATCCAGAAACGCCGGTATAGCGTATCGGTGAAAACCTTAAAGGCCGGCGCCTACAGCAGCGGTATGATCGTGGCGGCCCTGGCAGTCACCATTGTGGTAAATCTGCTGGTGGGACAGCTGCCCAGTACCTGGACTTCTCTGGATCTGACCAGCAACAAGCTGTATTCCCTGACGGATCAGACCAAGGAGTTCCTGGCAGGGATGGACGAGGATGTGACCATCTATGTGCTGGTGAGCGAAGAAAATGAAGATTCCATGCTGGGTCAGACTCTGGATCGCTATGAGGCGATGTCGGAGCACATCACTGTGCAGTACGTGGATCCCATCCAGAATCCTCGTTTTTACAGCCAGTATACTTCCTCCAGCGTCAGCACCAACAGTCTGATCGTGGTCAGCGACAAGCGGAGCAAGGTTATAGATGCCAATGACGTATATGTCACAAGTTATGATTATTACAGTTACAGCTCTACTGTGACGGGTTATGACGGCGAGGGACAGATCACCAGCGCTCTGGATTATGTACTCAGCGATGATATCCCTCTGGTATATATGACGGAAGGACATGGAGAGCTGTCGCTGAGCGCTTCCTTTGAAAGCAGTCTGGATAAGGAAAACGTGGAGTACAGCACCATCAACCTGATGGACTATGAATCGGTGCCGGAATCCGCAGCCTGCCTCGTGATCAATGCTCCCAGCAGCGATCTGTCCGAGGATGATAAGAATAAGGTGATCGATTATCTGGATCAGGGCGGCAAGGTGATCCTGATCGTGGGCTACCGGGAGGTGGAGACGCCGAATCTGGACGCCGTACTGGCCTATATGGATCTGAGCATTGCGGAGGGTCTGGTGGTGGAGGAGGATCAGAGCAATTATTATCAGAGTCCTTTCTATGTGCTGCCTACAGTGGTGGCCAGCACATATACCTCGGGAATCTATGGTAATTACTACATTTTTGCTCCCTACACCCAGGGAATCGTGGTGCCGGAGACGGAAGATGACAGTGATGTCAGCTATAGTACAATCTTGAAAACATCTTCCAACTCCTATTCCATGCGGAATTTTGAAAGCGCTACGGAGTTCGGCAAACAGGAGGGCGATGCAGAGGGGCCTTTTGCTTTGGGCGTGGAGGCAGTGAAGACTCTGGACGAGGGCGAAGCCACCATGGTGGTATACTCCTGCGACCAGATGTTCACGGATACTGCCAGCCAGATGGTGGGCGGTTCCAACCAGATGCTGTTTACCAATACGGTGAGTCAGTTCGTGGATCATGAGACCAGCGTATCCATTCCGGTAAAGGATTACGAGGTATCCACACTGATGCTCAGCAGCGCCAATATTCTGGTGCTGGGCCTGATTACCGTGGTTATTCTGCCTGTCGGCTGTCTGGTGATCGGCTTCGTGATCTGGTTCAAGAGAAGAAAGAAGTAGAGGAAAGCGGTGGATTTATGAAAAAACAGGGCAGACATTTTATCATTTTGATTGTCGTGCTGATCGTGCTGGCAGCGTGGTATTTCGGACTGAGACAGTATAATACCCGCCAGCAGGAGAAGGAAGCGGAGCAGGTGGACGGCGAGGTGCTGGTGGATATTGCACAAGAGGATATCCTGCGTTTCAGCTATGTGTATGAGGATGTGACCTACAGCTTTGAGAGAAGCGGGGAGGAGGGAGAATGGGTTTCTGCAGATGACCCTTCTCTTAACCTGACACAGAGCACATTAGACAATATGGCGAAGAAATTAGCCAGCGTGACTGCCAAGGATATCATAGAGGGCGTGACGGATCTGTCACAATATGGTCTGGAGGAGCCTTCCAATATACTGCACTGGGAGACGGCGGAGAACAGCTATACCTATTATGTGGGAGAGTATAACTCCTTTGGCAGTGTGTATTACTTCTGTGAGCCGGATTCCGACACGATATATACGGTGTCCTCGGCCCAGGTGTTCGGATTTAGCTATAGTCTGGAGGATCTGATTGAGGAGGAAACTCAGGAGACAGAGGAATCTGAAGAGTCCGTGGAGTCTGAATCATAGGAACCGGAAACCGCAGAGACATCGGAAGAATAAAAAGTACAGGAAATTCCCGGAAGGCGTGTGCAGAGCGCTCTCCGGGGATTTTTTGCAAAAAAAACATGTACGAATACCAAAAGCTGTGCTATACTATATTTTGTATAAACTGCTTATTTTATGGGCAGAAAGCATAGGTCTGAAGGCTGCGCTTTCACAGCATAGCTTTTGAAAGGCGGATTATAAGCATGGATATCGGTAGAAAAAAATTACGTCTGGGTGATGTGCTGGTCAACAGTAAGGCCATTACCAATACACAGCTGCTGCAGGCGCTGGATATGCAGAAGGGCAGCGGCAAGAAGCTGGGCGAGGTGCTGGTAGATGAAGGCATTGTAACGGAAGAGCAGATCGCTATGGCGCTGAGTACGCAGCTGAATATTGAACTGGTGGATCTGACCACTATTGCAGTCAGCCAGGATATTCTGGATCTGATTCCTGTGAATGTGCTGAAGAAAAACAAGATTTTTCCCATCGAATATGCGCCGGACAGCATGAATGTGCTGCGTGTGGCCATGGCGGATCCCATGGATATGTATGCGCAGGATGACATTTCCATCATCACCAACTGTCAGGTGGAGCCTGCGGTAACCACCACCCGGAACATCATGCTGGCTATCGATAAATATTACGGTCAGGATGAGGTAACAACGGCTCTGGAGGCTTACGCCAAGGAGAAAAACCTGAATGTGGAGGAAGTGGACAGCGCCGAGGAGGACATTAACAGCTCTCCCATCGTTATGCTGGTGAAAGAGATGATCGACAAGGCAGTACGCCAGAGAGCCTCCGATATTCATATTGAACCCACCGAGCGCAAGGTTCGGGTGCGTTACCGTATTGACGGCGCCCTGTATGAGCGGGCAAGATATGATATTAATGTGCTGGGTGCCATGGTTGCCCGTATCAAGATCATCGGAGGCATGGATATTTCCGAGAAAAGAAAGCCCCAGGACGGCCGTATCACTCAGGTAGTTGACCGTATGGAGTACGATATCCGTGTATCCGCACTGCCCACTGTGTACGGGGAAAAGGTCGTAATGCGTCTGACCTCCAAAACCGGTCTGACCAAGGAAAAGAGCCAGCTGGGACTGAAGCCCAGGGAGATGGAGCAGTTTGATTACATATTAAAGAACCCCCATGGAATTATGCTGGTAACCGGACCTACCGGAAGCGGTAAGTCCACTACCCTGTACACTGCCCTGAGTGAGCTGAACAAGGAGGATGTAAATATCATCACCGTAGAGGACCCCGTGGAGGCCAATATTGACGGAATCAACCAGGTGCAGGTCAACCCCAAGGCGGAGCTTACCTTTGCCACGGCCCTGCGTTCTATCCTGCGTCAGGATCCGGATATTATCATGATCGGTGAGATCCGGGACCAGGAGACTGCCAGCATTGCCGTACAGGCGTCCATCACCGGACACCTGGTGGTAAGTACCCTGCATACCAACTCCTCGGCAAGTACCATCACTCGTCTGGAGGATATGGGTATCGAGTCCTATCTGATTGCGGACTCCGTAATCGGTGTTATTGCCCAGCGTCTGGTGCGCCGCCTCTGTCCGAACTGCAAGAGGCCGAGATTGGCTACGCCGGATGAGAAGGAGCTGATGAACTGCAATACCGAGGAGGATGTGACCATCTATGAGCCCTGCGGCTGCAGTAAATGTGAGAATACCGGCTTCAAGGGACGTATCGGTGTGTATGAGATCATGCGGATCACGCCGAAGCTGAAGACGATCATCAGCAAGCGCCTGGGAGCCGACGCCATCAAGGAGCAGGCTCTGAAGGAGGGGATGTATACGCTGCGTATGAGCGCCACGGAGTACGTGCTGGACGGCACCACCTCCTATGATGAGATGATCAAGGTATCCTTTGACAGTTAAAAAAGATTTGACTTTTTTCTTTTCCATGTGATAAACTCACACGTGGAAAATAAATAAAAAAACATAAACGACACAAGTTGTGCTTTGCACGTAAATCTGATCACGGTACATATGTATTACATACCATCGGATGCGTGCAGCCGGCTTGTGTTTTTTGTGTCTAATGAAAAGGAGATTTCAAGATATGCCTAAGAATCAATTTCAGAGAATGGTTTTCGCTTTTTTAACGGTACTGGTAACAGTTCATGCCTATGTTTTTTACAGCCTTTATGTTGTAAATGGAAATACCTTGATGGCAGTAACGGGAGCGGACAGTGTCATTCATGCAATCAATATGCAGGGGGGAGTATATATGTTTGGGAATATGCTTCCCATTTGGGCGGTGATACTCATTGAGTTTTGTTTTGCATATGGCCTGGAGTGCATCATGGGCAGTCCCTGTTCCTTTAAGCTGGCATGCAAGGTCTTTGATCCCCGGAGCAGTCATCCGATGCATTTTGAAAGTGCCATTATATGCGCGACGGTGGGCCTGATGTGCCCTGCCATGAGCTTTTTGGCAGCCTGGTTTTATTATCCGTATTATGCGGGTTTTAACCTCTTTACCCTGCTGGCAAACTGGTTGAAGCTGGTTTGCTTTAACTTCCCGTTTGCCTACTTTACCCAATTATTTTTCATTCAGCCTCTGGTGCGCACGGTATTTAAGGTATTGTTTCCCCAGAACAGATAGGGCGGGAAGAAACGTACATACAAGGACCGGGTTAATGATAATGGGCCTGTGAAGATAAGCTATGCTTATGACATTAATTTATTTAAGTCCGATTACGATAGTAATAGCTTTGCTGGGAACAGCCGTAACATGGTGGGGAAACATTGTTAATACCAAAAACATTGTAATTATGAAAATAAGAAAACGAATGTAATTCGGCGTATTGAATACATAAGGAGAATTTATTATATGCCTCAATATGCCAAAGATATTAGAACTACAAATATATCCAATATATTAAAAAGGGAATATACATGTGAATCGGATTGTTTAAATGATATTATAATTAAAGATGCAAAGATTTGAGTCCTACAACAAAACCTATTGCAAAAGCAATAAAACTTAATGCCGAATCTGTTATACCGTAAGCGCTCCATAGCAAGTACCTTTTCTGTCCCTTGAAAAAATGAGATAATCATTCCAAAATTATCCGAGTCCAAAAAGTTTAGCACTAAACTTTTGGACTCGCTATCTGGAGGTATAGCATGAAATCTCAAACAAGCTTAGTAGCGTCACAGGTTCGCCTGCAGCATTGGGCAGAACAGACCAAAAACTGCATTTTCTATTTTTCATTTTCATTATATTGCATATTCTTATTGTTGTTCAGGCATAATTATGCTATAATTATGCTAAAGGAAGGAGTGAAACATTATGCCACTTATTATGCCTATTAAGGATTTACGCAATACAACCGAGATTTCCAACATCGCACACAAGGAACAGGAGCCTATTTTTATTACTAAAAACGGATATAGCGACTTGGTTGTAATGAGTAGTGAGTTGTATGATAAATTCGCAAGAATGAACCGCATCGACCAAGCTATTTTCGAGTCTGAACAGGAAATTGCTAACGGAGCAGAAGCAGTTGATGCAGAGATAGTTTTTGCAGAATTGGAGAAAAAACATTTTGGATAAATACAAGGTAAAGGTCAACCCCAGAGCAATCCGTGAATTAGACCACATTTACGAATATATCGCAAATGAAAAATTAGCTCCTGAAAATGCCAAAGGACAAGTTGACCGAATTAAGAAAGCTATTTTAAGCCTAGACACATTTCCACAGTCCCACCAAGAACGAAACGAAGGCAGATATGCCGGAAAGGGCTACCGACAATTACTAATTGACAACTATATCGCCATTTTCCGCATTGACGAACCAC
>CAZFYD010000029.1:0-13675 GCA_964523315.1 uncultured Acetatifactor sp.
GAACGGCAAGAACCTGTCCGGCGGACAGCGGCAGCGTCTGACCATTGCCAGAGCCCTGGTCCGCAAGCCGGAGATCCTGATCCTGGATGACAGCGCTTCGGCCCTGGACTATGCCACGGATGCCCGTCTGCGGCAGGCGCTGAAGGAAGTGGAAAAGGGCACCACCACTTTTATCGTATCCCAGCGTGCTTCCACGATTCGCCATGCGGATCAGATCATCGTGCTGGATGACGGCGTGATCGCCGGTATCGGCACTCACGAACATCTGCTGGAGAACTGTGAGGTATATCAGGAGATTTACTATTCCCAGTTTGAAAGAGAAGCGTAAAGAGTAAAAAACTTAAGCCAATATTAAAATGCAGACATTCTCTCAGAGAGCCTGCATTTTTTATTTGCCGCAAACCGCCGTATGTACGGAATGCCAGTGGGCTGTGCATGGTTATCTGACAAGAAGCCGATAAGAGATTCTGTTTTGAGGCCAATGTATAGTGAAATTGCATAAAAACAAGAGCAAATTTTTTGCATCTAAAAGAAAAAAGATAGTTGATTTTCAACACAAGATATAGTAATTTATAGATAAAGGTTTAGTGCATATCATAAAGATTCAGTCATCACTAAAACAAAAGCAGAACTAAAACGATTAAGTTCTATCAGTGATTCAGCAATGAATGAAATGAATTGAAAATCAGGGGAATAAGGAGGAAGTCCGTATGGCACGGAGAGGCTTAAGAAGGGTTGTATCGCTTGCGCTGACAGCAGCACTGTTGTTTGACCAAAATGGCATGGACAGCGTTTGCGCAGCCGGTGAGGAAGACCTGCAGACGGAGACGGCGGAGGAAACGGAAACCGATATAACATCCGGCGAGTATGCCACGGAGAGACTGAGCAGCAATTATACGAAGGTCAGTGCCGGTTATACCGCGCCCGTATACACGGGGGAGACGCTGCGTTTTGCCGTCAGTGATATTCTGGATGCGTCCTACAGGGAATTGCTGACCGCAGACAGCTATGATTACGGCAGTGATGTCTTAGATCTGACGGGCGGCGACAGGGCTGAGGTTACGCTGGAAGTGCCCCAGAGAGGCCTGTACTGGATCGGCTTTGACTATCTGTCCTATGACGAGTCCATTCTGCCCATCGAGTTTTCCTTTACGGTGGACGGGGAATATCCGTTTTATGAGACGAGAAACCTTTCCTTTGAGACTACTTGGGTTTCGGAGGAAGCAGTTGATATCGACCGTTACGGCAATGAGATCGTGACACTGCCTGACAAGAAGATCCAGTGGGAGCACAAGGAGATCATGGATGCCAGCTATCGGTATTCTGAGCCGCTGATGGTGCAGCTGGAAGCGGGTGTACATACTTTTGCGCTGACGGTCAGCGAGGGCAGCTTCCTGCTGGGCGACATCACTCTGTCCGCTCCCGGGGAGATTGCAGCTTACACCGGCTCACAGTCCGCTGCCGGAGAACAGCTGATCGTGATCGAGGGGGAGAATTTCTATGAGAGAAACGATTCCTCCATCCATTCTGTAGGAGAGTATGATTCGGCGCTTTCTCCCCTTTCCTCCAAGGAAACCGTGCTGAACACGGTGGATGAGGATTCCTTTTCCACCGCAGGACAGACGATTACCTATCAATTTTATGTGGATAAGGCCGGTTATTATTATATTGGCATGAATTACAGACAGTCGGAAAAAAATGATTTCCCCGTGTTTGTGGACTGGAGAGTGGACGGCGAGATTCCCAATACGGCATTTCAGAGCTATCCGGTAGCCTATACGACAAAATACAGGACGGCGACTCTGGAGGATGAGGACGGCAATAAGCTCAGCGTCTATCTGGAAGAAGGGTTCCATACGATTTCCATGACCATCAGTGCGGATGCCATCCGGTATGCCCTGGAGGCAGTGGATGAGATCATGAGCGGCATCAGCGATCTGTCCCTGGAGGTGACAAAGGTTGCCGGAACCAATAAGGATAAGTACAGGGACCTGAGACTGACCCGTTACATCCCGGATGTGCAGGAAAGGCTCTATGGCTGGGTGGATCGGCTGTACAGCATCACGGAGGAGGCGGCAAAGTTTGTGGATGCCGACGATCCTGAGGATGTGGCGGCTTTCTCCTATCTGCTGATTGCGGCAAAGCAGCTGAAGACGCTGGGTGATGAACCCAACGAGCTGACCTACCGTGTGGCGGAGCTGTCCACCAGCGTCAACTCCATCAATACACAGATTGCGAACTTTGTGGATCTGATCAATGACAATAACCTGTCGGTGGACCGGATC
This sequence comes from uncultured Acetatifactor sp., assembly GCA_964523315.1. Lineage (GTDB taxonomy): Bacteria > Bacillota > Clostridia > Lachnospirales > Lachnospiraceae > Acetatifactor. The sequence continues at coordinate 2,286 of CAZFYD010000029.1, forward strand.
TACATATATCAGGAAGACGCATCGCTGCCGAAAAAATTGAATTTCTTCCAGAGCATGGGACTTTCCATAAGCCGGTTTTTCCATTCCTTCTTTGGACAGTCCTACTCCGCCAGCAATACCGACGAGTCCCACATTCAGGTGTGGGTGAACCGGCCGAGACAGTATGTGGAGATCATGCAGAAGATGATCGACGAGGAGTTTACGCCCCGGACGGGAATCGAAGTGGACTTAGCCCTCATGACGGATGCCAATAAGCTTGTGCTCTCCAATGCATCCGGAGATACGCCGGATATCGCAACGGGTATCAATTACTCCATTCCCTTTGAATTGGGTATCAGGGGCGCTCTGGTGGATCTGACAAAATTTGACAATTATCAGGAAGTGTTCGGCAGATATAATGAAGGTATTCTCGTATCCTCCGTGATCGGGGACGGGTTCTATTCCCTCCCGGAGACCATGAACTTCTACGTCATGTTCTACAGAACGGATATTCTGGAAAAGCTGGGGCTGGAGGCGCCGGATACCATGGAGGAGCTGATCGCCATGCTGCCGGATCTGCAAATGAGAGGCCTGAACGTCTACTATCCAACGGCGGCCATGCTGGTTATGAGGAATTTCCACGGGACTACGCCCCTGATCTTCCAGAACGGCGGCGCTCTCTACGGCGAGACGGCGCAGGATCTGCTGGTGGACAGCGAGGAGACTGTGGCGGGCTTCACGGAGCTGACAGAGCTGTTTACCCTGTACAATATGCCGGTGGATATACCGAACTTCTACCAGCATTTCCGAAACGGGGATCTGCCCATCGGCATTGCAGATTTTAACTCCTATAACCTGATCCTGAACGCCGCGCCGGAGATTGAAAATTCCTGGGAGATCGGACTGGTTCCCGGAGTGGAGGATCCCGAAACCGGAGAGATTTACCGCTATATGTCCGGCGGCGCCGAGAGTATGGTGATGTTCTCTTCCAATGATGAGAGAGAACAGCAGGCATGGAGCTTCATGGAATGGTGGTCCAGCACGGAGGTGCAGGCTCAGTTCGGACAGATGCTGCAGATCATGTACGGTGACGAATATATCTGGCCCACGGCCAATCTGGAGGCGTTTGCCCAGCTGCCCTATCCCACCGCACATAAGGATGTGATCATGGAGCAGGCGGAAAATATCCTGGAGGCTCCCAGACTGCTGGGCAGCTACATGCTGGAGCGTGAACTCAGCAATGCTTTTAATGATATTGTGGTAAACGGCGATACCGTCAGATCCCGTGTGGATGAGGTCTATAAGATTGCAAGCCGCGAGACCGCGCGCAAGCTGGAGGAATTCGGTTATATAGACGCCGATGGGAACGTGCTCAGCGAGTATCTCATTCCCTCCGTCAGCAAGGTGCGTGAGATCATGACACGGAACGAATAAAGCCATGAAGGAGAGAGGAAAGAAGAATGCGTAAGAAATCATCAGTAGGAAAGAGAATGCATTCCAATAAGAACGGATATTTGTTTGTATTCCCCTATGCAGCGTTATTTGTAGTATTCATACTGGCTCCGGTTATCATGGCGGTGATCCTGTCCTTCACCAATTTCAATGCCATCCAGACACCGAAATTTGTGGGATTTCTGAATTACATAAACCTGATCACCAGTGACGATACCTTTATGAAATATGTACTGCCCAATACGGTCAAGTATGCGCTGATCGTCGGCGTGGGAGGCTATGTGCTGTCCTTCCTGCTGGCCTGGGCGCTGGCAAACCTGCCCAAGGTTCCCCGCACCATATTTGCCCTGATTCTGTATTCCCCCAGCATGACCACCGGCGTTGCTATGACGGTACTGTGGAAGATTATGTTTACCGGAGACCAGACCGGCTATATCAACAGCTGGCTGATGAACATCGGGGCGATCAATGAGCCGATTATCTGGCTGGTAAGCACGGACTATCTGCTGCCCATCGTCATTATTATCGGACTGTGGAGCAGCATGGGCGTTGGCTTTTTGTCCATACTGGCCGGCCTGCTGAATGTGGATGAGTCCCTGTATGAGGCGGCGGCCATTGATGGCGTGCGGAATCGCTTTCAGGAAATGATTTATGTGACGATTCCCAGCATGAAGCCTCAGATGCTGTTCGCGGCGGTAATGCAGATCGTGGGCGCTTTCCAGAACGGTCAGATCAGTACGCTGCTGGCCGGCAATCCCACACCCCAGTATGCGGCCCAGCTGATCGTCAATCACATTGAGGACTATGGCTTTATCCGATATGAGATGGGCTATGCGGCGGCTGTTTCCGTGGTGCTTCTGCTGATTGTACAGATCTTCTCAGCAATATCGACAAAGCTTTTCAGTGATAAGGATTAAGGGCGGGAGGTAAAAAGATGGCTGCATATAAAGGACATAGAATGAACCCGGACAAATTTGAAAAGGGGCAGATCAAAATCTTTCTGATGGTACTGCCCATGGTGCTGCTGACCGGGCTGCCGATTGTATTTATATTTTTCCATGCGTTTAAGCCGATGGAGGAGCTGTTTGCTTTCCCTCCGAAGTTTATTACCCTGCATCCGACCCTGGATAATTTCAGTAAGCTGCTGAAGGCTTCCCGGTCCGCCGGAATACCGCTGAGCAAGTATGTGTTCAACAGTATCTTTATTACGGTGGCGGTGGTATTCGGCTCCCTGCTGTTCTCCACCATGGCGGCCTATGCGCTGTCAAAGCTGAAGTTCAAGGGCAGGAATGTGATGATGCAGATCAACCAGATTGCGCTGATGTTTGTATCCTGCGCCGTGATGATTCCCAGATATCTGATTGTCAACAAGCTGGGGATGATTGATACCTACTGGGCGGAGATTCTTCCGCTGATCGCACTGCCGGTGGGTCTGTTTTTGATCAAGCAGTTCGTGGATCAGGTGCCCGACTCTCTGATTGAAGCGGCCTATATGGACGGGGCAAAGGAGTGGCAGATTTACCTGAAGGTGGTGCTCCCGCTGATCAAGCCTGCGATCGCTACGGCGGCGATTCTGGTGTTCCAGCAGGTCTGGACCAATCTGGAGACCTCCAATTATTACATTAACGACGATTCTCTGAAATCGCTGGCCTTTTATATGAGTACACTGACCAGTACCACAACCACCAATACCGTGGCCGGTCAGGGTATTGCCGCAGCGGCATCCCTGATTATGTTCCTGCCGAACCTGATCCTGTTCTGCATCCTGCAGAAGAACGTGATGAACACAATGGCACATTCCGGTATCAAGTAGAAATGAGAGGGAGAAGACAATGAAAAAAAGGATGAAAAGGCTTTTGGTCTCATTGACGGCTCTGCTCGCTGCCGTGGGATTGCTTCTGGAGTTGAGTCCTATGACGGCTCAGGCGGATGCCCCCTATAAGACTTATACGGTGGACGGATACGGTTATGTCACGGAGACACAGACGGCCTACCTGCCCTATGAGACCATCACCAAGATCGGCGAGGAGAGTTTGTCGGGGCCCACGGATTTTATGCTGCTGGACGACGGCTATATGTATATTCTGGACAGCGGAAACAAGAGGGTGGTGGTATCCGATATGGAGGCCAACCTGGTGACAACCTTTGGCGAGGATACGCTGGTGAATCCCAAAGGCATATATGTCACGGCGGATCACATCTGCTATGTGGCGGACCGTGATGCCAAGCAGATATTTGTATTTGATGAAAACGGAGAACTGATCCACAGCTACGGCAGGCCTGCAGAGGCAATGTACGGTGAGACCCAGGATTTCCTGCCGGTGAAGATCGTGGTGAATGCCGCAGGAACCATGTACGTGATCTGCGAGTCCAACACCAACGGTATCGTGGAGATCAGCCCGGTGGAGGGGGGCACCTTCCTGGGCTACTTCGGAACCAACAGCACCAACGCTTCCCTCTGGAATATCATCTGGAGAGCCATCCAGACGGATGCCCAGAGAGCAAAGTCCCAGAGCAATATCCCGGCCACTCCGGATAATATGGCCATTGATGAAAAGGGACTGATCTACACCGTAACCAGAGGCGAGGAGCTGGATACCTTAAAGCGGCTGAATATTGCCGGCGTCAATATGATTGAGCCGGATGCCTACGAGGATGTGCCCGCAGCCGTTGCGGTGGGCAATCATGACAATGTGTTTGTGGCCTCCCAGATGGGATACATATACGAGTACAACAATGAGGGTAATCTGCTGTTTGTTTTCGGCGGAAGCGATGACGGCCAGCAGCGGATCGGACTGAGTACCAAGGTGGAGGCAATCCAGATCAGCACGGATGACAAGATCTATGTGCTGGATTCCGACAAGGCCCAGATCCAGGTATATGAGCCCACCGAGTTTACCGGCTATCTGCATACGGCGCTCTATCTGTTCTCCAAGGGCAGATATTCCGAGAGTAAGGAACCGCTGCAGCAGGTACTGCAGATGAATAACCTGTTTGACTATGCCAACATGGCTATGGGGAAAGCGCTTTATAAGGAAGAAAATTACGAGGAGGCGCTGAAATATTCCAGGCTGGCCAAGGATTTTGACGGCTATTCCGATTCGTTCTGGGAGATCCGCAATGTCTGGCTGAAGCATAATCTGACGGCGATTGTGATCATCCTCATCATATTATTTGTTCTGGTGAAGACGGTCGGGCTGCTGGACCGGAAAAAGCATATTCTGGATAAGCCCAGAGCAGTGCTGCGGCGTTTCGGGGAGTACCGGTTAATCAGGCAGCTGCGGTATATGTTTACCTTTATGCGCCACCCCATAGACGGATGCTATGGGATAAAGCATGAGGGCAGGGTTTCGGTGCTGAGCGCCAATATCCTGCTGGTAATCGCCATTGTGTTTTATATTATCAATAAATATTTCTGCGGTTTCCTGCTGAAGAATGTCCGGGAGGGAAGCTACGATGTGGTTTCCGATGCGGGCATGATCATCCTCGGGCTGCTGCTGATTGTGGGCTGTAATTATCTGATGTGTACGATTAATGACGGAGAGGGGAAGCTGAAGCATATTTACTGTTCCCTGATTTACAGTGCGGGACCTTACCTTACCCTGATTCCCTTTGTATTCCTGCTCTCCCATGTGGTCACATACAACGAGACGTTTTTTGTGGAGCTGGCCATTATAGTGATGGCGGTGTGGATAGCCGTGCTGGCTTTCATCTCCATTAAGGAGATCAACAATTATACGGTGAAGGAGACCTTTAAGATCATATTCCTGACGGTATTTACGATTCTTATCGTGTGTCTGCTGGCGTTTATCATTTACGTACTTTGGTCTCAGGTGTTTGACTTCCTGCAGTCCTTAGCTGGAGAGGTGGTGTATCGAATTGGCTCATAATTTACGATCATTAAAAAAAGCGGCCGCTTTCGGCATGGCAGCGCTGATTGGGATGCTGACGCTGCTGGCGGGAGTACCGGATACAGCGCTGACCGCTCTGGCGGCGGAGGAGATCAATGGGCATACCTATCTGACAGAAAATTCCCGCTATGCACTGTATGTCGATGAGAGCGATCTGTCCCTGGTGATCGAGGATAAGCAGACGGGGGCCTATATGGAATCCGCCATCAGCTATGATGACGGGAAAAACAATGCGACCTGGATCGGGGCAATGAAATCCGCAGTGGTGCTTACTCTGATCAATAAAAATGATGATACCAAGCAGGCGGATCTGTTAAATGATGATGTGACGAAGAACGTCAGCTATACAGAGAACGGATTTACCGCCGAGCTTTACTGGAACACCTATCAGTTGGGATTTACGCTGGAGGTTTCCCTGACAGAGGAGGGGCTGACCGCCCGGATACCGGATGCTTCCATCCGGGAGGACGGAGATAATTACCAGATCGGTACCATTGCCATGTACCCTTATATGGGCAACTCCTATTTGGATGAAAAAGAGGGCTACCTGTTCATTCCTGACGGAAACGGCGCCCTGGTGTACCTGGACGATAAGGAGGGACGCTTTAACAGCGGCTATTCCTCCATGATCTACGGAGGCGATGTGGGCTTTGACGAGCTGATCGTGGAATCTCTTCTGTGGGGCAGATATAATATGATCACGGATGCGGAGCAGGTGATTGCGCCGGTGTACGGCATTGCTCACACCGATGACGGGATTGCCTATCTGGCTATTGTGGAGGACGGAGCCATGAGAGCCAGCATTGAGGCTGCTCCCAATGGCGTCAGCGTGGATTATAACCGTGCTTATGCCAAATTTGTGGAGAGAAAGCTGTACACACAGCCCACCAGTAACAACAGCACTTCCGGTTCCCTGCATCTGGCGGAAGAGGATAGAAGCCATTCCGATTTACAGGTGCGTTTCCTCTTTCTGAGCGGGGATCAGGCGAATTATGCCGGTATGGCAAATGCCTATAGGGAATATTTGCTGGACAACGGTACCCTGGAGCTTCAGAACTGCGATTATCATACCAGAATTGACTTTTTGGGGACGGAGAGGGAAAGCTGGGTGCTGGGCACCAGCGCCGTGGTCATGACGACGGTGGAAGACATCCGGGAGATTTACAGTGATTTAAGCGCTGCAGGAGTGACGGAACTGTTTACCGTATATAAGGGCTGGCAGAAGGGCGGGCTTTACAACATCCCAATCTCCAAATATGCGGCCGACAGCAAAATCGGCGGAACCGGGGAGCTGACAGAATTGATACAGGATGCGGAGGCGGAGGGGATCCGGTTTTATCTGTATAACGATGCCCTGCGGATCAATCCCGATGAAAAAAACGCTTCCTTCAATGTGATTAAGAAGATCAACAAACGCCGCTACGAGGAGGAAACCTATCAGGATGTCTATGAGACTATGATGTATCTGACTCCGGCCCGCAGCAAATACATGACGGATAAGCTGATTAAGAGCTACACGGCAAAGGGCGTGGATAACCTTTGCGTTGCCGGTATCAGCAGCAGCCTGTTTTCCTATACTTACAGCGGCACTAATTACACCCGGTACGATACCGCTGCCAGCTATGCGGAGATAGTGGACGGCATCGCGGAGAAGACGGAGCTGGTGCTGGAACAGCCCCTTGCGTACCTGTGGAGCGATACGGAGGCTTTTCTGGATATGCCCCTTTACACCTCCAGCTATATTTTCGAGGACGAGAGCGTGCCTTTCCTGTCCATTGTGCTGAAGGGTGTGATGCCGGTATATTCCGAGTATGTGAACTTTGAAGCCAATAAGCAGGAATTTTTCCTGAAGCTCGTGGAGACAGGGAGCTATCCCTCTTTCTATATTACAAAGGAGAGCTCCTCCGAACTGCTGTACACCAATTCCAGCGATATTTACAGTTCTGAGTACGATGTGTACAGGGACACCATTCTGGAATACGCCCGGAGCCTGAAAGCGCTGGATGAGAAAGTGGCGGGGGCTTTTATTGTCGGTCATGAGATCACCGGAAACGGCGTGACCGTGGTTACCTATGATAACGGCGTAAAGATTTATGTAAACTACAGTTTGACAGATCAGACAGTGGATGGCATTACCGTCGGCGCAATGTCCTATGAGGTGGGTGAGTAAATGAGCAAAGAGAGAAAACAGAAAAACCCCAAAATAAAGCTAGGCAAGCTGGAAAAAAGAGAAGCCAGAGTCGGCTATCTGTTCGTGGCTCCGTGGATCATCGGCGTGCTGATGTTCCTGCTGATCCCTCTGGGGCAGTCCTTTTACTACATGTGGTTCAATATCCGCATTACCCCTCTGGGCACGAACTTCACTTATGTGGGAACCCAGAATTTCACCCAGATCTGGCTGGAAAATCCGGAGTTTCCCCAGCAGCTTGTCACCTACATCTGGCAGACCGTCGTGGAGGTGCCGATCATCACGGTGTTTGCCCTGATTATTGCCATGATGCTGAACAGCAAAATCAGGGCCAAAGGGTTCTTCCGGCTGATTTTTTTCCTGCCGGTGATCATTGTCAGCGGCCCTGTGATGAATATGCTGGTCAGCCAGGGTGCTTCCAGCATTCCGGCGCTGAATACCCAATCCGTGATCACAGCGCTCGATACCTTCCTGCCGACCGGTATTGCGGAGTCCATCGGGGAGCTGTTCTCCAACATGATTATGATCCTCTGGTACTCCGGCGTCCAGATCCTGATTTTCCTGTCTGCTCTGCAGAAGGTGGATCCGGCGTTATACGAGGCGGCCAAGATCGACGGCGGTTCCGGCTGGGAATGCTTCTGGAAGATCACCCTGCCGACCATTAAACCCATGATATTGCTGAATGCCGTGTATACCGTAATCTTTTTGTCCGGCAATGAGCAGAACGAACTGATCAATATGATCGAGTCCGCCATGTTCTCGGGTACCAAGGAGAAGGGATACGGTTACGCTTCGGCCATGGCCTGGATGTATTCCGTGGTCATCACTCTGATCGTTCTGCTGTTTTTCCTGCTGCTGGGTTCCAAGAAGGATGTCTATGACAGAATGGTGAAGAGGAGAATCCGGGAGCAGAAGAAGGAAGCGAGACTGGCAAAACGAATTGAAAGGAGGGGGCGCAGAAATGTCAAGAAGATCGAAAAGGCAAGGACCAGGCGCAAGTACAGGACCTATGACGGCAGCGGAGACTATTAAAAAGACCTTTACCAGAGAAAAGCTGCATCAGTTTGTCTTCGGTACGAGGGAAAAGCAGGGCGCAGGCAAGCAGATCGTGATCTACGGACTGTTGATCTGCATCGGCTTCATCTACCTGTATCCCATGCTCTATATGATCAGCACCAGCTTTATGAACAGGGATGACCTGCTGGATACCTCTGTAAAATGGCTTCCCAGCACCCTGTACCTGCAGAACTACGTGGATGCGGCGAAATCCATGGATTTCTGGATGTCCCTGGCGAAGGGCGTTCTGATCGCCGGACTGCCGACCCTGTGCAACCTGTTCATCTGTATGGTGGTGGGCTATGGCTTTGCCAGATATGATTTCAAGGGAAAAAAGATCATGATGGGCATTCTGATCTTCTCCTATATCCTGCCCAGCCAGGTCACCATGATTCCGACCTATGTGCTCTACAATAGAATGGGCATCCTGGGGACGATCCTGACTTTCGTACTGCCGGCAGTGTTCGGCAACGGCCTGAACGCGCCGATTTTTATCCTGATCTTTTATCAGTTCTTTCGGCAGGTGCCGAAGGTGCTGATGGAGGCGGCGGCCATTGATGGGGCAGGGCATTTCAAAGCCTTTTTCAGGATTGCGGTTCCCTCTGCGGTTCCGGCCATCGTGACAGTGGTGCTGTTTTCCTTTGTATGGTACTGGAATGAATCCTATCTGACGGAGTTATACGTGCAGGGCCTTGCGTCCAAGAGCATCTGGACGAATCTGGTGGTGCAGCTTAAGAATTTTGATTCGACCTTTGAATCCAAGGCGGTCACCGGAGACACAGCTACAAGCCTGAACGAGTCTGTGCGGATGGCGGCGACAACCCTAAGCATTCTGCCGCTGCTGCTGATGTATCTCGTGCTGCAGAAGCAGTTCGTGGAGAGCATCGACCGGGCGGGTATCACAGGCGAATAGACGGTCTTTCTTTCCCTGACGGGAATGTAAGATAAATAAGCAATAAGGAGGAAAAATATGAAAAAGAAAGTGATTTCAAGCGTGCTGATTCTGGCAACAATGCTCATGAGTCTGACCGGCTGCGGTTCAACCGGCAGCAGCGGCAATACTGACGCAGACGGCGGCGCCGGTACAGTGGGCGAGGACGGTGTGACAACGGAAGATATCACGCTGACCTACTGGCATTATGAGGATGAGACCACGATCGATCTGCTGGCAGAAAAATTCATGGAGAAGTACCCCAATATCACGGTGGAGACGAAACTGATCAGTGATATGAGTACAGATCTCTCCGCGGCAGCGGCGGCAGGCAACTTCCCGGATGTATTCTCCGGAACCGATTCCGACACGGCTCTGGCAAATATGTATTGGCGTGATATCACGGAGTACGTGGAGAACGATCCGGAGACGGCCAATCTGATGGCTACCATTGAGGAGTACGGCATCGGTAAATTCGATACGGACGTGCGTTATGCGATGCCTACCTGGTATCAGCCCAGCGCCATATTTATTGACCGGAACGTGATCGATAAGCTGAATCTGGAAATGCCCAGAACGGACTGGACCTGGGAAGAGATGATCCAGCTGATCAAGGATGCCACTGTGGATGACCGTACCGGCATGAAGTATTTTGGCCTGGGATATTACAACAGACTGGATTCCCTGTATGGAATCGCAGCCTGCTCCCCCGAGGAGAGAGCCATCAAGGGCGAGTTCGGCTTTAACGGCGAGAACTTCGACCTTTCCTACTGGGCAATCGGTGAGCAGCAGTTCTCCGACCTGAAGCTTGGCGGCTATGTGGCGCCGCAGCAGGACACCCAGGAGATGGAGGACTGGTCCGGAGACTGGAGTACCTGGTTTGGAGCCAGCGGACATGTGGCAGTATTCTCCGAGGGCTTCTGGTCCTATCAGAACCTTTGGGGCGTGGATGGCTATCAGGAGACCTATGGTCTGGATATCGTTCCCTATGTAACCCCCAACGTGGTGGATGAGAAGGAGCATAATGTCATCGCCAACATGTACATGGGCGGTGTATCCACCTCCTGCCAGCATCCCTACGAAGCATATTTGCTGCTGAAGTTCATGGGATGGGGCATTGACGGCTGGAAAGCCCGTCTGGAGATCTACAACGACGAGTCCATCACCAATGCTTCCGGCGTAGCGCTGAAGCATTCCAACATGCCTGTGCCCATCACGCTGGATACGGAGGTCTGGGAGGGCTACAAGGCGCTGTTCCCTCAGGATGCCGATCACAAGTCCTACTGGGATGATTATTTTGACAGCATTACCAGGCCGGTTCCCTATGGCTGGTACAACATTGCCGGCTACTGGAATTTCTGTGATCAGTACTTTAATAATCTGGCCATCCATGACAAGGTGGATCAGGGTACGGCAAAGGCTGCTGACTACACAGAGGAAGCCACAGAGCAGGCCAACTACTATCACGCGGAGGCAATGATCTCCTATTTCGGGCCGAGCGGCTACAATGTGCTCTCCGATGAGGATCTGGCGAAGTATCAGGCAGTAGTGGATTCCTTTGCGCAGTAATACGGAAACCAAAGATTTTCAAATAAAATGGAGGTAAGATAATGAAAAAGAAACTTTTAAGCGTTCTTCTGAGTGCTGTCATGACGGTATCTCTTGCCGCCTGCGGAGGCACTGCAGACACAGAGGGCAGTACGGAGGTCATCAGCGAATCTACAGCGGAATCTACTGTAGAATCCTCCGAGAGTTCTGCTGAAACCCAGGAGCCTGCCGTGGTGGCAGGCGAGGAGCTTCCCGCTCCGGTTTATTACTATTCCTTTGACGAGGCGGACGGAACGGACGGCATCCAGCCCACCGCTCAGGATAC
>CAZFYD010000029.1:13775-22074 GCA_964523315.1 uncultured Acetatifactor sp.
GGTCAGCATTATCTGAACATCACCAGGGCGGAGTGGAATGCGGACGGCGCCGCTTTTCCCTGCATCTGGGCATATGACGAGCTAAATGACGCGCTTTGGCCTAACTGGGCGCCCAGCGGCGGCGATGAGCACCTGAAGGAATGGATGAATATTGTGCTGGTGGTGGATCCCTCCAAGGTCAGCGTAGACGGGACCATGCTGGAGGCACAGCTCTATGTCAACGGTGAAGAGCTTGTGCAGACGGATTCCGACGGCAATGTGGTGCCGATCAATGTGGTTACCGGCACCATGGAGGCTTCCGACAATTTTGATTTCCTGCTGGGCATCAACTACTGGGATTCTGTTTTCAAGGGCGCGTTTGACGAGCTGTATATCTTTGATCAGGCCCTGACCGCAGGACAGGTAAAGACCCTGTATGAGGACGGCGATCCGACGGTGGCATATGAGGAGCCGGAGAGGGTTATTGAGGTGGTAGCGGATGAAAATGCCATTACCGCATTGGGCACCACGGATCTGACGGCCGGTTTCTGGACTGATTTTACGGAAGCCTATGAGATCAAGGACGGTGAGACCAAGGAGGTTACTCTGCACAACTATTCCGATGGCTTGAATCTGTGGGATAACTTTACCACCGTATTTACCAACGAGTATTCCGAGGCTCATGTGGATCCCAATTCTGTTGCTTCCGAGAACCATCTGGAGTACGCTGTGGTCCGTGCGGACTGCTATGGCTGGGGCTATGAGGAAGGCAATGATGAGTTTACCTGGAGCTGGGCAAACTGGGATACCTGGAGAACCCAGGTGATGGTGGACGCGGATGTGACCATGACCATCAACAGAAGCGGCGATACCCTGACCATCAATACGGATATGGTGGATTACAACGGTACTTCCAATACTTCTACAGCCGTAATCAAGACGGCTCTGACAGCGGAGGATCCCTGCTACTTCCTGTTCACCAACGAGGCAAGCTATGTGGAGCTGCTTTCCGTAAAGGATGCGCTGGTGATCGTTCCCGATGAAAATGCCATCGCTACAGTGGGTAATGTGGACTATACAAACGGCTGGTGGACCGAATGGACCGAGAGCTATGAGCTGGCTGACGGCGCTTCCAAGACTGTGGTATTTAACAATTATTCCGATGGCTTGAACAACTGGGATAACTATGTATTCGTGTTCACCAACGAGTACTCCGAGGCCGGCGCCGATCCCAACGCCGCTTCAGACTCCCATATCGAGTGGGCGGCAGTGCGTTCCGATGCTTATGGCTGGGATGACAACTATGTGGCTACCTATGAGACCAGCTGGGGGGATGACTGGGCAACCTGGCTGGATGCTATGAAGGCAGCGCAGGTGACCATGACCATCACCAGAAACGGCGGTGAGATCGTGATGGATGCTGTTATCGTTGACAGAAACGGCGATACGCTTACCAATAAGACCACCTTCACCAGCAATCTGACAGCGGAGGATCCCTGCTACTTCCTGATTACCTGTGAGGAATGCTATATTGAGATCCTGTCTGTTGAGTAAAGAAGTGTTCTCTGCTCCTGGCAAATGAGTGACTGAAGCTCCGGGATGCGGATACATCGTATCCCGGAGCTTTTCTAAAAAAAGGATGTCGGAGCGCTGCTTCGATGGATACGATATGCACAAAAGTCCGGGATTTTTATGTATATCGTATGGATCGGGACAAAAAAGCGGGAAAGGAATGGGGATCATTATGAAAATGAAACTGCTGACAGGTTTATGCGCTTTGTCTCTGGCATCGGCCATGGCGCTGCCGGTATCGGCCCAGGAGGGTGCAGTGTGCAGCACCACGGAGTCGGATGTGACGGTGACGCTGGAGACGGACAAGAGTGAATATCAGGCGGGGGAGGAGATTCAATATACGCTGACCGTGGAGAACAACCGGGCTTACTGGACCTGCGTGTCCACCTCCTTCAGCTACAGCAATACGGAGGGCATTGAAGCCGTCAGCGAGGACTCCATGCCCACCCAGCTGCCGGATATTACCTCCGGCGATCAGGTGGTTCTCACGGGAACCCTGACAGGCAGCAGCCAGGTGTTTACCGCCGCGGATGTCCGGGAGGCGGAGCCATCAGCTGAGGGCGGAGCCGGCAGGGGAGCGGTAAGCATCGGGATCTGCGCAGCGGTTCTGGCAGTCCTGATTCTGCTGTTTTGCGTCTTTCGCAGGAAAAAGAGCGGAAAGCCGTCCTCCGGGGCGGCAGCCGGGGCACTGCTACTGGCGGTGGCTCTGCTGGGGAACAGCCTGCCGGTTTCGGCTTCCACAGCGGATCTGGAATCCGTTACCTTAAGGCCCTATGTGCGGGTGCAGTATGCGGGACAGGAGGTTATCATTCGGGCCGTGATAGAATTATCCATGAGACAGGACATTATAACGATCAGCGGGGAAGACAGGGATGTCGCCAAGAAGATTACCTGCCACGATCCTTCGATTTTCCGGGATTTTGACGGAACCTATTATATTTTCGGCAGTTTTCTTGCCGGGGGCTACTCCTTAGATCTGCGGAACTGGACCAGCATCGACAGCGCTTTCCAGGGCAGCTTTACCGATGAGGTGAAGGAGCAGATCCGGGCATGGAACAAGGACGAGACCTCGGGAAGCTGGAACGGCTATCTGTGGGCGCCGGATATCGTGTATAATCCGGCCATGGAGAAATACTGCATGTATCTGAGTGCCAACGGAGACGACTGGAAGTCCAATATTGTGCTCCTGACAGCCGATGCCGCAGATGGCCCCTATGATTATGCGGGAACCATTGTCTACGGCGGCTTCAACGCGGATACCTACGGGGAGACGGACGCGCCGATGGTACTGGGAGAGGAGCAGATTCCCGAGCGCTATGTGACCTACGGCGTGGATAACCGCAAATGGGGGGATATGTATCCGAACTGCATTGATCCCTGTGTATTCTATGATGATGAGGGGAATCTGTGGATATCCTACGGTTCCTGGTCCGGCGGCATCTTTATGCTGGAGTTGGATGAAGAGACGGGGCTTCGGGATTACAGCGTGAGCTATGACACGGATATCCATTCAGATGCTTATTTCGGCAAAAAGATTGCCGGCGGGTCCTATGTGTCCGGCGAGGCGTCCTACATCCAGAAGATCGGGGATTATTATTTCCTGTTTATATCCTATGGCAATCTGGAGGCAAAGGGCGGCTACAATATCCGCATCTTCCGATCCGAGACGCCGGACGGGGGTTATGTGGATGCGCTGGGGAATACCCCTTATGCTGACAGCTACGTGTTTAACTATAATACCTCTGTGGGCGTGCGGCTGTTCGGCGGCTATAAATGGCGCACCTTCAATAAGGGTCAGGTAGCCCAGGGTCATAATTCAGCCTTCGTGGATGAGGACGGCAGGGCATACATCGTCTTCCACACCAGGACAACGGACGGCACGGAGGGACATTATGTGAAGGTACATCAGCTGTTTTTGAACAAGGAGGGCTGGCCCCTGGCGGCGCCCTATCAGACCAGCGGCGAGCTCCTGGATCCCCAGGGCTACGACCTTTCCCAGGTGGCCGGAGAGTATGAGGTGATTCTGCATACTCTGGATATCGATTACGCGAACCTGGCCACGAATAAGCCGGAGATGATCTGCCTGAATGAGGACGGCAGCATTACGGGCGCCTATGAGGGAAGCTGGGAGCTGGAACCCGGCACCCCTTATATCACGCTGCGTTTTAACGGGGACACCTACAGCGGCGTAACGCTGCCTATGAAGATTGAAAATACAAAGCTGGAAACCATGGTATTTACAGGGCTGGGAGAAAACAGCCAGGTGACGGTCTGGGGCAGTAAAAGCCGGTAAGGACTGCGGGAAAGGAGGAGAATATCCGTGAGGAAAAGGACAGGACCGGAGAAAAAGGACAGGATCGATGCGCTGGATCTGGCAAAGGAAGTTATCTTTTTTCTCTTTATGACGGCAGGCAGCTTTGGCTACGTGATGCTTATGCTTTTGATTATCAGCTTTGTTACCATGGGATATCTTCCCCTTACGATAGACAGAATGCTGATTATAGCGGCTGTCTGTACAGTGCTGGCGGATATCTGGTATATCATGAAAAAAATAAAAAAAATATAGAGGATAAGACGGAGGAACAGAGGAATGGCAAAATTGTATATCAATCCCAAGTGTCCCAAGGGGCATATTAACCCGGAGGTGCAGGGGCATTTTTCCGAGCATCTGGGCAGATGTATCTATGAAGGAATCTATGTGGGGGAGAATTCTCCGATTCCGAATACCAACGGCATGCGCAATGATGTGGTGGAGGCGCTGCGGGAGATCCGGGTACCGGTGCTGCGCTGGCCGGGCGGCTGTTTCGCTGATGAATATCATTGGATGGACGGGATTGGGCCGAAGGAGAGCCGCAAGAAAATGATCAACACCCACTGGGGAGGCGTGGTGGAGGACAACAGCTTCGGCACCCATGAATTTATGGAGCTGTGCAGGCAGCTGGGGTGCAAGACCTATGTAAACGGGAATGTGGGCAGCGGCACAGTGCAGGAGATGAGCGAGTGGGTGGAGTATATGACCTTTGACGGCGTATCCCCCATGGCGGATCTGCGGGCACGGAACGGTCATCCCGAAAGCTGGAAAGTGGATTATTTCGGCGTGGGCAATGAAAACTGGGGCTGCGGCGGCAACATGACGCCGGAGTATTACGGCAACCTGTACCGCAGGTATCAGACCTATGTGCGCAATTACAAGCAGGGCGAGGAGATTTTCAAAATCTGCTGCGGTCCCAATATGGATGATTATCACTGGACGGAAGGAGTATTGAAGACCACCCATGACCATGCGGAGCAGTTTCATGGCTTCATGAACGGACTTTCCCTGCACTATTACACCCATCCCGAGGGATGGGAGATCAAGGGCAGCGCCCTGGATTTTGATGAGGAGGTATGGTACAAGACTCTGAAGAAGACCCTGTTCATGGAGGAGCTGATCTGCAGGCACGGGGCGATCATGGATCAGTATGACCCGGAGAAGAAGATCGGTCTGATCGTGGACGAGTGGGGCACTTGGTATACCTGCGAGCCCGGCACCAATCCCGGTTTTTTGTATCAGCAGAACACCATGCGGGATGCGCTGGTGGCCGGAATCAATCTGAATATTTTCAACAAGCACTGTGACCGTGTAAAGATGGCTAACCTGGCGCAGATCGTGAATGTGCTGCAGGCCGTGATTCTCACGGACGGTGAGCGGATGCTCAAGACGCCCACCTACCATGTATTCGATCTGTACAAGGAGCATCAGGATGCGGAGCTGTTAGACAGTTATATAGAGACGCAGGAGATCGGAACCGAGGAGTGGAAGGTGCCTAATCTGCAGGAGTCCGTATCTCTGGGCAGGGACGGCAGGATCCATGTGACGCTGAATAATCTGTCTGTTGAGAAAGCATATGAAATTGAGGCCGTATTTGCCGAGACGCAGATCCGGGCAGCGGAGGGCAGGATTTTGACCAATGAAATGTGCGCCCACAACACGTTTGAGGAGCCGGATACGGTAGCCCCGGAACGCTTTGACCGGATGGAAATAGAGGGCAATACGGTAAGGTTTACGATTCCGCCCTGCGCCGTGCTGCATCTGGCGATGGAAGTATAAGCCAATCTGCGGCAGACTGTGAAGAGGGAAGGTGAGAGCTTTGCGCAAACAGGAAATGAATGGTATTATCACAGAATACAATGAAGCGTTTATTCTCCAAAGGGCGGATCCCTTTGTGGGGCAGGCGCCGGATGGCAGCTACTATTTTACCGCATCGGTTCCTGCCTACGACAGGATCATCCTGCGGCATGCGGACACATTGCAGGGACTTCGGAATGCGGAGGAGATCACGGTCTGGACAAAGCATGCGGAAGGCCCCATGAGCAAGCATATCTGGGCGCCGGAGATCCATTATCTGTTTGGGAAATGGGTGATCTATTTTGCCGCCGGGGAGGAAGAGGACATCTGGAAGATCCGCCCCTATGTGCTGGAGTGTACGGGGGAGGATCCCATGAGGGATCCCTGGATCGAGAGGGGCAAAATGAAGCGGGCGCCGGAGGATGCGTTCTCTTTCGAGGCGTTCTCTCTGGACGCCACCGTGTTTGAAAACCGGGGCAGCTGGTACTATGTGTGGGCGGAAAAGGTGGGGGTCGGCAAGCAGATCTCCAACCTGTATATTGCCCGAATGGCGGCGGCCGACAGGCTGGAGACGGTGCAGGTGCTGCTGACGACGCCGGATTATGACTGGGAGAGAGTAGACTTCTGGGTGAATGAAGGCCCGGCGGTGGTGAAGAGGAATGGGCATATCTATTTGACCTATTCGGCCTCCGGCACGGGCAGCTGCTACTGCATGGGAATGCTGTCAGCCCGGGAGGATGCGGATCTGCTGGATCCCGGATCCTGGATTAAGGAGCGGTATCCGGTGCTGAAGACGGATGCGGAGAAGGGAATCTACGGCCCCGGGCACAACAGCTTTACGAAGGATGAGGAGGGCAATGATATCTGTGTATTTCATGCCAGAACCTACGCTGAGGTCCAGGGGGACCCGCTGTATGATCCCAACCGCCATGCCATGCTGCTGAAGCTTCAGTGGGATGAGCGGGATCGGCCAGTTTTTGCCTATACCAAAATAGGGGCAGGGAAAAAATAGTTGACAGATGCTGGAAAAGTGTTTATAGTACTAAATGAAACAAATAAAAGGAAAGGAGGCAATAAACATGTTAAATTTGGTTTCGAAGTTTTATGCAGCAGATCGAAGCAGTAATGGTATTGTCTCCCGAGGATATGCGGCGCTGTAGGGGCGAAACAGGAACTTACAGAGTACATAGGCATAGATAGTGAGGATTTAAGGGCATGACAGGCATTAATGCAGGTTATGCCCTTTTGTGCGTCTGTCGATGCATTCGGGAGATATTGGGAGGACAATATGAAATTACCGGGAAGTTTTACAGATGTCATACAGAAATATGGCATTGAAAGAAAAGAGATTATATTTGCGGCCACCGGGGATCTGGATGAGCAGCAGCGGTTTGCGGACTCCATTGTAGCGCTGACCGCAAAAAAGCTGATCCTGGCCAGATATCCCTACCGGGAAAAGCAGGAGTATCGGCTGGGGGGCTACAACAGCTGGTCTCTGGAGCAGGAGAAGTCTCTGGAGGAGCCGGCGGTGGTGCTGTATGATCTGACAGAGGTGGAAAAGCTGGAGGTGATCCGTCAGGTGAGCACCGGGATCCTGATGGCACGCATCGGCGGCGTGGACAGATACCTGTGCCAGTTTTCCAATACCAGGATGGAGGCCTTCATGCGGATGGAGCGCCTGTTGGAAAAAATCAAGAAAGAGGAGGAGATCACCCAGGAGGATCTGGATGTCAGAAAGGGGAAGGAATGCTGCCCCAAATGCGGCATGATCTACCCGGATCAGGAGCGCAAGGTGTGTCCTAAGTGCATGGATAAAAGGTCCATCCTGTGGCGGGTGGTGTCTTATTTTAAGCCCTACAAGGGCCGACTGGTGGTCATGATGTTCTGTTATCTGGCCACGGCGGGGCTGAACCTGGTCTGGCCCTACCTCAGCGGCACGGTGCTGTACGATAAGGTGCTGGCCAAGGACGAGACATTTCTGGCTATGCTGCATCTGCCTGTCGGCAGGTTCCTGACGGCGCTGGGGATGCTGGTGATCGTCATGATCCTGACCAAGGTGCTGATCCAGGGCCTGGGCATCCTGCAGGGCGTCCTGACAGCCCATATTGCGCCGGAGGTGGTGGGAAAGCTGAAAAGCCAGGTCTTTGACTCCATGGGAAAGCTGTCCATCAGCTTCTTTACCAGGAGGCAGACCGGCGGCCTGATGACCCGTGTATCCGATGATGCGGAGGAGATCTCCAGCTTTTTTATTGACGGGATTCCCTACTTTTTTATCAATGTGGGAACGATCCTTACGACCTGCGTCATTATGTTTCTCTTAAATCCGGTTCTGGCGCTTGCTTCTGTGATCCTGATGCCCATCCTGTTTTTCATCAGCTATCTGCTGATGCCCAGGCTGTGGCACTATTACGGCAAGCGCCACCGGGCAAACCGCAGGCTGAACGGCCAGATAAATGAGAACCTTACCGGAGCCCGGGTGGTCAAAGCCTTTGGACAGGAAGAGCAGGAGATGAGTCGGTTCAGCAAGAACAATAATAAGGTACGGGAAGCGGAACTGGATGTGGCACGGTATGACTGCCGGTTCTCCGCCCTGTATATCTTTGTGGAGGATATGCTGACCTTTCTGGTATGGGCAGTGGG
>CAZFYD010000030.1:0-21905 GCA_964523315.1 uncultured Acetatifactor sp.
TTGCTCATTGGGTGGAGGTTCCTGCTTCGCAGTCAGATTTGGAACAGATATACAATATCGGTCCAGAACTTATGTCCTGGATGGGAAAAAAGGTTTAGAAGTGGACCGAAACAGACAAATTATTCATAGAGGTCCAACCTGCGAAGAAAAGCGGATCCATAACAGCAATTACTTACTAAAATAACAGACTTGGAGGAATGAATACCCATGAATCAATATACAGAAGAAATCAATCGTCGGCGAACCTTCGCCATCATTTCCCACCCGGATGCGGGTAAGACAACTTTAACGGAAAAATTCCTGCTCTACGGCGGAGCCATCAATCTGGCGGGCAGTGTCAAAGGTAAGGCAACTGCCCGGCATGCGGTGTCAGACTGGATGGAGATCGAGAAGGAGAGAGGTATTTCCGTTACTTCATCCGTGCTGCAGTTTGAATATGACGGCTACTGCATCAATATCCTGGATACGCCGGGGCATCAGGATTTCTCGGAGGATACCTACCGCACGCTGATGGCGGCGGACTCTGCGGTGATGGTCATCGATGCATCCAAGGGTGTGGAAGCCCAGACCCGCAAGCTGTTCAAGGTCTGCGGCATGAGGGGCATTCCGATCTTTACCTTCATCAACAAAATGGACAGGGATGCCAACGATACCTTCGATCTGCTGGATGAAATTGAGAAGGAGTTGGGTATTGCCACCTGTCCGGTGAACTGGCCCATCGGCTCCGGCAAGGGCTTTAAGGGAGTGTATGACCGGGAGGAAAAGGCGGTATACACCTATTCGGATACGGAAAAGGGCACCAGGGAGGGAGAGACCACGGTGGTGCCTGTGTGTGAGGAAAGCACGTTGAGAGAGCTGATCGGGGACGGCCCGGCGGACAAGCTGTTAGAGGAGATCGAGCTGTTGGACGGCGCCAGCGCGGAGTTTGACTTAGAGCAGGTGCGCAGAGGCAAGCTGACTCCCGTGTTCTTCGGCTCCGCCCTGACAAACTTTGGCGTGGAGATCTTTCTGCAGCACTTCCTGCAGATGGCTACCAATCCTCTGCCCAGAATGGCGGATATCGGTCTGATCGATCCTGCCGGGCATGAGTTTTCCGCCTTTGTGTTCAAGATTCAGGCCAATATGAATAAGGCCCACCGGGACAGGGTGGCCTTCATGCGGATCTGTTCCGGACGCTTTGACGCCAATATGGAGGTGCGCCATGTGCAGGGCGGCAAGGTCATGCGCCTGTCCCAGCCCCAGCAGATCATGGCGGATGAGCGGAAGATCCTGGATGAAGCATATGCGGGGGATATTATCGGCGTGTTTGATCCCGGCATCTTTTCCATCGGGGATACCCTCTGTATGCCGAAGGAGAAATTTGCCTACGAGGGGATTCCGACCTTCGCACCGGAGCATTTCGCAAGGGTGCGGCAGGTGGATACCATGAAGCGGAAGCAGTTTACAAAGGGCGTGCAGCAGATCGCTCAGGAGGGCGCTATCCAGATTTTTCAGGAGTTCAATACCGGTATGGAGGAAATCATTGTGGGCGTGGTGGGCGTGCTGCAGTTTGATGTGCTGAAATATCGTCTGGAAAATGAGTACAATGTAGAAATTCGGCTGGAGAACCTGCCTTATGAGCACATCCGCTGGATCGAAAACAAGGATGAGGTGGATGTGGAAAAGCTGACCGGAACATCCGATATGAAGAAGGTCAGGGATATGAGAGGAAATCCGCTGCTGCTGTTTGTCAATTCCTGGAGCATCGGCATGACGCTGGACCGGAACAAGGGTCTGGTGCTGTCCGAGTTCGGCAGGCAGTAAGCCGGCGCTTGATTGAGAAGAAGACAAGTAAGCTGGCGGGAGATCGAGAGGAAGGCTGGTAAGCTGGCGGAAAACAGAGAAGGAGGCAGTCAGTGCGCAGGTCTGGTAATGGTCGGAAGGACGAAAATGAATATAAGAAAAAAAATGTTATTTCCGGACTGACATTGCTGCTCCTGACATTGCCGCTCCTGACGGCCTGCGGATCCCTGCCGGGTCAGACCGCAGGCGGCCGGACGGAGACGGTGGATTACGGCACGGGGGAAACCCGGGGAGCAGAGGAGTCCCGTGTGGTCACCTGGCAGGAGCTGCTGGGGGCGGAGGAGAAGTCCCAGCCTGCTGCGGACTACACGGATCCTCACGCCTGGGAGTACTGTTTTCAGTATCTGGATGAGGCCAGGCAGCAATGGTATCGGGATATCCAGCATACCCTGGCAGGCATGAAGCTGGATCAGGAATTGTCTCCGGCGGGTCTGGAGGCAGGATTGACCGAGGAGGATATTGATCAGATCTTCTGTTATGTGCTGGCGGATCATCCCGAGTATTTCTATGTGGACGGTTATCGCTATACCCGGTTCAGCCGCCTGGATCAGCTGGTGAAGATTGAGTTTTCCGGCAGCTATACCTACAGCGAAGAGGAGTGTGCCGACAGGTGGGCCCGGATACAGGAGGAGACCGAAAAGCTGCTGGCGCAGGCTCCGCAGGG
Organism: uncultured Acetatifactor sp.; assembly: GCA_964523315.1. GTDB lineage: Bacteria > Bacillota > Clostridia > Lachnospirales > Lachnospiraceae > Acetatifactor. The sequence goes on from CAZFYD010000030.1 coordinate 2,507, forward strand.
CGAGGATGATTATGAGAAGGTTCGTTATGTTTATGAGACCCTGATCCGGAACACAGACTATGTGCTGGATGCACCGGATAATCAGAATCTGTACTCCGTGCTGGTAAACGGGGCATCGGTGTGCCAGGGCTATGCCAAGGCGTCCCAGTATCTGCTGAATCAACTGGGTATTCCCTGTGTGCTGGTTCAGGGCCGTGTGGAGCCCGGAGAGGGACATGCCTGGAATCTGCTCCTGCTGAACGGGGAATATTATTATATGGACGCCACCTGGGGGGATGCCTCCTACCAGCAGACTGAGGAGCAGGATGGGGATGGGGACTGGATGCCTCAGGTCAATTACGACTATCTCTGTGTGACCACTGAACAGCTGCTGCACACCCATGTACCGAGTCAGGATGTGCCGCTGCCGGAATGTACGGCTACCCGGGACAATTATTATGTCCGGGAGGGATGTCTCTTTTCTTCCCTGGAAGAGGAAGCGCTGCAGCAGGCCTTTGACAGAGCGCTGGAGGCGGGCAGGCAGGAGATCTCCCTGAAATGTACCGATGAGGAGGTATTTTGTCAGCTGCTGGAGCATCTGGTCGAGGAGAAAAAGGTATTTTCCTATCTGGGGCAGGACTGCAGTTCCCTGCATTATGCACGAAATGAAAAACAGCTGTCCATCACATTCTGGTTTTCCCAGGGGTTTTCCCGGGGAGACATTTTTCCCGGGGAGACATTTTGCACTTGAGGGATCTGGTAAAATGTGTTACAATAGGTAAAATGCAATGCGTTTAACATTTTTGAAGAGCATGCATTTCCCGTATAAGGCGGACAGGATGGAGGAAATAATATGGAAAAGGAAATAGATAATAGAACCGTAGTATTGCAGGAGGATGAGAACGTGGGCAGTGTAAAGATTGCTGATGATGTAGTGGCTACGATTGCCAGTCTGGCAGCCACCGAGGTGGAGGGAGTGTCTCCGGCAGCGGGCGCCTCCGGAAAGCCGGTAAAAAAATATGTCAGAGTGGAAGTGCTGGGCGGCAATGTGAAAGTGGATGTGGCGGTAACGCTGCGCTATGGCTACAATATTCCTGCGACCTGCAGCAAGGTGCAGGCCAAGGTAAAAGCAGCTGTGGAGAATATGACAGGACTGACCTGCAGCGATGTGAATATCCGTATTGTAGGGGTAAAGGTCAATTAATACGAAAGAAAGCGGAGCGGGGAACTATGGGACGACGTGAGCAGAGAGAGCAGATTTTCAGACTGCTTTTTCGTGTGGAATTCAATGCATTGGAGGAGATGCCTCAGCAGAGAGAGCTGTTTTTGGCGCAGATCAGGCAGCCCCGGGAGGAAGACGGCCTGGCTGCAAAGGATAAGGACATCGACTATATTACGGCAAAATACGGACGGATCCAGGAGAAGCTGCCCCAGATCGACAGTATGATCAATGAAAAGGCGGAGGGCTGGAGCATCAGCCGCATGGGTAAGGTGGAGGTGACGCTGCTGCGCCTGGGTGTCTACGAGATCCTGTACGATCAGGATGTGCCGGACAATGTGGCGATCAATGAGGCGGTGGAGCTGGCCAAGAAATACGGTCAGGATAACTCCGGTGCCTTTGTCAATGCTGTGCTGGCAAAATTTCTGCCCGCTGCCGACGGAGAGAAACAGTGATGGCACGCAGTGTTTATACGGTTACGCAGGTCAATGCGTATATTAAGAATATGTTCACGCAGGACTATATGCTGCAGGCCCTCTTTGTCAAAGGAGAGGTGAGCAACTGCAAATATCATTCCTCTGGACATATTTATTTTACGTTAAAGGATCAAAAGGGCGCCCTGAACTGCGTCATGTTTGCGGGGAACCGCAGCGGCCTTACCTTTCGGATGCAGGAGGGCCAGCAGGTGATCGTGGGCGGCATGGTGGATGTGTATGAGCGGGACGGCAAGTACCAGCTCTATGCCAGGCAGATCATGCTGGACGGCGCCGGAGCCCTGTACGAGCGCTATGAGCAGCTGAAGAGGGAGCTGGAGGAGCTGGGCATGTTTGCTCAGGAGTATAAACAGCCCATTCCCCGTTTTATCCGTACCCTGGGGGTGGTGACTGCGGATACCGGTGCGGCGGTGCGGGATATTATCCAGATCGCTGCCCGGCGCAATCCCTATGTGCAGATCCTGCTTTATCCGGCCATCGTGCAGGGGGAGCAGGCAGCAGCCAGCATTGTGCGGGGGATCCATGCTCTGGAAAAGCAGGGAGTGGATGTGATGATTGTGGGCAGGGGCGGCGGCTCCATCGAGGATCTGTGGGCCTTTAATGAAAGGGCCGTGGCCCAAGCGGTATTCGACTGTTCTGTGCCCATCATCTCGGCAGTGGGTCACGAGACGGATACCACGATCATCGACTATGTGTCGGATCTGCGGGCTCCCACCCCGTCAGCGGCGGCGGAGCTGGCGGTCTATGATATCCGGCAGTTTACCGAAGATCTGAAGAATGCCCATATACGGCTGGAGCAGGGAATGCAGCGGCAGCTGATGCGGAAGAGGGAACTGCTTAGGCGCTATGAGCTGCAGCTGAAGGTCGTCAGTCCGGGCAGCAGGCTGCGGGAAAGACACACCTGTCTGCTGCAGCTGGAGGAGAGACTGCAGAGGGGGATGCAGAATGCGCTGACTGAGAAGCGGCACCGCATGGCGTTGTACATTGAACAAATGAAGGGTCTTTCCCCACTGCAGAAGTTAAACAGCGGCTACAGCTATGTGACGGACGAACAGGGGAAAACGGTGAGATCCATACGACAAGCCGAGCCGGGACAGCAGCTGACGATCCAGGTGACGGACGGCAGGATCAGGGCCAGAGTGGAGGAGCGGGAGGAGATGCAGCGGATCGGACAGGATGGAGAATGATCCGGCGAAAATCTCCGGGCCTGGGCATAACAGGATAGCGGATGAGAAATGAGGAGAAGCGGATGGCAAGAGTAAAAAGTCAGGCAGAGGGGGCAGCCCCGGAGAGAAGTATCGAGGAGAATTTTACCAGACTGGAGGAGATCATCCAGCGCCTGGAAACCGGGGAAATCTCCCTGGAGGAGGCCTTTGCCGGTTACAGTGAGGGCATGAAGCTGCTTAAGGACTGCAATGACCAGATCGACCGGGTGGAGAAGCAGGTGCTGAAGCTGACGGAGGAGGGGACATTGGAGCCTCTGGACGCTAAGTAGCAAAGCGCATGTCAGAGACAGAGGGAGAGACGGACAGGGCAGGAGACTGCGGATTAGAGCGATAACACAGGCGTTGCCTGCGCTATGCAGAAACGAGGAAAAGATGGAACAGATACAGGAGATCATACAGCATAAGGCAGCAGAATGCGAGGAGATCCTCAGAGCATATCTGCCAAAGGAGACCGGACTGCAGCGCACGGTGCTGGAAGCCATGAACTACAGTGTTCTGACGGGGGGCAAGCGGCTCCGTCCCATGCTGATGCAGGAGGTGTACCGGATGCTGGGGGGAACGGGCCGGGAGATCGAACCGCTGATGGCAGCCATTGAGATGATCCACACCTATTCTCTGGTGCATGACGACCTGCCGGCCATGGATAATGACGAATACCGTCGGGGGCGCAGAACCACCCATGCGGTGTATGGGGAGGCCATGGGAATCCTGGCGGGGGACGGTCTGCTGAATCTGGCCTGGGAGACGGCCATGAAGGCATTTCCTCTGTGTGTACAGGAGGAGCAGTCTCCTGCGGATAAAGCAGCCCCGCTGCAGCGCACTGCCCGGGCGGTGGCCCTGCTGGCCCGGAAAGCCGGCGTCTGCGGCATGATCGGGGGACAGACGGCGGATATTGAAGCGGAGGAGCAGGAGCAGGTGTCCATGGAACAGCTGCTGTTTATCCATGAGAACAAGACCGCAGCGCTGATTCAGGCCGCTATGATGGTGGGCGCCATTATGGCGGGAGCGGATGAGGAGCAGATCCGGCAGATGGAAAGATGCGCCTACGATATCGGCATTGCCTTTCAGATACAGGACGATATTCTGGATGTGACCGGAACCATGGAGGAGCTGGGCAAGCCCATTGGCAGCGATGAGAAAAACCATAAACAGACCTATGTGACCTTAAAGGGCATGGAGGCTTCAGCAAAAGAGGTGGAGCAGATGTCCCGGGAAGCCATGGAGATTCTGGAATCCATGGAGGGGGACAGCGGATTTCTGCAGGATCTGACCGAATTTCTGATCCATCGCAGAAAATAGCGTTCCGTGAGGTAAAGCACATGTATTTAGAGCAGATACAGAATGTAAACGATATCAAAAATATTGATCCAAGGGCTTATGGGGAGCTGGCACAGGAGATCCGGGATTTCCTGATCCGCAAGATCAGTGTGACCGGCGGGCATCTGGGCTCCAATCTGGGGGCAGTGGAGCTGACTATGGCCCTGCATCTTGCCCTGCAGTTGCCGGAGGATAAGATCATCTGGGATGTGGGACATCAGTCCTACACCCACAAGATCCTGACAGGACGCAAGGACGGCTTTGACTGCCTGCGCCAGTTCCACGGCATGAGCGGTTTTCCCAAGCGCAAGGAGAGCGACTGTGATGCTTTTGATACGGGACACAGCTCCACTTCCATCTCCGCCGGACTGGGGCTGGTGAAAGCCAGGGATATACAGGGGCAGAATCACACTGTCGTTTCGGTGATCGGCGACGGCTCCATGACCGGGGGCATGGCCTATGAAGCGTTGAACAATGCAGGAAAATTGGAGACCAACTTCATCATTATCCTTAATGATAATAATATGTCCATTTCGGAAAACGTGGGAGGGCTCTCCAAGTATCTGAACAATATCCGGACGGCGGACAGCTATCTGGATCTGAAAAGGGGCATCTATGACGCTCTGCGGGGCACCCCCAGGGGGGATAATATGGTGACCGGTATCCGACGGGTTAAAAGCAGCTTCAAGCAGCTGGTCATTCCGGGCATGCTTTTTGAGGATATGGGAGTTACATACTTGGGGCCGGTGGACGGTCATAATATCCCTGCGCTGATCCGTGTGATTCAGGAGGCCAAGCGGGTGCAGGGCGCCGTAATGATCCATGCCATCACCCAGAAGGGCAGGGGCTATGCCCCGGCAGAGCGGCACCCGGCCAGATTCCACGGCGCAGAGCCCTTTGACGTGGAAACCGGGCTGCCCACCAATCCCCATGCCAAGGCCAGCTATACGGATGTATTTGCCACAGTCATGTGCAAAATGGGCGGAAGGGATGAAAAAGTAGCGGCCATCACCGCCGCCATGCCGGACGGCACGGGGCTGAAGCGTTTCCGTAATAGGTATCCTGAGCGATTTTTTGATGTGGGCATCGCCGAGGAGCATGCCGTGACCTTTGCGGCGGGACTGGCGGCAGGGGGCATGAAGCCGGTGGTGGCGGTGTACTCCTCTTTCCTGCAGAGGGCTTACGATCAGATCCTGCATGATGTCTGTATCCAGAATCTGCCGGTGGTCTTTGCCATTGACCGGGCGGGGCTGGTGGGCAGCGACGGCGAGACCCATCAGGGGATCTTTGACCTGTCCTATCTCACTAATATTCCCAATATGCATGTCTGCGCACCGAAGAACAAATGGGAACTGGCCGATATGCTGAAATATGCCCTGGACTTTGGCGGACCTATAGCTATCCGCTATCCCCGGGGGGAGGCCTACGACGGACTGAAGGAGTACCGGGAGCCGGTGGAAATGGGGAAAGCGGAATGGATCTACCGGGAGCGGGATATTGCCCTGTTTGCAGTGGGCAGCATGGTGAGGACGGCGGAGCAGGTCAGGGAGAAGCTGAAAGCGAACGGGCTGCAGGTCAGCCTGGTCAATGCCCGCTTCGTAAAGCCTATTGATACTGAGGCACTGCAGGAGGCTGCCGGGGACCATAGGCTGATTGTGACGCTGGAGGAAAATGTCTCTGCAGGCGGCTACGGGGAGAAGGTACTGCAGTACATCAGTGAGGAGAACCTTGGAGTGGACTATCTTCAGGCGGCGCTGCCGGACGCCTATATCGAGCACGGGAATGTGGAGATGCTAAAGAGTGAAATCGGTATGGACGCAGACAGCATCTGCCGGAGGATTCTGGAAAGGCTTGCCGCAGAGGAGGATTAGCGTGAAAGAGCGTTTGGATATGATTCTGGTGAGTCAGGGCTACGCCCCCTCCCGGGAAAAGGCGAAGGCCATCATAATGTCCGGCAATGTCTATGTGAACGGCCAGAAGGAGGATAAGGCCGGGAGCATGTTTGAGGAAAGCAAGCTGCAGCTGGAGGTCAGGGGCTCCCAGCTGAAATATGTGAGCCGGGGTGGCCTGAAGCTGGAAAAGGCCGTAAACTGCTGGCAGATATCCCTGGAGGGACTGGTGTGCATGGATATCGGCGCCTCCACCGGCGGTTTTACCGACTGTATGCTGCAGAATGGGGCCGGAAAGGTCTACTCCGTGGATGTGGGCCATGGACAGCTGGCTTGGAAGCTGCGTGAGGACGAGCGGGTGGTCTGTATGGAAAAGACCAATTTCCGCTATATGGTGCCCGGAGATATTCAGGAGGAGCTGGATTTTGCCAGTGTGGATGTATCCTTTATCTCTCTGACCAGGATCCTGCTCCCCGCCAGAAACCTGCTGCGGGACGGCGGGCAGATGGTATGCCTGATCAAGCCCCAGTTTGAGGCAGGCCGGGAGAAGGTGGGAAAAAAGGGCGTGGTCAGGGAACGTTCCGTTCACGAAGAGGTGATCCATAGGGTCATGGATTTTGCAGATCAGATTGGCTTTTCCGTACTGCATCTGGAGTATTCTCCCATTAAGGGACCGGAGGGGAATATTGAATATCTGGTGCATATCCGAAAGGACGGTGAGCGCTGCAGGAAGCTGCCTGATATAAATGAGCATGAGGCCCAGGTAAGCCTGAAGCAGATTACGGCAGACAGGAGCGGACTTTCCTGGAGGCAGGAGTGGGCAGACTGCATTGCCGGCGTGGTATCCCTGGCACATGAAAGTCTCGATAAGAAAGGACAGCCATGAAGCATTTTCTGATCTATACCAACTGCTATAAGGATAAGAGCATGGAGACCACGGATCGGATCCGCAGCTATCTGGAGTCCCGCGGACATAAATGCACGGTGATACTGCGTAATAGGGACGGCTGCTGCGGATATCATGGCGAAACGCCCTGTGACAGCCTTGCTGCAGGAGAGACGGAGCAAGGGGAGCTTTCTTTTCCGGAGGATGCCTGCTGTATGATCGTTCTGGGCGGGGACGGCACGATGCTTCAGGCGGCATGGGATGTAAAAAAAGCCCATATTCCGCTGATCGGCGTCAATCTGGGGACCCTGGGGTATATGTCCGAGGTGGAGACCGGGTGTCTGGAGGAGGCGTTGGAGCAGCTGATGAAGGGGGAAGTGGAATCGGAAAGCCGGATGATGCTAAACGGCAAGATCTACGGGTCCGGAGGCAGCATTACGGAGGACTGGTCCCTGAACGATATTGTCATCTCCCGGAGCGGAGCGCTGCAGGTCATTAAGCTCCATGTCTATGTTAACGGGCAGTTCCTCAAGGATTACAGCGCCGACGGGGTGATTATCACGACCCCCACCGGTTCGACGGGCTATAATCTATCCGCGGGGGGGCCCATTGCGGAGCCATCCTCCCGGCTGATCATTATGACGCCGATCTGCCCCCACACCCTCAGCAGCAGGAGCATTATCCTGTCGCCGGAGGATGTGATCGAGATATGGATTCCGGAAGGCCGTGACGGCAGGAAACAGCAGGTGACTGCCAATTTTGACGGCTCCCATGTGGTGCCCATGAGCACCGGTGACAGGATCCGTATCGTGAAGTCGGAGAAGACCACGGAAATCCTGTCCTTGAACAAGGTCAGTTTTCTGGATGTGCTGCATCGCAAGATGCGGGAAAATGAGTGATCTATATAAATAAGGAAAGGAGCGGGAAAGCGGAATGAATCTGAAAAAGATACGACACAGTAAGATCCTGGAGATCATCACCAGCCGGGAGATCGAGACTCAGGAGGAGCTGGCCGGACAGCTGAAGGCCGCCGGCTTTGAGGTGACTCAGGCCACCGTGTCCCGGGATATCCGGGAACTGAAGCTTTCCAAGGTGCCTGCGGGTAAGGGGAAGCAGAAATACATCGTGCTTCACCAGGAGGAGAAGAGCCATATGGAGGATAAGTACATCCGGGTACTGAAGGATGGCTTTGCATCCATGGATATGGCTCAGAACATTCTGGTGATGAAGACGGTCTCCGGCATGGCCATGGCAGTGGCCGCCGCCATTGACGCCATGCATTTTCAGGAGATTGTGGGCAGCATTGCCGGGGATGACACCATCATGATGGCCGTGCGCACTGTGGAGGATACAAAGCAGCTGATGGAGCGGATCCGGGAATTCATACAAGGGTAGCTGTGGGAGACAGCTGCAGCGGCTCTTAAGAGGCAGGAAGTCAGGAGCTGCGGGAAGGCCTTGGAGGAAAGTTATGTTAGTAAGCTTACATGTGAAAAATCTGGCTCTGATCGAGGAGACGGAGGTGGAGTTCGGCGAGGGACTGAATATCCTGACCGGTGAGACCGGCGCGGGCAAGTCCATTCTGATTGGGTCGGTTAATCTGGCTCTGGGGGCACGGTTTGACCGGGAAATGCTGCGCCAGGGAGCGGAAAGCGCTCTGGTGGAGCTGACGTTTACCTGTCCTTGGGAGGATCGGGCGCTGCGGGAGAAGCTGCAGGAGCTGGAGATCCCTCTGGAGGAGATGGTCCTGATCAGCCGCAGGATGCAGCCGGGAAAAAATGTGTTCCGTATCAACGGGGAGACGGTCTCGGCCCGGCAGGTGAAGGAGGTGGCGGAGCTGCTGATCGATATTCACGGTCAGCATGAGCACCAGTCCCTGCTGCATACCGGGAAGCATATGGAGATCCTGGACGCTTATGGGGGAGAAAAGGCACAGGCGCAGCTGGCTCTGGTGGCACAGCGGTACCGGGCTGTGAAAAAGCTCCGGGAGGAGCTGGAGGAAAACAGGCTGGATCAGGAGACCCTTAAGCGGGAGCAGGATCTGCTGACCTTCGAGCAGCAGGAGATCGAGGAGGCCCATCTGACGCCCGGCGAGGACGAGGAGCTGGAGGAGGCCTACAGGCGGATGGTGAACAGCAAAAGGATCACCGAGGCCCTGGATGAGGCGGAGCAATATGCGGGCAATGAGGAGGGCGGCGCAGGCAGCGGGCTGAGCCGAGCCCTGCGCTGTATCCGCAGCATAGCCCAATACGATAAGGAGCTGGAACAGCTGGCGGAGCAGCTGGGTCAGATCGAGGATCTGTTAAATGACTATAACCGGGATGCGACCCAGTACCTGGAGGGCCTGGAGTGGGAGGAAGAGGACTTTAGGCGGATAGAGGAGCGTCTGAATCAGATCAACCGTCTGAAGGATAAATACGGCAATACTCTGGAACAGGTGCTGCAGGGATATGAGGAAAGGTGCAGGCGGCTTGAGAAGCTGGCGGATTATGACCTGTATATCAGCGGACTGGAACAGTCGCTGACTCAGGCTCAGGAGCAGCTGCAGGAGGCCTGCGGCGAACTGACCAGAATCCGCAGGGAGAGCGCAGAGGGTCTGACCGAGGTGTTGACGGGAGCCCTGCAGGGTCTGAATTTCCTGAGCGTGCAGTTTCAGATCCGGGTGGAGGATGGAAAGAGCATCAGCGCCAGGGGCTGGGATGAGGTGGAATTCCTGATTTCCACCAATCCTGGCGAAGAGGTCAAGCCGCTGGCACAGATTGCCAGCGGAGGCGAGCTGTCAAGGATCATGCTGGCGATCAAGACGGTGCTGGCCAGCCGGGATGATATCGACACGCTGATATTTGACGAGATCGATGCGGGAATCAGCGGCAAGACGGCCTGGAAGGTGTCGGAGCAGCTGGACTGTGTGGCCCATGCCCACCAGGTGATCTGCATCACCCACCTGCCCCAGATCGCCGCTATGGCCGACCGGCATTTTGTGATTGAAAAAAAAGTGCAGGGGGAGAATACGGTCACACGGATCCGGCAGCTGCAGGGAGAAGAGAACCTGCAGGAGCTGGGCAGGCTTCTGGGGGGCGACGGCATGACGGAGGCGGTGCTGGGCAATGCCAGGGAGATGCGGCAGCAGGCGCTGCAGCATAAACAAAATAAAAGCCATAATTTTCATTGATTAAAGAACCCAAAATAATCACACACTATTTGCAGAGATTAACCAGCGAAAGTGTGTGATTTTTATGTGGAAAAAGTTTGAGAAAGAGAATACATCCATTAAGAACCGGGCGGGAGAGGATATGGTGATACTGCTGGAGGGCTGGCGCAGACGCAGGAGGAGGCGCCGGATCTACCGGTACAGTCTGTGCGGCATTCTGGTCTGTGCCAGTCTGGCGCTGGGAGGCATCGGTTACTATGATCTGTACAATCAGATTCCTTCGGTGCTGCGGATCAAAGCCGATATAGAGCAGACCATTGATCTGGGCGTACCCCTGATCGGGGAAATGGTGGCGGTGAGCGGTCAGGAAGAGTCCAATATTCCGGCCGGCTTGGTGAGCATTGACCTGAGCCGGGAAGTGACCATGAAGATGAGCTCGGATCAAAGCTATCAGATGAATGTGAAGATCTTCGGCATCCTGCCCTTTAAACAGGTGGGCATACAGGTTATCGACGAACAGGAGCTCACGCCGGTGGGAGTGCCCATCGGGATCTATGTGAAAGCCGACGGGCTGCTTGTAATAGGCGTGGGAGATTTTCAGGGTATGGACGGCATCAGCTATTGTCCGGCCAAATACGTGCTGAAATCCGGGGATTATATCCTGCAGCTGAACGGCGAGCCGGTATCGGATAAGAATGATTTTGTCAGCCGGATCGAGGACTGCGCAGGCCAAGAGGTCACTCTGCAGATTCAGCGGGGCGAGGAGATCATGGAAGTGGAGGCTCAGCCGGTGCAGAATACGGAGGGAAAGTACAAGCTTGGGATCTGGATCAGGGACAATGCTCAGGGCGTGGGCACCATGACCTATATCGATGCGGACGGCAACTTCGGCGCTCTGGGGCATGGGATCAATGATGTGGACACCAGTACTCTGATGAATCTTGATGACGGCACTCTGTATCAGACGGAAATCATTGCCATCAAAAAGGGCAGGGACGGTGAGCCGGGGGAAATGACCGGCATGATCGTCTACAGCCCGGACCGGATCATGGGAGATATCTGTTATAACGGTTCGGAGGGCATCTTTGGTCATTGTAATGACAAGGCGCTTGCCCTGGCCACGGAGGATGCGCTGCCCATCGGACTGAAACAGGATATTGTAAAGGGGCCCGCCCAGATCCTGTGCAGTGTGGATGGCACACCAAAATACTATGATGTGGAGATCACCGGGATCCATCTGGATCATGACAATGTGAACCGGGGAATCGAGCTGGAGGTGACGGATCCCGAGCTTCTGGCCCTGACCGGCGGAATCATTCAGGGAATGAGCGGCGCTCCCATCATTCAGAACGGTCATCTGATCGGCGCCGTAACCCATGTACTGGTACAGGACGCCAGCAGGGGGTATGGCATATTTATAGAAAACATGCTGGCACATTGAAGCGTGTCAGCATGTTTTCCTTTCAGCTCTCCGTAATCGCTTTCTGAAATTCCGTCAGAATGTTCAGGGCATGTTCTCTCTGCTGGGGCGTAAAGCTGCCTAAGAGCTCCAGAATCAGGTCACTTTCAAATCCCCTGTTGTGCCCCAGCACGATATAATCCGCTGAAACATTGCAGGCTGTGGCAATCTTGTAGATGGTCTTGGCCGTAACGCTTTTTTTGCCGGATTCCACATCGAACAGGAAGCTGGGGGAAATATCACATTTCTCACTGAATTTTTCCCGGGAGAGATGCAGGGCTTCCCGGATCTCCCGGATACGAAGACCAACCATGAGGTTGTAATCCTTATCGATCGCTATCATTTTATCCTCATTTCTGTGCTGTTTATTGGAATTGTGGGCGCATAAGAAGTCTGTGAAACAGCGCACAACGCAGACATACTAACTAGTTAGATGATCCACATAACACTATAGAGTATAGCAATCCCCATTTTCCCTAAATATACTCAATAGAGGTAGATATTTAATTCTATAGAGTTGACTTTTAAAATAGAATAGTGTATACTAGCCAAAGTAAAACGGTAAAGGCGGCGGTGAGACAGGTCGGAGAGCACGGCGGGGAGGACGGATATGTTTGGCAGAGGTGAAAAAAGAGGTTATCCGGCACAGCAAAGGCCGGGGATAACGGACATCCATTGCCATATTCTGCCCGGCGTGGACGATGGCTCCCACAGTATAAGCCAGTCCCGGCGTATGCTGGATCTTGCCTGGGAGAACGGCATCCGTACCATCATCGCCACGCCTCATTTTATGCCGGAAGGACCGCACCCCTGTGCCGATACACTGTACAGACTGGCCGGGGAGCTGCGTGAATATGTCTATGAGCGCAGTTACGATATGGAGATTTATACGGGCAACGAGATCTATTATCACGAGGAAGTGCCGGATCTGTTGGAGGATGGAAAGATCCTGACGCTGGCGGGGAGCAGCTATGTGCTGGTGGAATTTGCCCCGGCGGAGGACGCCAGATACATCCGCAACGCCTTGACGGCGATACAGGCGGCGGGTTATGACCCGGTTATTGCCCATGTGGAGCGGTATATGAACCTCTGTAAGAAGCCCTATGAACAGATCCGGCAGCTGCGGGATATGGGAGTGCTGATTCAGGTCAACGCTGACTCTATAGAGGGAAAAATGGGCCCTCTGGCTCGAAAGATTACCGGGGAGCTTCTGAAAAAGCAATGGGTGGACTTCGTCGCCACGGATGCGCACAGCGACCGGGGACGCAGCCATGCCATAGGGGAATGCTTGGAGCTTCTGTACAGGAAGTATCCGGCGGAATATGTGGAGAACCTTCTGTGGCGAAATGCACAGAAATTTTTCCGGGGGAACAGACCCAATACATAGATGGAGAATTAATATGGAGCAAAGATATGAAGAAGAAACAGAAATAGACCTGATGGAATTATTCATGGTGCTGGTGCATGAGCTGTGGGTCATCATACTGGCGGCTGTGATTGTGGGCGGCGCTGCTTTTGCTTTCAGCAGTTTTGTGATCACGCCCACCTATGAGTCCACCACCAGGATTCTGGTATTGAACCGGCAGGATTCGGGCAGCAGCAGTCTGACATACAGCGATCTGCAGCTGGGTACCTCCCTGACCAAGGACTATCCGGAGCTGATCCAGTCCCGCTATGTGGTGGAAAAGGTGATTGCGGATTTCGGGCTGGATATGACCTATGAGAACTTTATCAGCAAGGTGGCGGTGACCACCACATCGGACAGCCGCATCATTGATATCACGATCACGGATCCGGATCCTATGCTGGCCAAGGAGCTGGTGGATGCGCTGCGGGACATTGCAGCGGAGCGGATCGTGGAGGTGACGGATATCCAGGCCGTGAATATGGTGGATGAGGGAAATATTCCGGACAAGCCGTCCAACCCCAGCGTGCCCAAGTGGACGCTGATCGGTTCTCTGATCGGCGGCTTTCTGGCGGCAGCGGTGGTGCTGGTGCGCTATCTGCTGGATGATACGATCAAGTCCTCGGAGGATATTGAGAAATACCTGCATCTGAGCACGCTGGGACTGATTCCCCTGGGGCAGTCTGAGGATGACGGACAGGAGAAAGGTAAAAAGAGGACTATCAGGAAAGAAAAAACCGGAAAGACACAGAAAAGAAGCAATGGCGCGAGCACTGCGGAGCCGGAGGATGACGATATCGTGGATCTGAGCGTGGAGGATCAGCAATCGGAACAGAAGTCCGGACAGGAGCCGGACAGGAGGACGGATCAGAGGAAGAATCAGCAATCGGCGAGGCAGCAAAAGAGGCAGGAGAAGAGATAGGATGCAGACCATAGAACTGAAGAAGACGGAACAGGATTATAAATCACGTGAAGCCTACAAGACGCTGAGAACCAATGTGGAATTTTCAGGGGACAATATCCGGGTGGTGGCAGTGACCAGCTGTACCCCCAATGAGGGAAAGAGCAGTATTTCCTATGAACTGGCGGTTTCTTTTGCCCAGAACGGGAAGAAGGTGCTGCTGATTGATGCGGATCTGCGCAAATCCGTACTGATCCGCAGGCATTTCAAGGGAAAGGTGCGGCTGGGGCTGGTACATTGTCTGGTTGGCAAATACGGTCTGGATGATGTGACCTGCGAGACGGATAACAGGAATCTCTATATGATCTTTGCCGGCCCCGTGCCCCCCAATCCCAGTGAGCTGCTGGGAAGCACACGCTTTCAGGATACCCTGCAGGAAGCCCGGAAGAAATATGACATCATCATTATCGATACGCCTCCCCTGGGCAGCGTCATCGACAGCGCCATCGTGGCAAAGCAGTGCGATGGGGTGATGCTGGTCATCGCCAATGGGGAGATCAGCTACCGTTTCGCCCAGAAGGTGAAGGAACAGCTGGAAAAGGCGGAATGCAGGATTCTGGGCTGTGTGCTGAACAAGGTGAATATGAGTAAGGGCAATCATTACGGAGCCTATGGGAAATATTACGGCAAATATTATGGCAAATATTATGGACAGTATTACGGAAATTATGGGAACTACGGAAATAATGAGTAGGATGCTTTTGGAAGACAGGACAGGCGGGAGCAGAGGATGAAAAAAAAAGGTTGGACGATCATAGCGGGAATCTGCAGTATTGTTTTTATCTGCTGTCTGGTATGGCTGCTTTACTATGGAATATCTGGCCGCCGGGCATCCGGAGATCTGGAGGAGCTGCAGCAGAATTATGTGAAAAGCGCAGAGGAAGTACCGGAAGGTCAGGCGCCTGAGTCCGAAGAGAATGAAGCGATGGGGAATCGGGCAGAGGCGGAAGCGGAAGACATGGCTGCGGAAACGCAGGGAGTGGAGCCGTCCCCGCTGCTGGACTATGAGATCCCTGCAAAGACGGTGGATATCAATGCCCTGCAGGAAAATGAAAATGAGGACATCTATGCCTGGATCACGATACCGGGTACGGTCATTGATTATCCGGTGCTGCAGCATTCCGAGGAGCTGGACTATTATCTGGATCATAATCTGGATCACAGCAGCGGATATCCGGGATGTATCTACAGCCAGAACCTGAATTCCAAGGATTGGGACGACCCTAACACGGTTCTTTACGGACACAATATGAAAAACGGGACTATGTTCGCGGGGCTGCACTATTATGAGGATCCCCAGTTTCTGGAGGAGAACCAATACATATATATATATACTCAGGATTATGTAAGAGTATATCACATTTTCGGCGCTTATGAGTTTGACAACCGACATCTGCTGCTGACTATAGATACTCAGGATCCGGCTGCTTTTGCCGCTTATCTGGTGGAGGTGCAGGGGCTAAGCGGGCTGCGGGATCATTTTAATGAGGAAGTATCGGTGGGTATTGAGGATAAAGTGCTGACGCTGGAAACCTGTATTGCCAACAAGCCGAATAAGCGCTATATCGTGCAGGCCGTGCTGGAGGCAGAGGGAGAGTGGCCTGCTGCAGAGGAAGGACTGCTGGATTAGTACAGCAGAGATGCCTGCCCGGCGGGCAGATGGGAGTCGGAATGAAACTACGAAGGGACTCACAATTCCATAGAGAGCCGCAGCAGGATATGCAGCAGAGTCTCCGGGTGGAGCAGGTACGCCGCAGGCGGCACAGGGCGCTGCAGAGGATCTTGGCCTGGCTGCTGGTAATCGTGCTGATTCTGGCGATGATCGTAGCTGCGGTGTCACTGTATATTTCCGGAGGCGGAAGGCGGCTGCGGGAGCGGACGGCGGGAAGTGTGCCCAATCTGGTGCTGGAGGCAGCTGAGACCGAACAGCCGGAAAGTACGCCGGAAGACAACGAGCCTGTGCCGGAGACTGTCTGGCAGGAAGGCTGGGTCCGGTATCAGGGCAGAATCTATGAATATAATCAGGATATTATCACTTTTCTGGTCATGGGCATAGACAAGATGGAAGAGGTATCGGAGAGCAAGGATGCAGTCAGCGGCGGTCAGGCAGACGCCCTGTTCCTGGTGATCCTTAATCCGGATGACCGGAGCATCCGCATTCTGGCCATAAACCGGGATACCATGACGGATGTGGTGCTGTATCAGGCGGGAGAGGATGGTTCCTCTCCGGTGGTAACGGCACAGATCGCCGCCCAGCACGGCTTCGGGGATGGCAGGGAAAAAAGCTGCGAGCTGACCCGGGATGCGGTGTCCGGGCTGTTCTACGATCTGCCCATCAGCGGCTATGTGGCCGTCAATATGGCGGCGATCCCGGAGCTGAACGATGCCCTGGGAGGAGTGGATGTCATGGCGCTGGAGGATCTGAGCAGCCGCATCAAAGGCGCCACCGAGGGAACTCTGCTGCATCTGGAGGGCATGGATGCTTTCTGGTACGTGAAGTACCGGGATACGGAAGTGTTTGAGAGCGCCAGAGGACGCCTGGCCCGGCAGAAGCAGTATCTGACTGCTTTTGTAAAGCAGGCCATAGAGGCGACAAAAAAGGATATTACGCTGCCCCTGAATCTGTATGGGAAGCTGAAGCAATATATGGTGACGGATATCGCTGCGGATGAAGTGATGTATCTGGCAGGACAGCTGAACGACTATACCTTTGATCAGGATGGAATCTATACTCTGGAGGGAACCACCGTCATGGGAGAAAAGCATGAGGAATTTTATCCGGACGAGGAAGCCCTGAAGGATCTGATGATCCGACTGTTTTACCGGCAGGTGGAACTGCCGTAAATACGGTATTAACCGGGCGAAAGCTCGATTAATATATGTCACATGCACAATTACGAAAGGAGGAGGATAACCTATGAAAAAGAAAATTGTTTCATTTATCAGTGCACTGGTACTTACCTGTGCCATGGGACTGAACGTATGCGCTGCCGGCAGTGTGACTGCCGAGGATGTGGCAGCTGCAGCCGGTGAAGTTGCGGTACCTGCAACAGAGGCTGAGCTGACGGAGTCGAAGCAGGTTGCAGAGAGCATCATCGTGTTTGATGAGTCTGTATCCGGTCTGACTATTTCCACATTGGAAGCCGCAGAGGTTCTGCCCATCGCTGAGGAGCTGGCCAAGCTGAACGGCCAGAGCGATATTGCCAGTGTAAATGTAGTTGCTGTAGTGGATTTGAATTCCGCAGTTGCCGGTAAGGTGGTAGTGAAGATGAGTGTCGGAGCTAACGAGACAGCTGTTGCTCTTCATTCCACTGCAAAAGGCGTGGAGAGAATCATCGGTGTGGTATCCGGCGATACCGTAACCTTTGATTTCGAAGGATTTTCACCTGTTGCTATTATCAAGGTGACAAAGGCCGATAATTCCACATCCGGCAGTACCACTGCCACTACCACTACCACCACTACCACCGCTACGACAGCTGCCGCAGCAGCGGATGCAGCCACAGCTGTTGCACCCAAGACCGGTGATCTGTCCATGGTGGTTACGGTAATGGCCGTTATTTTCATGGCAGGCGCAGCAGTTGCTGTATACATGTCCAGAAAGCGTGCATAAGCACGGTAAACGGTAAACGGTAAACCGTAAAAATTCGGGGGGGGGGTGTAAACATACCCATCCTCCCCTGATTGTGTGAACGTAGAAATACGGAATTAATCATGCATGATTAATTTAAGAGAGCAGTAAAATGGCATGTGGCGCATCGGAATGCACTGGGTGCGGCGGGAAGTATCCGCCGCATCCGCAGGACGGTGTCAGACGTTTTACACACGCCTGATAAAATCTACAGAAAAGGAGCGTAAAAGGGGTATGTATAAAAAGAATGCAAGCGGCTGGCTCAAGCATCTGGATTTCATACTCCTGGATGTGATCTGTCTGCAGCTCTCATATGCGCTGGCTTACCTGACAAGACATGGGTGGAGCAATCCTTATGGGAATGCGACCTACCGAAGTATGGTGATCGTGCTGATTCTGATTGAACTGGTCACCGCCATCTTTTTTGAAAGCTATAAAAATATCCTGAAAAGGGGCTATTATAAAGAACTGGTGCAGACGCTGAAGCAGATCTGCATCATGGAACTGCTGGTCTCCTTTTACCTGTTTACGGTCAAGGGCGGCGGTCTGTTTTCCAGGACAGTACTGTATCTGACGGGAATTTATCAGCTGCCGATCAGCTATGGCGTACACCTGTTGTGGAAACAATATCTGAAACGGGTGAAGGCCAATGAAGGAAAGCGTTCCCTGCTGCTGGTGACCACGGAGAATATGGCGCCGACATTGATTGATAATATCAGAAATCAAAATTATGATTCCTTCCGTCTGGTGGGTATTGCCCTGCTCGATCAGGATAACTGGTCGGAGGAGGAACTGCTGACGGTCAAAGGCGTACCGGTAGTGTCCGATGCGGCTCATGTGGTGGATTGGGCCAGCGGCAACTGGGTGGATGAAGTGTTTTTTGCCGTGGAGACGGGTAATCCCTATCCGGTGGAGATGATTGCGGACTTTGAAAAAATGGGTATTGTGGTGCATACCAAGCTGGCAGAAGCCTCTCACATGTCTGAAAATGGGCGTATCGTTGAGAAAATGGGAGGATATGCGGTGCTGACCACCAGCGTCAGCTATGTGACCACCAGACAGCTGATGCTCAAGCGGGGGCTGGATATTCTGGGGGGCCTTGTGGGCAGCCTGATTACGCTGCTGCTCTGTATATTCATCGGACCGGCCATCTATAGTAAATCCCCGGGGCCCATCTTTTTTGTACAGGAGAGAGTGGGCAGGAACGGCAAGCGGTTCAAAATGTACAAGTTCCGCTCCATGTACCTGGATGCGGAGGAACGCAAGAAGGATTTAATGAAAAAAAACAAGGTGGGAAGCGCCTATATGTTCAAGCTGGACGAGGATCCCCGGATCCTGGGCTCCCGGGTGGATGAAAGGGGCGTCTACCATAAGGGAATCGGTAACTGGCTGCGGGAGACCAGTTTGGACGAGTTCCCGCAGTTTTTCAATGTGCTGAAAGGGGATATGAGTCTGGTGGGCACCCGCCCTCCCACGGTGGACGAGTATGAGAAATATGAGCTGCATCACAGGGCACGTCTGGCGGCCAAACCCGGCATCACCGGCATGTGGCAGATCAGCGGCAGAAGCAATATCACCGATTTTGAGGAGGTGGTAAAGCTGGATATGGAGTATATCCAGAACTGGAGCCTCGGCAGGGACCTGAAGATTCTGGCTAAGACGGTGCAGATTGTGGTGAGAGGGGGAGGGGCGGTGTGAAAGGGGCTTAATGGCCGTTTTTACGCAGATGACGGAGCACCTGGCAAAGGAATCTGCATTGAAGTATGAAACTGACGTTTCATATAC
>CAZFYD010000031.1:0-8000 GCA_964523315.1 uncultured Acetatifactor sp.
TTTTCTCGCCACGATAGCGGAGCACGGATACCCTGCTGCTGATAAGCTGGAAAAAATCACTGTCCCATGAAGAAATTATTATTTCTGTTTCCGTTCCCAGGGATAATGCATAACCGGCGATAAGATCATCCGTTTCACAATTGGAAGTCTCCATATGCTTGATTCCCATAAAATCAAGAGCTGCATATACGTCACTGATCTGTGAAAACGGGTTATCTTCTTCCGGTACCTGGCTGTAATCTACCCGGTTTGCCTTATAATCCGGATCCAGAACAGTACGGGCGTTTTCGTGTTCTCCGTCAAACAGCGCAACCATATGCGTAGGCTCGACTTTACGGATGATTTTCAGTAATGCGCCTGCAAAACCAAGGGTTCCCTGGATAGCCTTACCCTGATCATTAACAATTCTTGCAGGCATGCCATAAAACATCTGAAACAGCAGGTTGCTTCCATCAATAATTAAAAGTCGATCCATAAGTACTTTTTCCCTATATTTTCTGATCAAACATAGAAGGGGTTCCGTTTTCTTCCGTACCAATAAACGCATAACCATCATTATGCGGAAAAAGCAATTCCATATACAGATTCCCAAGCAGACTTTTCACTCTGTCAGTATCCATGTCAGCGACAAGAGCATCCCGAATTTCCAGCTGCCTTAAATTTTCCAGAATCTGCTCTATACTCCGCCTCTCAGAAAATCTCCGTTCCTCTTCCGGCTCCTTCTCCGGTGTTTCCGGATAAACCGGCTCCATAATTGGCTGGACTTCGGGAATGTTATATATCACATTCCTACACGTTTTTTCAAAACATTCCGGATCATATTCTGCCAGATAGCGCAAATCATCCATAGTCAGCGTTCTGTTATGGTGTATTTTAAGATAAATATTTATCAGACGGGTATCTTTTCCCATATATCCTCCCATGGCACTTACTGATATATTTGCGCCTCCGCCAACAATATTCTTTTTGTTAATTTTTTCTGCCGGGCCTCTTCCTTCGAGTATTCTCGCATATTTACCTCTCCATGCATATCATGGGCTGTGCCCATGATACTGCACCAATACGTATTTGGAAGTGAAACTTCCAAACTTATTCCTCCGTCATCATCCCCAGCAGTCTTCTGGCCAGCTTCACTGCCTCTGCGGCGTCCTTGGAATAGCCGTCCGCATGGATCTCGTCGGCATATTCCTGAGTGATCACTGCTCCGCCGATCATAATCTTGGCAGTAACTCCTTCCTCTTTGGCCAGGGCGATCACCTCACGCATCCGCTGCATGGTGGTGGTCATCAGGGCCGACAGGGCAATAATATCCGCATGGTAATCCTTGGCCGCCTGGATAATCATCTCCTTTGGCACATCCTTTCCCAGATCAATGACTTTGAAACCATAGTTTTTCAGCATCAAAGCCACCAGATTTTTGCCGATGTCATGGATATCTCCTTCCACTGTGGCAATAACGATCACCGGCATGGCTTCCGTATCCTGATCCTTGAGCAGATAGGGCTCCAATACTTCAATCGCATTCTTCATTGCCTCCGCGCTGGCGATCAGCTGGGGCAGAAAATACTTTTTCTGTTCAAAATAATCTCCCACCTTGTTGATGGCAGGCAAAAGGCCCTCATTCAGCAGTTTTCCGGGATCCTCCCCCGCCTGAACCGCCTCTGCGGCCATAGCGGCGATCCCGCTGCGGTTTCCTTTCAGAACAGCGTCCGTAATCCGCTCCAGATAAGTCTGGGGCGCAGGGGATGCCTTACTGCCCCCTGCGGCGGCCCCGCCGGTTCCGCCGCCTGCATTGCCTGCGGCAGCGCTGTTTCCCGCTGCAGGGGCGCTGCTCGTCACCGGCTGCAGATTCGCCGCATAGTTAATATATCGCAAATCCGAATCTCTTTTCACTTTCAGCATATCCGTTGCCAGAGCGCCGCACACCAGCATCTCCTGTGAGGGGTTGGCGATGGCCATAGTTAGTCCCTCGTAGATTGCCAATGTCAGAAAGGCCGTATTCACATAGGGTCTGGCAGGCATGCCGAAGGAAATATTGGACAGGCCGCAGATCGTGGCCAATCCCTGGGCCTTACAGTACCGTATGGTTTCCAGCGTCTCCAGTCCCGCCCGCCTATTGGCTCCAATCGTCGCCACCAGCCCATCCACCACAATATCTTCCTTGCTCATGCCAAGCTCCAGCGCCCGGGATACAATCCTGTCAATGATTTGCTTCTTTTCCTCCAGATCCTTCGGCAATCCCTCATCGGACAGGGGCAGCAGAATGAACATAGCGCCGTATTTCTGCACAATGGGCAGCAGCTTTTCAAATTTTTCCTTCTCATAGGATACGGAATTGACCAGCGCCCGACCGGGATAGTGCCGCAGCGCCGCCTCCAGTACCTCCACATGGCTGGAATCCAGGGACAGGGGCAGATTAGTCACTCCCTGCACCTCGGAGAGCACCTGCAGCATCATTGCCTTTTCGTCTATGCCGCTCATACCCATATTCACATCCAGAATGGAAGCCCCGCAGGCCTCCTGCTCCTGAGCAAACTGCAGCACCATATCCATGCTGCCGCCTCTAAGCTGCTCCTGCAGCTTTTTCTTACCGGTGGGATTGATCCGCTCTCCCACGATCATAAAGGGATCCTCCAGCCCGAAGGCTACCGTCTGCCGCTCACTGGTCAGATAGCGGATTCCCCGGGGCCCGGGCTTTCTCTCCGCCGGTTTCTGCCCTTTCACCAGCTGTCTCAGACCGGCAATATAGGTGGGATCCGTACCGCAGCAGCCCCCTAATATGGTTGCGCCGGCGGCAACCAGTTCCTGCATCTCGGTGACAAAGACCTCACTGTCCATGTCATAGACCGTATTGCCCCGGCTGTCCACCACCGGCAGCCCCGCATTGGGCTTGGCAATCAGCGGAAGACGGCTTACATGCGCCATAGTTTCCACGATCTCCCTCATTTTCGCCGGTCCTGTGGAACAGTTGACGCCAATGGCGTCCGCTCCCAGGCTCTCCAGCACAATAGCTGCCGTCCGAGCATCGGTGCCGAACAGAGTACGCCCATCCGCCTCAAAGGTCATCGTCACCATCACCGGCAGAGCGCTGACCTCCTTTGCAGCGATCAGGGCCGCCCTGCTCTCCCCCAGGCTCATCATAGTCTCCACCACCAGCAGATCCGCCCCGGCATCCTCCATCAGACGGATCTGCTCCTTATATACATCGATCAGCGCCTCCAGTTCCATGGTGCCCATGGGGCGCAGCTGTTGGCCCGTCATCGTCAGATCTCCCGCTACCAGCGCCTTTCCTCCGGCTGCCTGCCGGGACAGAGCCACCAGGCTGCGGATCATCTCCTCCTGCTTTGCTTCCAGCCCATACTCCGCCAGTTTGACCCGGTTGGCGGTAAAGGTGGGGGCATAGAGGATATTACTGCCCGCCTTCACATAAGCACTCTGCAGCTCCAATATTACCTCCGGATGCTCTAAGATCCACTGCTCGGGGCACACCCCAGAGGGCATACCCTTTTTCATCAGATTGGAACCCGTCGCTCCATCCAGTAAAATATATTGATCCTTACAAAATTCTCTAAACTGCTGCTTTGTCATATTTACCTCTCCATGCATATCATGGGCTGAGCCCTCTCCCTGACTTCCCCCTATTTTAGCATAAATTCAAAAAAAAGCAAAGATTATAACTCTGGTTAATCAAACAGACAGTAACAGTTCAGCCCTCCGCATTCATAAGAGAATAACCACTGTGCATTGTTTGCAAGCACCCATGCCCAATGGTTATCCTCTTGTGGCTGAACTGTTACAACAGGCAGATAAATATATGCCCTAATTTCTTAAGATTATTAAAAATAATCCTGAAAGAGTTGTTTGTTTCTTTGTTTTATGCTAAATTGAAATATAGTTAAACGATGACTGCCTAAGGAGATATCCGCTATTAAGGAAACAGGAGGAATGATTTTGTGAAAAAAAGATTACTGCTGGCTACCGCCTGTCTGCTGCTTCTGACCGGCTGCGGGAAAGATCCCATAGAAGCAAAATTCAATGATGAACTCAACGATTTCTGCGAGAATGTATCTGGAATCGGCGACAGAATTGACGCCATCACTGTGGAAGCGGATGAAAACAGCATCCGCAGCGCCGCCTCTGATCTGCTTTCCTATCTGGATGATCTGGAGGTGGAATTTATGAAATTTTCCAATATGGACTTTCCGGAGGAGTTCGACTATCTGGAGAATATGGCGGATGAGGCTGGAACCTATATGAGTGAGGCTGTGGCCTCCTATCACAAGGCCTATGAGGATACCTACAGCCAGAGTATGGAAGAATATGCCCGTGAGAATTATGTCCGGGCCTGCAAGCGCATGCAGGCGATTCTGGCGCTGATGCGGGGAGAAGATATCATTGATGCAGATCTGACGATTGAGTAGCGCATTTGTTCCAACAGATATCATAAGGGATATTTCAATATCACTTCTTTGAAATATCCCCTTCTAATTCAATACTCATTTATCTGCATCTGATTAAATTTATAATTTCTGAAAAGAACCGTCAAAAACAGGGCCGACATACAAAACCAATACAGAAATCGGATCATTTTCATCATCTTGCTATTGAATCCTTACATGGTGCTTTAACTGGAAATTCTCATCATTGGAGCACAAATAGACAATTCCTTCAATGAATCCTACAACAGCCGGAATCCCTGTCCAACAGAAAAGAAGATATATGATCCCCATACCTATTTTCCCCATATAAAACTTATGGATACCGAGACCGCCGAGAAGAATTCCCAAAATACCTGCTGCGATTTTACTCTTAACAGGCCATGCCGGATTGATTCCTGAAACATATACCGGTTGCTGCTGAACCACCACTGTCGGCTGCGGTTGCTGCACATAAACAGTCTGCGGCTGAGGATTATTCACCTGCTGAGCCACCAACTTTTCTCCGCAAAACTTACATTCTGATGCGCTTGGATCAAGCGGCGCGCCACACTGCGGACATACTCTTTCACTCATATCTACTTCCTCCATTATGTTTTTTATCTCACCTACGAATACCCTGTGCAAAATGCTCTGCAATTTACGTTTCTGATTTATCAGGCGCCCTGCGGCACATAAAAATCATAGTATACATAGGAACAGACACCAGACAATATACAAACAAAAGTCCCATATGCAGCAGGATAAAGAATACCGGCTGTATGAATACACCTCCCAACATATTCAGCAGATTCAAAAAAAATATATAAAGGACTGTAAATACGGACAGGGAAATAAGGTAACTCGCTTTGATCCGCCAGCTTCCACAGGCCATCAAAATAATTGCCGCTAAAGCACAGACGCCTATCCCCTCAAACAGCAATGCCGCCGCAAATGTTGGAAAAAAATAAATCTTTATAACGATGAAAAACACATACATAATTATAAGGATATAAAAAAATAGCAGAAGCAGCGCCATTCCTAACAGCATCGTTTTTCTCTTTCCCTTTTCACTCACCTCTGTTCCACCACCTTTCCACATTCCGGGCAGAATTTTGTGCCCGGAGTCAGAATCTTGCCACACTCACATTTCAGGCTGGCAAGATTAAATCCACACTTGGGACAAAATTTGGAAACAGAGGGAATTTGGCAGTGACACGACGGACACTCCCTGACTTCTTCTCTGTGAACAGGATTTCCCACAATCTTATTCATGGAGGCTCCCATGTTCATAGCAGCACCCAGACCAACACCTCCTGCGGCGAACGTCCCTGCCATACCGCCTGCATTATTAGCAGCGCCCTCATAGACATCAAAAGATCTTTTGGCTGCATATCTTCCATCGCCCATAATCTCAAATGCCGCCTTATCTTCCAGAATTTTATTGATCTTCTCAAAATCCTCGTCAGGAAAATTGACCGACTGCACAAAAAAATTAACTACCGTAAATCCATATTGTTCAAAGGAGGGAGCAATCTCTTCTCTTACCTTTTCCGATAACGTCTCCAGCTTTGTGGATATTTCCAGAGCGGATATCCCGTTGGTGATAATGGTATCTGCAATTGCAGCCTTTGCCTTAATTACCAGAATCCCTCTGTAGTATCCTTTTATCTTGTCAAGCTTTATGATATCAGCCTGCTGCATCCCACCAATCAATTCTCCAAAAAGCGCAGCGCCATTCCGGATCTTCAGCCCCATCTGCCCAAATGCCCTTATCCGCAGTTTGACATAATATTTTGGATCAATCAACTGGATCGGATCCGTTGTCCCCCAGTTAATCTCAAGTCTTGTGGTAGTATTCAGAAAATAAATCTCCGCACTAAACGGCGTGTTTCCACCGAACGGAAGATTCACAAATCTTTTAAGTATGGGCAGATTCTCCGTTGCCAGCGTATATGTGCCCGGAGGAAACACATCTCCTATCGTTCCTCCCTTTGCAAAAATGGCAATCTGCCCTTCCTGAACAATCAATTGCGAACCCAGGACAATCGAATCGGAAGGATATTTATAAATCAGCCAATCTCTGTTTTTCAATCCATCAAATCGAACAACACTAAAAATAGCCATAGACTCCATCTCTTTCCAACATTTTATTGGGAACATATCATCTCTACCGACGTCTCGATTGATATCCTCCATTAAACAGCCGAACTTTTTCTCACTCTCGCCATATCTTATTTTCATCATTATAAGATATACAATATCTTATGTCAAGTGGTTTTTGATATTGATTGTCTCATTATTTAAAAGCATATAACATATAATATCTCATACAGGAGGTAATTACTGCATGTATGAAGAATTTATTTCAAAAAGAATATCTACACTCAGACTGCAGAAAAATGTCTCAGCCAGAGAAATGAGCCTGGCCATTGGACAAAATGGCAGTTATATTAACCGTATAGAGAATCAGAAGGCTTTTCCTTCCATGCAGGTGTTCTTTTATATATGTGAATATCTGGAGATAACCCCACAGGAATTTTTTGATGAAGATAATATCAATCCTATAAAAACAAATACCCTGCTTTATGAAATTTCCAAGCTTAATGAGGAACAGATTGAGTTGTTGATTTCAGTTGCCAAAGGGTTACAGCATGGCAAGTGATGGTTGCGTAGTTTTTGGTACGATATGTAATATCTTATTTCGCATAATATATCGCTTTTCAAATCGAATATATTCTATCTGATCTATTATAATTAATTTTATATTATAAATACATAGGAGGGTGTGTACAAATGACCAAGAAAGCAACCGGTATTGTATCCTACATTACTTTAATCGGCTGGTTGGTTGCATTCTTTGCAGGAGACAGGGAAGGCGCCAGATTCCATCTGAATCAGTCACTGATCCTGATCATCGCTAATATCATCTGCGGTATCTTAGCGTATGTGCCTTTTGTAAAGTATGTAGTGTGGATCATCAATATTTTCCTGTTTGTATGCTGGATCATCGGTTTGGTTGCAGCCTGCAAGGAAGAGGAAAAGCAAATCCCGTTGATCGGCGGCATTCAGATCTTAAAGTAATTATCAGTGAAATTACTCGGCTGACAATAAGGAGCGCATTTCAGAATGCGCTCCTTTTGTAGAGGAGGAACAAAACATGTATTATTGTAAAAACTGCGGTGAACCCTATATGTCAGATGAAGCCGTAATGTGTGTCAGATGCGGTGCGGGCAAGGGACTCGGCGCCAACTACTGCCACAACTGCGGTAAGCCGGTGACCCCGGATACAATGGTCTGCTTAAACTGCGGCGTACCCTGCAATCCCCCTGCGGCAGCAAATGCGAAATCCAAGATTGCGGCTGGTCTGCTGGGAATATTCTTAGGCCAGTTCGGAGTACATAATTTTTATCTGGGTTACACTCAGAAAGCAGTGATCCAGCTGGTACTGACCATCGTAGGCTATGTGCTCTGCTGCGTATTTATTGGAATCTTTTTTGTTATGGCCACATCCATCTGGGGTCTGGTAGAAGGTATCCTGATCCTGACGGGTAAAATAAATGTAGACGGTAATGGCATACCGTT
>CAZFYD010000031.1:8100-21713 GCA_964523315.1 uncultured Acetatifactor sp.
CTTGCCAGACTCACCCATAACCGCTATTTCCACGGTCTCAAATTCCGCAACTGGTATCTCTATGCGGCTATCGGCATTGTGGGAGTGAACTGGATCCTGAAAAATGTCCTCCTGCTCTGCTGGGGAATCGAGATCTGATTACTGATTTCTCTGATCCTTTTTCCTGAGCAGAGCCGAAGTGTCCAGGGTCTGGGACTGCTGTTTCTGCTCCGCCTTTTCCGGCTTTTTCCGTTTCTTTTTATCGGTCTTTTCCTCAGAAGGTGTTCTGCTCTCCGGCTCCTCAGGAGGGCTTAAAGGCGCACCTGCATCCGGCTCCGTTTCCCTGCCCGGCAATGTACGGCTGGCTTCCTTTTCCTTTCTCTCCGTCCGGTGCCTGCGCAGGCTTTGATAAAGCTTCGTATCCTGGGGCAGGAAATGGAATCTGCGCATGGCGATATCTAAGACAAACCACAGGATCGCCAGCAGAATCAGCCACTTTGCCAGTTCATACTGCTCTCTTGCTTCGCTTTTTCTCTGCTTCCAGATATTTTCCCCGGAATCCGTTATTGCCCCATAGCGCTCAATGAAATCCGTAAACGCAGCTGTACTCACTCCGAATTTATATTCATCAGAATACTGCACTGCTGCTGCAGTGGTCACGGCGTTCATAATCGATCCGTCATCCACTCTCCGCACGCTCAGGCTGTAGAGGCCGGTGGTATCCGTATCCAGCTTTGCCTCATAATTTCCCGGCGCTGTAGCCTGCAGCGGCACAGTATAGGTATTGCCGTCGGGATCCGTATACACTGCCTCCACCCGGGTCTTCTCGTCATAATCCAACGCACAGTAGGTAATATTAGTATAGCCCCCTGCTGTCAGCACATCCACCGAATCCTCACCGATTGCAGTATTGCCTGCACTGTAATCCAGGATACGCTTCCAGAGCTGTACATAATCGCTCTCCCCGGCAAAGCCTGCCGTCCACTGATTGGTCACATCCGTATTCCATGCCACCGTATGCCCCAGCCCATACTGCATCACCGTGAGCACCGGATCCTCCTTTTCCGAGGCGATCAGCACTGTGGCCGTATTTTTCGGTGTGGCGCTGACATATCCGTAGATGCTGGGCCAGCCCTGGTCAAAAAGTCCCCTGGTGATCTCACTGCTGCTGTTTACTGCCAGCTGAAATTCGCCGTTCTGCAGATAGGTGTCCCCGCTTAAAAATACCTCCTGAGCAAAAATTTTCGGAATATCGGAAGCCATATCGGAATAATAATAACGTCCCCCGCAATTCTCCGCAATCTGCTCCAGCAGTTTTGCATCCGAACCCTCTCCCACCGCAACCGTGGACAGGGTAACACCTGCGTCAATATACGCACTGATAATATCGTTATAATTGCTGCTCTCCCCCTGTCCGTCTGTCAGAAGGATCACATGGCGGATGCTGACGCCCTCACAGGCCGTCACGTCTCTTAACGCCGCCTGCAGCGCTGGCTTGATCGTTGTCCCGCCGCCCTCCGCTATCGTCTCAATCTGGGCCTTGATCGCCTCCTTGTCAGCGGCAAGGATCGGCTCCACCACCCAGCTGTAGGTATCGTCAAAGGTAATTACGCCCACATAGTCGCTGCTGCGCATCTGATCCACCGCAGTCTCTGCGGCCGTGATCGCCAGATCCAGATTAGTAGCGCCGTCCCCCGCATCCACACTCATACTCCCGGAGTGATCGATCACCATAATCATAGCCGTGCCGGGAACTTCATTCACACCCCGCAGTTCCATATCCACCGGGAGCACATCCTCCAATACGCTTTCCCGATAGCCACCAAGGGCAAAGCTGTCGTCGCCGCCGCTGCAGACCAGTCCGCAGCCGTAATCCTTCACATAGGTCTCAACATGATCCAGAAAACCCTTCGGAAGATCCGACAGATATACATTTTCCAGAATGATGCTCTTATATTCCAGCAGATCTGACAGGGCCTCCGGCGCATTGATTGCGGACACCCGCTGATAATTGCAGTTTGCGCTGCGCAGCAGCTTCTCAAACTGGCTGCTGTCCTCATCCATACCCGATACCAGCAGCACCTTGGGCACACTGTCTATCACCGAATACGCAAAAAAGCTGTTATTCTCCTGACAGGTATCTCCGGCTGCAGCCACCCTGACCTCAAAGCTCTCGATATTTTCCCCCATGACCTGCTGGCGGAACCGGAACTGATTTTCTCCCCGGCTCAGATGCACATCATAGCACTGCTGCTGTATCGTGCCCATCCAGATCTGGATCTGGGCGTCCGTCTCATAATTGCTCTCCACCGTCACGGTCATGGAATAGGCATCTCCCTGATACAGATAGCTGGGCAGCTCCACATTCTCGATATAGGCATCCTGTCCCTGGTTCACCTCATACACACAGGCCAGAAGCTCCACATCCCCGGATACCAGTGCGGAGGCAGTGTTGGCAATCGCCCCCCTGGTCTCTCTGCCGTCCGTCAGGATGACCACTCTTCCAGCGCCGTCCGACGGCAGCATAGCCAGCGCTCTGGACATGGCATCCTCAAAATTAGTGGCCGTTGTATCCGGCAGGGACATGATCTGCGTAAAATGATCCTCCGTTGTCAGGAACTGTTCCACCAGGGAATCCTTGCCGAAGGTAACAATGCCATACTGGTTATTTTCGGGCATCTCCTGCAGGACATCCTCCAGATAAGCCTCCATGGCCGGAAGATTCTGCTCATTGCTGCCCGACAGATCCACCAGGAACACTGTGGTGTTGACACCGCTGCGCATATTTACCGTCACCCCCAGCAGGGCCAGCAGGATCATGGCTGCGCCGATCAGACGCACTGCCAGATAGAATTTGCTGTAATGGCGCATCTGCCGCACATATAATACCCATTCTGCAGCCAGCAGCGCCAATATCAGCGCCAGCAGCACATTTCTCAGCTGCTTTTTCACCAGACGGCTGCTGTATTCGTTGTTCGGCACGGTTCCCTCTGCGGTAAGCCGCCCGTCCGACTCTCCTGCGGTGTCAAAGCGCACCACATATTGTTCGGTCAGCTCTCCCGCCTGTACTTCATAGAGACCTGCCTTCTCCGTCTGAGCCGTCAGCGTGTTCACGTCAAATTCTGCCTGGGGATGGTACAGCACCCTATCGCCCGCCGTATAGATCTGCTGTGCCAGAAGCGAGGTGTCCCCCAGATAATGCAGGGCATTGGACATAAATACAGGGAATTCCGCTTTCAGCGGGAAATCCGATTCCCGGATATCAAATCCCACGACGATGGTCTTTACCCCGTCGTGTTCCCCGTAATATCCGGCGCACTGCTCTCCGGCCCACAAAAATCCAGTTCCCCACTGGGGGACCTCATACACTTTTGTCTCATTGACGCCGATCGCAAAGGAGGACAGCCCGGAGGTCAGATCGCAATCGGTAACGGTCAGCAGCACCCGCTCTGCGGTTCCCGTCTCCCCGCTGCCGCCGAACACCAGAGCGCTGACCTCCTCCTGCCAAAGCCCCTCTGATCCGGCATCATAGATCCGCACAGTCTGGATCCCGTCCTGCAGCTGGCTCTCGCTCTTCACCTTCGTCAGGATCATTCCCGCTGCCGCCTGATAAGCCTTCTCAATATACGTATTTCCCTCCCCGATGAGAACCGCATCCATCTCGCTCTCCTGATCGAGGACGGCATAGGCCACATTGTCGGCGGCAAGAGAATCCGAATCACTTCTCCCCTCGAATTTTACGGAGCTGAGCTCACTGCGCAGGGGTTCCCCCTGCCAGTTAAATTCTTGAAAAAAGCATAGGGAAGTTTCCCCGCTGCCGACAGTCAGCTGCCGGATCTCCAGCAGTTTTGCGCCCTCATACAGGCTGAGCTCCACCTGGGCATCCGCATCGCTGTAATTTGTCAGGCTGGAGGCGCAGACCACCGCCCGGCCCTGCTCCTGCGCTTCTTCCCGAGATACCTCCGCAGCATCCGATACATCCGAATAAGACAGGAAGTTATTGGCCACATTGCTCACGGCATCGCCCAGCACCAGGATCCGGGCATCAAAATACTCCGCATAGCTTCCGGCCTCTTCGGCACCGCCGGCATCCGTAAATACGATCACCTCCGCCGACATCCCTTCCGTTTCCTCATCCGCCCCCAGCAGCGTCTCCACCACGCTCTCAGCGCTTTGCAGGTCCCCGGGGCCGTCGCAGCAGGTAATCTGATCCAGCACCGTATAGAGGCTGCTCTTATCCTTTACCCCCACCGCCAGCAGGTTCACGCCCCTGCAGTCGCTGGTCACTACGGAAAAGGCCGTATCCTCCGAGGCAGCAATGAGATCCCTGGCCTGACGGATTGCCTCCTCGATGCGCATGCTGCCCTCACCCGCATCATGCTGCATGCTGCCGCTGGTATCCAGCACCAACACCACATTCTCCCGGCTCGCACCCTGTCTGTGCAGATAGGGCGACATCAGCGCCAGAATCAGCAGCAGCAGAATCAGGAGCTGCAGATACATCAGTATATTATGGATAAATTTCTCCAAAAACGTCCTGGACTGCTGATTTTTAAGCAGTCTGTCCCACAGCAGATTGGAGGAGATCCGATAATCCTTCCCTTTCGGTTTCAGCAAATATAGAATAATCACCACCGGCACTGCCGCAAGCAGTACCAGGGGCCATAAGCTCTCAAATATCATAAATCACCCTTAAATCCTGAAAAATCAGCTGCCCCCTGTCCTTCCCGGTATCGCAGAGGACATACGCCCCCCTGCCGGCACTGCAGCCTCTTTTCATACGTTCTGTCAAACGGTTCCGTTCTTTTTCATATCGGTCAATGGCAGCAGCATCTACGGTCAGACGCAGCTTTGACCCGTTCTCCGCATCAATCAGATTCAGCGCCCCTTCCAGCGCCACGTGAAGCTCCTCGTCCGCCAAAGTGTGCAGGATCACCGGACGCTGTTTACAGTAATCCAGATACTGCAGCAGCTTCTCGTAACCGTACCCTGCTGGATGCTCCTCCAGCATACCCGGATGCAGAAAATCGCTGATAATGACCGTCACACCGGGGCCCCGCAGCTGCATTTTTTTCGCTGCGTTGAGCATATCGGTCTCGCCGGAAAAAGTAAGCTTTTCCAGCCAGTGTACCACCCTGGCAAAAGCGTTTCTCCCGCCGCTCACCGAAAGTCCCCGGCTCATATCCTTCATATCGTAGAGTATCAGTCGATCCATATTGTTCAGGGCCAGAAAGCTCACCACCGCCGCCAGATCCACCGCCAGCTCCGCCTTGCTCTTCTCCCCGTAATCCATGGAAGCGCTGGTATCGATGAGGACGGAGACCACCGCCTCCTTCTCCTCCATATATTCCCGAATATACAGCTTGTCCAGCCGGGCATACACATTCCAGTCCATCCGGCGCAGATCGTCCCCCGGCATATATTCCCGAAAGTCCGAAAATTCCGCCGAGATACCCTTCTGCACCGATTTGCGGCTGCCGGACATGTTCAGACTGCTCTTATGGGACATCTGAAGCTGCAGCCGGGACAGGCTGTCAAATAGTTTTGTGTCAAGCATACAGATTCTTTTCCTTTGACTCGATAATCTGCCGTATCACGGCGTCCTCTGTGATCCCCTCCGAGATGGCGTCAAAGCTGAGCAGGAGCCGATGGCGGAGCACCGGATAGGCCACGCTCTGCACATCCTCAAAGGATACGTTCATCCGTCCCTCCATAAACGCTCTGGCTCTGGAGGCCCGGATCATGGCTTGGGCGGCCCGGGGACTGGCCCCCTCCCGGATATGGGGATTCTCCTCATGGGTGGCCATAACCAGCTCCAAAAGATAGTCCAGCACGGCATCGGCCAGCGGCATCCGGGCAATCAGCCTGCGGGCCTGCAGCAGCTCCTCCCCCGTCATGACACAGCGGATCCGGGGCGGCTCCTGCCCCTCCGTAAGCTCCACGATCCCCCGCAGTTCCTCCTTGTCGGGAAATTTTACCAGTATCTTGCACATAAAGCGATCCAGCTGTGCCTCCGGCAGGGGATAGGTTCCCTCCTGCTCGATGGGGTTCTGGGTCGCCAGCACCAGAAAAGGCTCCTCCAGCCGATGGCTCTCATTGCCCACCGTCACCGTATGCTCCTGCATGGCCTCCAGCAGTGCGGATTGGGTCTTGGGCGTGGCACGGTTGATCTCGTCCGCCAGCACAAGATTGGCAAAAATCGGGCCTCTCTCAAAGCGGAAGCTGCTTTTTCCCTCTTCCTTTACCATGATATTGGTTCCCGTCACATCGCTGGGCATCAGATCCGGTGTGAACTGAATCCGCTTGAAGGACAGGCTGAGCACCTGGCTGACGGTGCGCACCAGCATGGTCTTGCCCAGCCCCGGCATTCCCTCCAGAAGCACGTTTCCTCCAGAGAGCAG
This sequence comes from uncultured Acetatifactor sp., assembly GCA_964523315.1. Lineage (GTDB taxonomy): Bacteria > Bacillota > Clostridia > Lachnospirales > Lachnospiraceae > Acetatifactor. Next base: position 14,481 of record CAZFYD010000031.1, read on the forward strand.
CGCCAGCATCACCTGGCGGATAATCTCCCGCTGGCCGATAATCCCTCTGCCGATCTCCTGTTCACATTCTGCAATCTTCTGCTGATATACCTCTATCTCTGACATTCTGCTCCTCCATCTACTGATTCAGTTTTTCAAAATAATCCCGGATCACAGACTCCATGCCGTTTGGGTATCTGCCGTTTGTCAGTCCCTCATAGGCATCGTCCGTATACGCCCCGATCACCGTATTGTAGTCCACATGCTCACCCTCCCAGGCAAGACCGTTCTGCTGGCGGTAATACTCCGAATCCTGATCCCCGTTCTTCTCCCCGGTCAGGGAAGGATCATCGGCAACCGCATTGGGAATGCTGACATAGTCATGGGCCGCATTGCTGCTTCCGGTGCCCCGGCCGGCTCCTGTTCCGCCGGTACCGCTGCCACTGCCGTCTCCCTGACCGTCTCCCTGACCGTCTCCAGCGGAACTGTTTCCTTCCCCGGAACCGCTTCCGCTGCCAGAACCGTCCCCCTCTCCGGAGCCGTTCCCTGCTCCAGAGTCCGCAGGCTCCTGTCCGTCACCTGCGTTCCCATTGCCTGCGCTGGGAGTCCCGGCAGACGCTGTCTGGGGCCCGTCCTGATTTGCCGCTGCCCTGGCCATCGCCTCCGCCGCAGCGATCCCGGCACCCGACGGATCCTCCAGCTGCCCGGCAAGCTGCTCTAAGCTCTGCCCGGCCTGCTCATACTTATAATCCAGCCTTTCCGTGGCGGAAGCCAGACTCTCCCAGGAGTCCGCCCCTGCCAGTTCCTCTCCGGAGCGCTGCAGCATCTCCGTCAGTTCCTGCAGCTCCTGCCGCTGCTCCTCGGTCAGGCTGTCCATATCCACACCCTCCAGAGCCTCCAGCAGCTCTTCCAGCTGCTCCTGCTCCTCCCGGGCCTGCTCCTGCACCTGATGCAGAAGCTCTGCTCTCTCCCGCACCGGGGACGGAACCAGTCCCAGACCGATCACAACGGCAGCAGACAAAAGGAGAGCCAGAGTATGCCGCCGCTCCGGAAAAATCGGGATCCTGATCTTCTCCCGGTTCTGCCGGTAACAATCATAGGCATCCTGTCTCTGCAGCCGCACAAACGCATTTTCAGCTTCTTCATCCGTTCTGTCCATCCACTCATAAGCGGTAAGCATCCGTTCCTTCAGGCCGAACCCGTCCAGCCGCCCGGCGGCCTGCCTCATATCCGCCCGCCGGTACACGGCATAGCCGACCCCTGCCAGAAATCCGGCGGCAAAGCACAGACCGGCAGCCAGATGCGCATGGTAAAAGGGCCGGGCCAGGGAAACCAGCTCACAGCCGATTCCCAGGACGCCGCCCATTGCGGCAAACAGGATCCCATAGTCCAGAAGCTTTGCCAGATTCATTCTGCGCTTGCATTTTCTGATTTCATCTGTCAGATATTTTCGGATATCCATATACTATCCTTTCTGCTGAGGCATTCTCCTGGCCGCCCGTTTTCCCGCACCCTTTTTGATAGGATTGATACGCTTAGACGCCAGAAACAGGAACAGCATGGAGACTGCCAGAAACAAAATCGTGGAGAGAATCAGCCATCTGTTTCCCACTGCCACATGGCTGACCAGTCCTGCCTGCTGTGAGGTTCCTGAAATACCGACAAGGGAATTTACCATGGACTCCCCCTCCGGAGCCATGATCCGTATGAACAATTCCACCAGATACACTGCCGGATTCAGCAGCAGAAACAGATATGTGTCCCTGCCCCACTGGATACTCTGCCGGGTCATACCGCTGGCAGAATTGCTCAGGCTATTAGCCAGAAGCTCATACAGAATGCAGGGCAGCAAAGTACCCAGAAAGAAGATCAGGTAAAAGCCGTAGGACATAATCACCGCACTGATGCTCTTTCGGCACAGGGAAGAGCACAGGATCCCGATGCTGGCCGAAAATATCGATACCAGCAGAGCAACCCCGAGAAACAGGAACAGATACCCCCAGGACATCCCGCCGATGACAAAGCAGAGCGCCATGATCGGCATGCTGGCCACCACAAAGAACATACTCTGCACAACAGCGGTCATCACCTTGCCCAGAATCACCGAAAAGGGCGTCATGCCGGTGGTCATCATAATATCAAAGGTCTGCCGCTCTCTCTCCCCGGATATGGAAGAGGCGGTCCGCACCGGCACCACCACGCCGAGGATCACCAGCTGGGTCAAGGCCAGCACCGGATAAAGCCATACCAGGGCGCTGTAAATATTTCCTGTAGAGTACAGGTTCTCCTGCTGAATAATCAGCATAGCCAGAAAAAAGACCAGTGCCAGTATCAGTTCGTAGGCAAATACCCCCCAGCAAATCTTCATACTGCGGGATTGTACCCGCACATCCTTTTTTACGATGGGATTCAGCCGTATCATCCTTTTCCTCCCTCCCGGGCTTCCGCATTGTCGGTAACCCGCATAAACAGCGTCTCCAGATTGCCCTCCTGCTTGTGGAATCCTGTCACCACCACGTCGTTATCAATCATCACGGCGATCATTCTGGCGATCTCCTGCCTGGTCATGGTATGGGAGAGCCGGATCTCATGCTCCCCCGCCGACTCCACCTTTACCTTGGTATATTCGTGGGCAATACGTATGGCTGTATCCCGCCCTTCATCCATCGTGATAATCAGCTGATTGCTGCCGAAGACACTCTCCATGACGTCTTCAATGCGTCCCGCCGCCACCAGTCTGCCATGATCCATGATGCCGATACTGTTGCACATCTCGGACAGCTCCGACAGAATATGGGAACTGATGACTATGGTCTTGCCCATACTTTTCAGGTTCAGCAGAAGCTCCTTCATCTCCACTCTCGCCCGGGGATCCAGCCCGGAATTGGGCTCATCCAGCACCAGCAGCGCCGGATTGTGCAGCAGCGCCCTGGCTACGCAGAGCCGCTGTTTCATCCCCCGGGACAGCGTGTCCACAAAGACCTCCTTTTTGTCGGAGAGATTCACCAGCTCCAGCAGATCATCGGCGACCCGCTGGATCTCCCGGGAATTCATGCGGTACATGGAACCGTAGAAATCCATGTATTCCTTTACCTTCAGATTGTCATACACGCCGAAGAAATCCGGCACATAGCCGATCTGTCTGCGGATCTCCCGCTGATGCGTCAGCGCATCCACGCCGTTGATGAAAATCCTGCCTGCGCTGGGCAGCATCAGTCCGCACACCATACGGATCGTAGTGGTCTTACCCGCACCGTTGGGGCCCACAAAGCCGAACAGATCCCCCTGGGGGATGTGGAGCGTCAAATTGTTGACCGCCTGGAATTTCCCGTAATTTTTATACAGATGATCAATTTGCAGCATCCTGTTCTCCCTCCATTTCTGCGTAAGAATAAAGACATCCATAGGAGGTCTCACTGCACTTGTCTGCAACCGTCTTTTCATAGTCCCGGATCACCCCTGCGATGATGACATTACTCTGCTCCGACGGTCTGGCGTCATCTGCAAGGCCCAGACCGATGAAAAGCGCCGCCATGTCATCCTGCTCATAACCGAGATCGTAAGAATTACCATAAAGATTCACCATACTGTAGAGCATATTATCGTACGTATCCGTTGACTCCTGATATACGCATCTTCCCTCTGCGTCTGCCTGCTTCAGATCCAGCGTTTCCCCTGCTTTCACATCTGAAAAGACCATGATGCAGGAATCTGCCCACACTGCCATATAATGCAGATCATAGGAAGTATCATTTGTCACTTTTCCCTCCAGGGCTTCGTAATAGCCCGCACTGCTGTCCAGCATCAGGTCTGCAGCCTTAAGGCTCCCTTTCGCCTCGGTTTTCCCGCCTGCATAGAGAAACGCACTCTCAAAATTCTCTTCCGGTTTGATGCCCACGGACAGGCCCTGACTGTCCATCCCCACCATATAATAGTAGTCCATGACGCCGGAGCCGCTGCCGCCATAGTATCGGTAGCCGCTCCATCCCGGGCCGGCCGTCTCATAGCCGTCTTCCAGATGCACCTTCCACGGCTTCACCCCTGAATGGTACGCCAGAAAATAGGTATCCTTCTGATTGCTGTCCACCCGCTGGGCTGTAACGGAATACACCCGTGTCTCATTTAACTTCGCTCCGTTTCCCAGGAAAAATACGGCGGCAATAAATGCCAGCCCCAGCGCCGGTACGCCGATCCAATACCATTCGCTCTTTTTGCATTTGCGCAGGATCAGATACAGCACAGGCCCCACTACAACCACATAGATCGCAATCAATACCTTCAGAAAACCGAAATCCACATCCGTATTCCGGCTGTCAATAAACGCAAGAGCCCTCTGTCCGTCATATTCCAGTTCCGTATACCAATCATCCGCCAGCAGATAGCTGTTGGAATCGTAGAGAATTTCGCTGTACATGTCGAGGATCATATAATTCTCCAGCTTCTGCAGCTCCTTCTCCCCCAGAGAGCAGAAAAAGACCGCTGCTGCGCCGTCCCCGATGGAACTGCATACAAAGGGATGATTGGAGCTTTCGTAATAGTTATGCAGTTTGTAGTAATCCAGATCCGCCACTTTAATCTGCGTCAGATCCACACTATCATAGTAGTAATAATAGCCATATTTCTCGGCATTGACTGTCAGAAAGCTCTCTGACGGCGGCTCACTGACACTCCTCACATCCACATCCAGAAAAGACTCGTCAAAGCCCGAAAGCGTCTGTTCCCCGTAGGCGCCTGTGCCGATAAGCAGACAGCCTCCGTCTTCTACCCATTCCTGAATTGCCTGAATATTTTCCTGACTCAGGGAAGCCACATTGAACTGATCGATAATCAGAAAATACAATCCGTCCAGATATCCCCGGAGACTGCTGTCATCCAGTTCCACCAGCTTCAGCGGATAGCTCAGGTTCTGGACAGAAAAATCCTCTCCTCCCGCATCCAGGTATGTAAGCCCGGAATAATGGTCGGAAAGAATCCCTACGGGGAACCCCTGCAGCGCATTGCCGAACACATTCTTCAGGGTAATGGACTGCACCAGATTCCCCTTCCCGTCCAGAAAATTCAGGGCGCACCGGCCACGCACGGTCTCCACCGCCCTCTGGGGCACGGTAATGGTGTACTGCTTTTTTCCCTGGGACGGCAGTGTAATCTCTGTATTATAAGCACAGTTTCCGTTTCCCATACCGCTGTTTTCAAAAATCACCTGTACGGTTCCGGTAAAATCCTCACCGCTGTTCTCCATCGTCACCTGCATGACATAATTGCTGCCATCCTGCTTCAGCATTTCCACCTCGCCGGAAAATGCATTCTCTGCGGACTCGTTCCCCGCATATGCCACCCCTTTACCCGTACCGGCAGACAGACTCAATATACATAAAAAAAGGACAGCTGCTGTTCTGATCCGTCTTCGCATAATCTTCTCCCTTCTGTGTTCTGTAAAGATGGTAACACACTCTCCCGGCAAAATCCCGCACTTTCTTGAAAAAATTACTTAAGATTTTATAAATATGTAATGGAAGATACTTCCCGTTTAAAGGTCTGAATCCTCCGGCCATTCTGTCTGCTCTCCCTCTTCCCCGGAGAGCCCTGACAGTCTTGCTGCCTCCCGGATTGCTGTATCATACCCTTTCAGAGCCGCAAAAGGGGCAAACTGCGCCGCCCTGTCAGCCAGCGGCATCTGCGGATGTCTGACAGACACATGATGGGGCAGATTGATAATATCCTCATAACGGTTCCGTTCTTCACTCTTCAAGCCTTATGCCCTCCGATCTGGCGGTTGCGCTCCATAGTCGTTGCGCCCTCCTGCAGATTTGTCCCTTTTAATATAGCATTTTTTCCATACTTTTTCTTCACGGCCAGCATCGCCTCCTGCAGCTTTCTCTCTTTGGCAAGCCGGGTCTCCTCGGCCTCCCTCTCCCGCTGCAGCGCCTCATAATCCGTAAACAGATCCAGCTGTTCAAACCGGCAGGCTCCCTTTTCCTCTTCCTCATCTGTCAGATGATTTGCTGCTAACGTTACCCGGCGCACAGACAGCCGGGGATCCACGATACGGTCATACAACTCCATGACCGCATCCGTGATTTTCCGGGTGGAGGAGGTACTGCCCTCCAGGTTGACCGTTCCATGCGCATGCTTGGGGATTTTTCTTCCGTACCGGTCCGTGGTCATCTCTCCCCTATAGCCTTCGCCCATCCCGGAATCCGCTATATTCTCAATATCATAGCCTATGGTGAGTACCATCTGATCCGTCACCAGCCTTTTTTCCACCAACTCCAGCACCAGCAGCTCCGTCATCTCCCGGACGATCAGCTTTCCTCCTGCGAAATCATAGGGGCGCTGGAGTACCTGGCCGGAGCTGATGCTGCTGGTTTCCGGTTTATAGGCCTTGATCTGCTCCATGGTAACCGGCTCCCACCCCCATGCGTGGTCGATCAGCAGTTCGGCATTGATGCCAAAGAGCTGGTACAGAAGCTCTTCATTATGATAATCTCCGTTCCCGCCCAGGGAGCACCGGGCGATATCCCCCATGGTGAAAAGGCCTGCCTCCTCCAACCGTTTCTGATAGCCGTGCCCCACCCGCCAGAAGTCCGTCAGCGGCCGGTGCTCCCACAGAAGCCGCCGGTAGCTCATCTCATCCAGTTCCCCGATGCGGACGCCGTTTTGATCCGGCACAGCATGCTTTGCCACGATATCCATGGCTACCTTGCACAGATACAGATTGGTGCCGATGCCCGCCGTGGCTGTGATCCCCGTGGTCTCCAGCACCTCCTGCAGGATCCTGGCTGCCAGTTCCCTCGCTGTCATGCGGTAGGTCTGCAGATAATGGGTCACATCCATAAAAACCTCATCGATGGAGTAGGCATGAATATCCTCCGGCGCCACATATTTTAAGTAGATTTCATAGATGCGGGTACTGTATTCCATATAAAAAGCCATCCGGGGCGGCGCTATGATATAGGCGAGCTCCAGCTCAGGATGCGTCTCCAGCTCCGGTGCATCATAGGAGGAACCGATAAAATGTCTGCCCGGCGCCTTGCTCCGTCTCTCCCGGTTTACTTCCTTTACCCGCTGCACTACCTCAAACAGCCGGGCTCTGCCGGGGATGCCGTAGGCTTTCAGGGACGGAGTTACGGCAAGACATATGGTTTTTTCCGTCCTGGCTGCATCCGCCACCACCAGATGGGTAGTCAGCGGATCCAACTGCCGCTCCACACATTCCACGGAGGCGTAAAAGGATTTCAGATCAACTGCAATATA
>CAZFYD010000032.1:0-21557 GCA_964523315.1 uncultured Acetatifactor sp.
GCTGCTGGATCGGCGGGGAAGGCAGCTGGAAAGCCTGGAGGAGTAAAACGCAGGAAAAAAAACTTGACATTTTCAGGAGAAGACTCTAAAATAGTCACCATGAAAGACAGAAAAGCGTTGAAGGTGTACAGTAGAGCGTCATTTTCGCACAGAGAGAGGGAGTCACCGGCTGCAAGCTTCCTTGCGTTCAGATGATAGCACGAATTTCCCACCGGAGCTGCCGGAGTGAAGCCCTGCCGGAAGGCAGAGGATCAGTAGCTTTGGCCGGAGAGCGCACGTTAAGCGCATCAGAGAGTCCCTTTTTTCCAGGGAAATTTGGGTGGTACCGCGGAAAATATTTCGTCCCATGCATAGGAAGCTGTGCATGGGATTTTTTTGCTGCTGTTCAGAGCCCATTGCCGAACGCCCCACGGGGCGCTGCTTTCTGCCTGTGCGGCATTACTCTGAACAGCGACCAAAAAAGGAATGGAGGATATGGTCATGAATGACAGATTAGAGAGTATCAGACAGGAGATCCTGGACGGTATTGAGAAACGTGCACAGTCAAGAGCGGCAGCCTTTGAACTGCGCAAGCAGTTCCTGGATTCCAAGACCGGCAAGATCGGCCAGCTGATGAAGGAGATGAAGAGCATCGCACCCGAGGAGCGTGCAGGGTTCGGCAAAAACGTCAATGAGTTGAAGGAGTGGGCGCAGCAGCGTTTTACGGAGCTGGATGAGATGATGAAAGCCAAGGAGCTGCAGAGGCGGTATGAATCGGAGAAGATCGATGTGACCATGCCGGCAGAGGGCGTGAGCACAGGAAATCTGCATCCCATCACCCAGATCCGCAATGAGCTGATCGATGTATTTACGGGTATGGGCTTTGAGGTGGTGGAGACCAAGGAGATTGAGAACGATTACTATAATTTCACGGCCCTGAACACGCCCAAGGATCATCCGGCCCGGGACATGCAGGATACCTTCTATCTGTCGCCGGAGTTTCTGCTGGCGACCCAGACCAGCGCTGCACAGATCCATACCATGGAGAAGAAGAAGCCTCCGATCAAGATGGTCGCCGCTCCCGGCAAGGTGTTCCGCTCGGACGACGACGCTACGCATTCCCCCATGTTCCATCAGATGGAAGGCCTGGTAGTGGATGAGAAGATCACACTGTGCGACCTGAAGGGTATGCTGGATATGTTTGTCAGGAAGACCTACGGCGAGGCGACCACCACCCGGCTGCGTCCCTCCTATTTCCCGTTCACAGAGCCTTCCGTGGAGGTGGATGTGAGCTGCTTTGCCTGCGGCGGCAAGGGCTGCAAGCTCTGCAAGGGTACCGGCTGGATCGAGATCCTGGGGGCAGGAATCGTAAATAAAAAGGTGCTGGAGAACTGCGGCATTGATTCGGAAAAATACAGCGGACTGGCTTTCGGCGTCGGTCTGGAGCGTACAGCCATGCTGAAGTACGGTATCAACAATATCAAGCTGCTGTTTGAGTCCGATCTGCGGGTGCTGGAGCAGATTAACGACAACTAATGTTTGAGAATAGGAGGGATATTATATGTTAGTACCTTTGAGTTGGTTAAAAGATTATGTAAATATAGAAGTAACACCCCAGGTGCTGGAGGAGAAGCTGTTCTCCTGCGGTTTCGAGGTGGAAGAGCTGCATGAAGTGGGCGAGGCTATCAGCGGCGTGGTGGTCGGCCTGGTGGAGACCTGTGAGCCCATCCCGGAGACGCATCTGCATGTCTGCCGGGTCAATGCGGGCAGCCACGGCACCTTCCAGATTTGCTGCGGTGCGGACAATGTGCAGGCAGGCGGAAAATATCCCGTGGCGCTGGTGGGCGCTACCGTGTACATGACGGCGAAGGATCATAAGACGGTGGAGGGCACCATGACCATCAAAAAGGGCAAGCTCCGGGGGTATGAGTCCGAGGGAATGCTCTGCTCCGGCACCGAGCTGGGAGTCAGTGAGAACATGTTCCCCGGTGCGGGCTACAACGGTCTGCTGGTGCTGCCGGAGGATGCGGAGCCGGGTGCGGATGTAAAGCCTATCCTGGGGCTGGACGACTGGATCTTTGATATCTCCATTACCGCCAACCGGCCGGACTGCCAGAGTATCGTGGGAATTGCCAGAGAAGTAGCGGCTGTGCTGGATCAGGAATTCCATATGCCCGCTCTGGACTATACCGAAACTGACGTGAAAAAGGACGGCTTCACCGTGACGGTGGATGCCCGGGATCTGTGTCCCCGATATATCGGACATTATGTCTATGATGTGAAGATCGGGGAATCCCCCCTGTGGATGAAGCGCAGACTGGCGCTGATCGGCCAGGACGCCATCTCCAATATTGTGGACATCACCAATTATGTAATGCTGGAGATGGGACAGCCCATGCATGCCTTTGACTGTGACTATCTGGAGGGAAATGCCATCAGGGTGCGCCGGGCCGAAGAAGACGAGAAGATTACCACGCTGGACAATCAGGAATATACCCTGAATCCGGGCAACCTGGTGATCTGCGACGGCGTAAAGCCCGTGGCTCTGGCCGGTGTTATGGGCGGCCTCAATTCCGAGATCCGGGATACCACCACGGAGGTCATGTTCGAATCTGCCAAGTTTGCCCGTGACAATATCCGCAAGACCTCCCGTGCTCTGGGCAAACGCACTGATGCCAGCGCCAAGTATGAGAAGGGCGTAGACGAATTTTCCACGGTGCACGCCATGGAGCGTGCCCTGCATCTCATCGAGGAGCTGGGCTGCGGCAAGGTATCCTCCACCCATGTGGATGTCAATACCGGCAACAGCATTCTGCCCAGAGAGATGAAGGTCAGCATAAAGAAGGTGGAGGATGTGCTGGGGATCCGGGTGCCCAAAGAGGAGATCCTGCGGATCATGAAGAATCTGGATTTTGCACCGGTGATCGACGGGGACGAGCTGACGCTGCAGGTGCCCGCTTATCGTGAGGATATGGATTCCTACCCGGATGTGGCGGAGGAAGTGATCCGCATGTACGGCTATGACCATGTGGTTCCCACCTTTATGCCGGATGCCCGGGTGACCATGGGCGAAGTGCCCCGGAATATGAAAAAGGAGATGAAGCTGAAGAGGGCGCTGTGTAGTATGGGCGCTTATGAGTGTATCCATTACAGCTTTTTCTCCCCTTCGGATCTGGATCTGCTGCGGCTGCCCCAGGACGCACCCCAGCGTCGGGCCATCCGCCTGCTGAATCCGATTAACGAGGAGCTGTCCCTGATGCGAACCACACTGGTATCTTCCATGTTAAATGCCATTTCCCGCAACCAGAAGAAGGGCAATCTGGAAGGCAGACTCTACGAGATTGCCAAGGTATTTGTGCCTAAGTCCCTGCCCCTTACCGACTATCCCGAGGAAAGGGCAACCCTGTGCGTTGGTACTTTCGGCGGGAAAGAGAGCTTTTTCACGCTGAAAGGCATGGCGGAGCGGGTGGCGGACACTCTGTTTATCCAGTTTACCTATGCGCCGGTAAATAAGCCCTACCTGCATCCCTATCAGGCTGCCGGAATCTTCTTTGAAGGTACGGAGGTGGGCTATCTGGGCAAGGTGGCCTATGAGGTGGCGGAGCAGCTGGATCTGCGCAGCGACGCCTATGTGATGGAGATCGACCTGCAGAAGCTGTCCGAGGCTTATGACAGGGAGGCAAGCTTTACGCCGCTGTCGAAGTTTCCCGAGGAGAGCCGGGATCTGGCGCTGGTGATGGACAAGGCGGTGACCTGCGGACAGGTGGAAGAAGTGATGCGCAGGTCCTGCAATTATATCAGGAATATCAGGCTGTTTGATGTCTATGAGGGCGGTCAGATCGCAGAGGGCAAAAAGAGCATGGCTTTCACGGTGGAGTTTATGCCCCATGAGGAGGCCTTTGAGCCGGATTCCGTGGATCGTTTTGTAAAGAAGATTTTGAAGAATCTGAAAAATCAGCTGGATATTGATTTGAGAAGCTAGTATAATATCAGATAAGTGTGGCAGACGCTCCGGGCAGAAATGCCCGGAGTATGGTGGTTCTGCACAAATAATTCTCAGAAAAAAGAAGGAAATGAGTTTATGTTGAAAAAATGTGCATGGGAGACCTATGAGGACAAGCATCTGAAAAAAGCGGGAGAAGCTCTGCAGGGAGTGCCGGGAATTTCTGGATAACGGCAAGACGGAGCGGGAGTGCATCGATACCATCGTCAATACCATCGAGAAGGAAGGCTACCGGGAGCTGGGGACGCTGATCAAGGCAGGGGAAACGCTGAAAAAGGGGACAGTTACTATTTACAGCCCCTCCACACTGCATTCGCGAAACCCGCTGCTGCGCAGCTATTACGTCTGCTTCGCAGCTGTGTTTTGCTCATTGGGTGGAGGTTCCTGCTTCGCAGTCAGATTTGGAACAGATATACAGCTTCTTACGAGCAAACTCGACGAATCTGTGTATCTGTCCAAATCGGCTGTAAATAGTAACAGGGGACAAGGTGTACAGCGTATGGATGCATAAATCCATTGCCATGTTCCGTATCGGCAGAAAACCTTTCACGGAGGGCATAAATATTCTGGGGGCCCATATCGACAGTCCCCAATTGGACGTTAAGCAGAATCTGCATGAATGTGATCGACAGCGGCGTGCCGGTGCTGAACATGCATGCGCCCTGGGAAGCCGCCAGCAAGGCGGATATCTATGAGGCCTACAAAGGCTATAAAGCTTTTGCGGAGAATGTGAGTATCTGAAAAGGGCATGGAGAAGAGTATGGAGCTGAAAAAATCGGATTTTTATTTTGATCTGCCCCAGGAACTGATTGCGCAGGATCCGCTGGAGGATCGTTCCTCCTCCAGGCTCCTGCTGCTGGATAAAACCACGGGGCAGGTACAGCATGAAATTTTTCGCAATATTACCGATTATCTGCGGCCCGGGGACTGCCTGGTGCTGAACAACACCAAGGTAATTCCCGCTCGCCTGCTGGGAGAGCGGGAGGGCACCGGCGCCCATGTGGAGGTGCTGCTGCTGAAACGCCGGGAGGGGGATGTGTGGGAGACCCTGGTAAAGCCCGGCAAAAAATGCAGGCCCGGCACCCGTCTGGTGTTCGGCGGCGGGCTGCTTGGGGCGGAGGTGCTGGAGACCGTGGAGGAGGGCAACCGCCTGATCCGGTTTACCTATGAAGGAATCTGGGAGGAAGTGCTGGACCGGCTGGGAGAGATGCCCCTGCCCCCTTATATTACCCATAAGCTGCAGGATAAGAACCGCTATCAGACAGTCTATGCCCGGTTTGAGGGCTCAGCGGCGGCGCCCACGGCAGGACTGCATTTTACAAAGGAACTGCTGTCCCGGATTGAGGAGATGGGCGTAAAGCTTGTCTATGTGACGCTGCATGTGGGGCTTGGCACATTCCGGCCGGTAAAGGAGGAAAATGTGCTGGAGCACCATATGCATTCGGAATATTACCAGGTCAGTGAAGAGGCGGCGGCTCAGATTAATGCCGTCAAGGCCGCCGGGGGACGGGTGATCTGTGTGGGGACCACCAGCTGCCGCACGCTGGAGAGCGCTGCGGATGAAAGCGGAAGGGTACAGCCGGGCTGCGGCAACACGGAGATTTTTATCTATCCGGGTTACCGTTTTAAGGTGTTGGACTGCCTGATTACCAATTTCCATCTGCCGGAGTCCACCCTAGTGATGCTGGTCAGCGCTCTGGCCGGCCGGGAGCAGGTGCTGGCCGCCTATGAGGAGGCTATCCGGGAAAAATATCGTTTTTTTAGTTTTGGAGATGCCATGTTTGTCCATGATGGAATTGACAAAACACAGGGAATCATGTAAAATCTTGGTAAAAGTGATGAACACAGGCGGCATGGAGGTACCCTATGAAAGAACGCAGGAAACACAAAAGGATGGATCTGGAAGCAAAACTGATAGTAAAGCGGCTGGACTGTGCAGAGGAGCGGGCAGTGGTAATAGATATTGCGGATGTGTCCCGTACCGGCGTGGGCTTTTCCTGTGAGGACAAGCTGGATATCGGTGCGGTGTATGAGTGCCATCTGACGATCTGGACAAAGGAAGTGATCCATGTATTCCTGCAGATTGTGAGAATTGAACTGAGGGCACAGGGTGGTTTTCACTACGGCGCCGTCTTTGTGGGCATGTCGGAGCTGGACGCATCCCGTATCAGCGTATATGAAAGCTTCAATGAAACGAAATGCTAAACAGAAATTCAGGATAGTAAAGGAAAAGCTGCAGGCAAGGGTCTACAGCTTTTTTTCATGGATCACAAACTGCGGGGTGGACAGCAGTTCCCTGGCAGCTTCCAGGGATGCTTCATCATAGAATTCAATCTGCAGTACCCCTTCTTCAAATTCCCGATTATGGACAATGCCGATATTTTTAATATTGATCTGATTAAAAGCCAGAGTGGTAGCTACCTGGGCCAGCATACCCGGCCGGTCATCAATATCGATATTGATGGAATACACCCGCTTGATGGGGCCGCTGGAGACGTTGATAAAGGAGTCCCGATAGATCCTGGCACTGTCAAAGAGCTGGTACAGCGCTTCGCCCTGACGGTGATCCAGCTGGTTCTTGATCTGTGTCAGCGAATCAATATAGCTGCCCAGCAGGGCGGAAATATTTTCCGTGTTGGTCAGACAGATCTGCTGCCACATGGCAGCGGAAGAGGAGGCAATCCGGGTGATATCCTTAAAGCCGCCTGCAGCTACCAGCTTCATGATGCCGTCTTCGCTGTCGGAATCCCTGACCAGATTCACCAGGGAGGCGGCAATCACATGGGGCAGATGGCTGATGCCCGCCGTAACATAATCGTGCCGCCGGTAGTCCAGCACCAGGGGGATGGCGCCCATGTCCTGTACCAGGGCCCGATAATTTTCCAGACGTTTCGGATCGGTCTGTTCGGTGGGGGTCAGGATATAGTAGGCGTTTTCCAGCAGCTTTGCCTTTGAGTTGGTATAGCCGAAGCGTTCGCTGCCCGCCATGGGATGTCCGCCGATGAACTGTCCCTCCAGGCCCATCTCTGCAATATGCCTGTGGATATCGGTTTTAACGCTGCCCACATCGGTCAGAATGCAGTCCGGGGACAGAATTCTTTTTACGGCTTCAAGATTGGCATCATTTTTCTGCACCGGGGCGCATAAAAAGAGATAACTGCAGTCTGTAAAGCGCTCATCAATCTGCTCCGCCGCCGCATTGATGACGCCCTCCTGCAGGGCGGCGGACAGAGAGACAGTATTGATGTCATATGCGGTGATGAATACCGCTGGTCTGCTTTTTCTCAGGGCCTTGGCGATAGAGCCGCCGATCAGCCCCAGTCCGATAAAGCCGATATGCAGCTGTGACATGGTGATCTCCTCCTTATTGTTGGTTTCGCTGTCGTGTATCCGGCGCCAATGCCCGGCATGACCGCTATTTTACTACCGACACTATACCACGTTAAAGCACGAAAAGCAAGTGGAGAAGGAAATCAGAAAGCTTGTACAAAAACAATAAAAGCACTTGTAAATATCCATAAAATTTAGTAATATATACGCATGGGAGTCAGATTATCCGAAATTTTGCTCCGGCATAATGCCCAAATCACATCATAATTGGAGGAAAGCTTATGAATGTTTACACAACTGACAAAATTCGTAATGTATGTTTATTAGGTCATGGCGGCAGCGGAAAGACCAGTCTGGTGGAGGCAATGGCTTATTTGTCCGGCATTACTTCCAGAATGGGTAAAGTAACCGATGGCAATACGATCAGTGATTATGGCAAAGAGGAACAGAAGAGACAGTTTTCCATCAGTACCTCCGTGATCCCTATTGAGTGGGAGGGATATAAGATCAATATTCTGGATACGCCGGGATATTTTGACTTTGTGGGCGAGGTGGAGGAAGCCCTGAGCGCAGCCGGCGCAGCGATTATTGTGGTCAACGGCAAGGCCGGCGTCGAGGTAGGGACTTTGAAGGCATGGGAACTGTGCGAGAAGTATAAGCTGCCCAGATTCATCTATGTGTCCAATATGGATGTGGACAATGCGTCCTTCCGTCAGGTGGTTGAGGATATGACCAGCCTGTTTGGCAAAAAGCTGGCGCCTTTTCATCTGCCCATCCGAGAGAATGAGAAATTTGTAGGGTATATCAATGTGATTACCGAAACCGGCAACCGCTGGAAGGGAAAGGAAGTCATTCCCTGCGAGGTGCCGGAGTACAATAAGTCCAACCTGCAGATCTGCCGGGATACTCTTATGGAGGCTGTGGCAGAAACCAGTGAGGAATTTATGGAGCGGTATTTCGGCGGCGAGACCTTTTCCGAGGCGGAGATCCGTGCCGCCCTGCGTACCAATGTATGTGACGGCAGTATCGTGCCCATGACCATGGGTTCCAACACGCTTTGTCAAGGTATCTATACGCTGTTGGATGATATCATTAAGTACATGCCCAGTCCGGAAAACCGGGAGGTGGCCGGCATCAATATGAAGACAGGGGAGATCTATCATGCAGATTATGATTTTGCCAAGGCAAAGTCAGCCTATATCTGGAAGACCATCGTAGATCCCTTTATCGGCAAGTACTCCCTGATTAAGGTAAATTCCGGCGTGCTGAAGACTGACGATATGATCTACAATGTGGATAAAGACATCGAGGAAAAGGTGGGTAAGCTGTACATACTGCAGGGCAACAGACCCCTGGAGGTCAAGGAACTTCATGCCGGGGATATCGGCGCCCTGGCAAAGCTGACGGCGGCACGTACCGGCGACAGCCTTTCCACCAAAAATACTACAATCAAATTCGGCAAGTGGGAGATCTCCACACCCTATACCTATATGCGGTATAAGGCGAAAAACAAGGCGGATATTGATAAGATTTCTCAGGCCTTGCAGAAGATCACTCATGAGGACCAGACTATCCGGGCGGTCAATGATG
Source organism: uncultured Acetatifactor sp. (assembly GCA_964523315.1). Lineage (GTDB taxonomy): Bacteria > Bacillota > Clostridia > Lachnospirales > Lachnospiraceae > Acetatifactor. Next base: position 8,903 of record CAZFYD010000032.1, read on the forward strand.
CGGAGAACCGTCAGCTGCTGCTGTATGGTATGGGGGATCAGCATCTGGAGATTATTGCCAGCCGCCTGCTGAATGAATATAAGGTGGAGATCGAGCTCTCCAAGCCCAAGGTAGCTTATCGGGAGACCATCAGGAAGACCTCCGATGTGGAAGCAAAGCATAAAAAGCAGTCCGGCGGACATGGACAGTACGGTCATGTAAAGATGCGCTTCTCTGCGTCCGGTGACCTGGAGACTCCTTATGTATTCGAGCAGGAAGTGGTAGGCGGCGCCGTGCCGAAGAATTTCTTCCCGGCAGTGGAAAAGGGCCTGCAGGAAAGTGTGCAGAGAGGGCCATTGGCCGCTTATCCGGTGGTGGGTGTGAAAGCGGTGCTGTATGATGGTTCCTATCATCCGGTGGATTCCTCGGAGATGGCTTTCAAGATGGCAACGATTCAGGCGTTTAAGAAAGGCTTCATGGAAGCCTCCCCTGTACTGCTGGAGCCCATTGCTTCTCTGAAAGTGACGGTGCCCGATTCCTTTACCGGCGATATTATGGGCGATCTGAACAAGAGAAGGGGCCGTGTGCTGGGCATGAATCCTACAGCCACGGGAAAACAGATTATCGAAGCGGATATTCCCATGAGCAGCCTGTATGGCTACTGTACGGATCTGCGTTCCATGACCGGCGGACAGGGTGAGTACAGCTATGAATTTTCCCGTTATGAGCAGGCGCCCAGTGACATACAGGAAAAGGAAGTGGCCGCCAGAGCAGCAAAGGTAGCGGAGAATAATATAGAAGCGTAGGCAATGGGGTCAGGGGACAGTTCCTTATTGGGGCGGTCCCCTGATTTCAAGATGCAGAGTTTACTACAAAGAACTATAGGAGCGTAACAGATGGGTGAACAGACGATTGCGGAAGAGAATATTTCCGTACAGAGCGCTGCCGTAGAGACAGGGCAGGGGACGGAAAAGCCAGTGAAGAAGAAAAAGTCCGGGAAAGAAAAGCTCCGGGCCCTTTTACAGAAAGGAAAGCTGGCAGCAGAGAGCAGAAAAGGGATACCGGAGGGAATGTCAAGGGGCAGAAAGTTTTTCAGCCTGCGTAATAAGATCTTTGCAGGATTTCTGGTGCCGATTCTGTTTGTGATTATGGTGGGCGTGATCGCCTATAATGCGGCGGCCAGTGGTTTGTCCGATAAATTCAGGGATTCCAGTACACTGGCGTCGGAGATGGCTATGGATTATATTGATGTCAGCCTTTCCTTTATCAAGGGAGAGGCCATGCAGTATATGGTGAACGGGGATCTGGAAAGCTTTTCGCTGGGGATGATGGAGAAGGATGCCATATCCAAGGCAAATTATATGACGGATACACGGAATGCTCTGGCAGCGCTGCAGCATATGAATGCCATGATCAATAATATACATATTGTGACCAAACAGGGGATCTCCATGATCAGTACCGCTACGGTGGAGCGGCCTGACGGTATTCTGGAGACCTACCTTGCGGAGGCGCTGGAGGATTCTGCGGACGGCAAGACCGTACCGCAGTGGACGGAGGGACACGAAGCACTGGACGCCGTCTACAAGCTGAAACCCGAGGAGACCTTTGTGGTATATCAGATTCCCACCGATAAAAAGGGTGCTTATATCGTTTTTGATATCAGTCGCCAGGCACTTTATGACAGACTGCAGGCTATTGATTTCGGAACCGGCAGTATCTGTGGATTTGTGACAACTGCAGGAACGGAATTGATCTATGAAAACCTGAAGGAGGGGACAGAAAGCAGCCTTAATGAGGGCGAAAATGTGTTTGCGGGTACCGATTTCTATCAGGAGAGTATGGCGGGAAAAGAGAGCAGCGGTGCGGAAAATGTTTACCTCCAGGGCAAGAGCTATCTCTATATTTATGTTAAGAGTGAGGAAGGGGCAAATGTCACCTTTTGTGCGCTGGTTCCGTACAGTGTGATCACCGGACAGGCACAGAAGATCAAGAGTATCACCATAGTGAGCCTGCTTATCGCCTGTCTGATTGCAGGACTTGTATGCTTTTACATCACATTTGGCATCCAGCGCAATATGAGGCTGATTTCAAGACGCTTCAATCAGGTGGCGGAGGGGGATCTGACCACGGAGGTCATAGCCCACGGTAAGGATGAGTTTCAGGATCTGGCCCAGGTGGCTACCCATATGATTCAGAATAACAGGAATCTGGTACTGAGAATGAACGGCACAGTGGAGATGCTGGAGCATTCCGCTGCGGATGTCAATAATGTATCCGAGGAGATTAATCATTGCTCCCAGGACATTACCCATGCGATTGATGAGATCAACATCGGCATGAACAAGCAGGCGGAGCATGCCCAGGAATGTGTCACCAAAACCAACAACCTGTCGGAGAAGATCAAGGAAGTTCGGGGACGTGTGGAGTATACCCAGACACTGGTGGACCGAACGGAGAAGATGATCACTCAAGGCACGGAAATCGTGGACGTGCTGGAGGATAAAGCCCGGGAGACCTCCCGGATCACCCAAAAGGTGGGGGACAGCATCGGACAGCTGAAGACGGAGTCCGAGACCATCAATGAATTTGTGGAAACCATCAGCAGTATATCCAAGCAGACCAATCTGCTTTCCCTGAATGCGTCCATAGAGGCGGCCAGAGCGGGAGAGGCAGGCAGAGGCTTTGCCGTGGTGGCAGCGGAGATCCGGAAACTGGCGGATGATTCCCGGCAGGCAGCGGAGGAGATCAAAGGCAAGGTAGGCAATATCTCCAAGTGTACAGAACAGACGGTAGAAGATGCCGGTTATGCCCGGGATATGGTCCAGATCCAGGAGAATGCGGTACGGCAGGTGATTGAAGTATTCGGCAGCATGAGTGAGGAGATCAATGAACTGCTGACAGAGCTGCGAAATATCGCAGTGGGTACGGAATCTGCAGATGCAGAGCGGAATGATACCCTGGAGGCGGTGGAGAATATCTCTGCGATCATTGAAGAGACGGCAAGCAGTGCGATGCTGGTGCATGATATGGCAGAGCGTCTGCTGAACGGCGCAGACCAGCTGGATCAGACCTCGGATGCATTGAGCAGCAATATGGATGGCCTGAAAAATGAGATCGCCGCTTTCATACTTACGAAGCAGAGCAGCGATAAAATACTTGACATCCCGCAGGAATCGGAATAAAATGAGCCAGGTAAATGAAGAAAATGCAAGTGAGGAGTAATACGTATTAGTGCATATTGCAGGTAAGACCTGTGACATGCATGGAAAGGAAAAAAATATGGCAGCACCGTATAACCACCACGAGGTGGAACCGAAATGGCAGAGGATCTGGGATGAGGAACAGGCGTTCAAGGTCTCCGAGGATTATTCCAAACCGAAATATTATGCATTGGTAGAGTTTCCGTATCCGTCTGGAGCTGGACTGCATGTGGGACATCCCAGACCTTACACCGCGCTGGACATTGTTGCCCGGAAACGACGGATGCAGGGATATAATGTTCTGTATCCCATGGGCTGGGACGCCTTTGGCCTGCCCACGGAGAACTATGCGATCAAAAATCACATCCATCCCAGGATCGTGACGAAGAAAAATGTGGCACGCTTTAAGGAGCAGCTTCATTCACTGGGCTATTCCTTTGACTGGGACAGAGAGATCAATACCACGGATGAGGAATACTACAAGTGGACCCAGTGGATCTTTTTAAAGCTGTTCAAGGCGGGACTGGCTTACAAGTCCGAGATGCCGATCAACTGGTGTACCTCCTGTAAGGTGGGTCTGGCCAACGAGGAAGTGGTAAACGGTGTATGTGAGCGCTGCGGCAGTCCGGTGGTGCGCAAGGTTAAGAGCCAGTGGATGCTGAAGATCACCGAGTATGCGGATAAGCTGATTCAGGATCTGGATACGGTGGATTATATTGAGCGGGTAAAGGTATCCCAGAAGAACTGGATCGGTAAGAGCCAGGGCGCTGAGGTGGATTTTTCCATCACCGGCAAGGAGGATAAGCTGCGCATCTATACCACCAGACCGGATACGCTGTTCGGCGCTACCTATATGGTAGTCTCTCCCGAACATCCTATGATTGAGAAGTATAAGGATGAGATCGGCAACTATGAGGAACTGGCGGCTTATCGGGAGCAGGCAGCCCGGAAGTCCGATTTTGAGCGGACGGAGCTGGCAAAGGATAAGACCGGCGTACAGATCCAGGGTTTGACGGCAACGAATCCGGTGAACGGCAAGGAGATTCCGATCTGGATCTCGGATTATGTGCTGATGACCTATGGTACCGGTGCGATTATGGCCGTGCCGGCTCATGACGAGAGAGACTGGGATTTTGCGAAAAAATTCGGCCTGCCGATTATTGAAGTGGTGGCCGGAAGTCCCGTGTCCGTGCAGGAGCAGGTGTTTACGGATGTTGCCACAGGCACATTGGTAAATTCCGAGTTTTTAAACGGCCTGTCCGTGGCGGAGGCAAAGGAGAAAATTATTGCTTTTCTGGAGGAGAAGGGCATCGGCACCAGCAAGACCAATTTCAAGCTGCGCGACTGGGTGTTCTCCAGACAGCGTTACTGGGGAGAGCCCATCCCCATTGTAAAATGTGAAAAATGCGGTTATGTGCCGCTGGATGAGAGCGAACTGCCGCTGACCCTGCCGGAGGTGGAATCCTATGAGCCCACAGACAACGGCGAGTCCCCGTTGGCGGCTATGACCGATTGGGTCAATACCACCTGTCCCTGCTGTGGAGGCCCCGCCCAGAGGGAGACGGATACCATGCCCCAGTGGGCAGGTTCCTCCTGGTATTTCCTGCGGTATATAGATCCCCATAACAAGGAGGCGCTGGCCAGCAAGGAAGCACTGGATTACTGGATGCCTGTGGACTGGTACAACGGCGGGATGGAGCATACGACGCTGCATCTGCTGTACTCCCGTTTCTGGCATAAGTTCCTGTATGACCAGGGCGTGGTGCCCTGTCCGGAGCCTTACCAGAAGAGAACCAGCCATGGCATGATTCTGGGATTGAATCCCCACAGCTTTGTAAACCAGACTCCGGAGGAACAGCAGCGTCTGCTGGAAGAGTACGGCAGCGAGAAAGCTGCCAGAGCTGCATTGGTGGAGAAATACGGGGATATGGCGGAGCATCCGGTGGTAAAGATGTCCAAGTCCCTGGGCAATGTGGTGAACCCCGATGAGATTGTGGAGGAATACGGCGCAGATACTCTGCGTACCTATGAGATGTTTATCGGAGCCTTTGATCTGTCCGCCTGCTGGAGCGAGGAGGGTGTAAAGGGCTGCCGCAGATTTCTGGAGAGAGTCTGGAAACTGCAGGATATCCTGGTGGACGGCGATGGTTACAGCGCTGAGCTGGAGACCAAGATGCACCAGACCATCAAGAAGGTCAGCGGCGACTATGAGAATCTGAAGTATAATACGGCCATTGCTGCCATGATGGCATTGATCAATGAGATGAACAAGAACAATGCAGTGACCAGAGGGGAATATAAGACCCTGCTGACCCTGCTGAATCCTGTGGCGCCTCATATTACGGAGGAACTGTGGCAGATCTGCGGCTTTGAGGGCAGGATCTACCAGACCAGCTGGCCGGAGTATGAGGAGGCCAAGACCATCGAGGCGACGGTGGAAGTGGCTATGCAGATCAACGGAAAGATGAGAGGTACTTTCTCCATCCCCAAGGATCTGGAGAAGGAGCAGGTCATTGCCAGCGCCAAGGAGCTGCTGGGCGACAAGCTGACGGGCACCATCGTCAAGGAAATCTATGTACCCGGCAGATTGGTGAATATCGTGGTTAAGCCGTAAAGCTTTCACAAAACTGAAATAGCAAACCCCGCTGTCCTGATAGGAGAGCGGGGTTTTTGCAGGGCAGAATCATTATACCATAATCCTGTGCGCCCCAGCGCACACTCTGTTCTATTTTTTCCTTTCGCGCAGATCAGTTTGCTTTTTTGGCCTTATCCATTATCTGGTCGATCTGGCGCAGCTCCTCGGGGGTGCTGGCTCTGCGGATGGCTGCCACAGCAATCTGCAGTTCCTGGGGAGTAAAGGTCAGGCCCTTTTGTCTGGCCTGGGCCATCATGGGCATGAGAAAGGTCATCATTTCTTTCTGGGATTTTCCCTGCCCCTGCCGGTAGAGCTGTGACAGAAAAGCAAGCTTCTCCGGCGGAATGTTCTGGACGGCGGGATCATCCATCCAGCTGGGAATGTCAGCGGTGGGTTCCATGGTGTTCCTCCTTTATTCTGAAAAATAATCTGTTATTCCTGGGGCGGAGCATTTGCACTGTGGTCTTCCTGAGGCGGACTGCCGAAGGACTGCATCATGTTCATCATGGACATAAGCTGGGACAAATCGGGCATATTCTCTCCAAACAGGCTGCCCAGTCCGGCTGCCATCATATCCGGGCCGGCGCCGCAGGGAGCGTCCTCGGCACCGCCGGCCGCTCCGGACGGGTCCCCGCCGGGAAAGGACATCCCCTCGGGAAACATTTCCTGGAACATCTGCACCATTTCCATCATCTCCTGATAATGGCTCATGGCCTGGAACATGGAGGTGAACTGGTTCAGCTGTTTCTGTTCCTGAGGGCTGCAGTAGGGGGTGAACTCCTGACAGAGCCTGGCCGGATCCAGCGAGCTTTCATGGGGCAGGGGTGAGACGGATAACTCCGGGTAATGCCGAAATAGATCCATGGTATATTTTAGCTCCAGAAATTTGATATAGATTGCAAGCTGACGCTGCAGAGGGCTGTCCACATAAGAAACCAGGACTTTCAGTTTCTGGATCTGATTGTTGGTGAACAGGGCATCGAAAGCGGTTACTTTATCCATAGTCTCCTTTCTGTGCATATCGTAAGCGTGCTTATGCGATTGCTTCCATGCATCCGGCCTGTTTTTACGGCAAGCAGGCCCCCCGAAAGGGACCTGCCTCCTTCTAAGCTATGCTTGCATCTTAGCAGCGATTGCAGCCACAGCCGTTGTTGTTGCCGCAGAAGCAGGACAGCAGCAGGATCCAGATCAGCCAGTCACAGCAATTATTGTTGTTATTGTCGCATCCGCAACCACAACCGTTGTTGCCGCCTAACAGGCCGTTGCCGCAACCGCACCCGTTTCCGCAGAATAATAACAGCAGGATGATCCAGCAGCAGTTGCCGCCGCCAAACAGGCCGTTACCGCATCCATTATTGCAGCTATTGTTGCAGCCGCAGTTAGTAGCAGTTAAGTCACTCATGATAGTGCCTCCATGTTTTTTTATAGTGTATTGTATGCACCATGGCATGTCAAAGTTTCATCGTGAAAGGAATATTTCTGTATAGTGAAATAAACAGATAAATTTATGAAAGTAGTTATTGACCACTACGGTAAAATGTGATATTATTAAAATAAATGGAGGAAAGTAAACTTTAAGATATAAGTAATTAGAGACTTTTATCTATCAAACAAAAGATAATATGTTTTTATGACTAAAATGAAAAGAAAGGGCAGAAGATATAATGAAAAAAAGAATGATAATGTGTTTGACTTGTTTTTTATTGGCAAGTACGTCACTTGTAGTTTATGCAAGTGATGAAACTGGTCATACTAGAGATTACAATCCTGTATATGTTCGTACAATAAATGCAGTGGATGGAGGAACACATACTTATCCTATTTATTCTAATAATGGTGCTATAATAGGATATGGAACATGCCATGATGTGATTTATACAGATGAATATACGGAGCATTGTGTTAATTGCACTATGCCAATGCATACTACAACAAAGACACGGCTTGTACATAATCGGTAATAAAATGAAAGGTGACTCCCAGTCCTATTTTGTAAATAGGACTGGGAGTCCTTGAATGAATCAGGTAATAAGTGGAGAATTATGAAAAAGCATTTTGCATATATGTTGATTTCCTTTTTTGGCCTTGCCTCAATTTTTACAGGCTGCGGACAGGAGGAAGCTACAGCAACGAGAGAAGAGGTACTTCAATATCATATTCAGGAGATTCAGGTGCCGGATCCGGATCAGGGGCTGGCGGCCGGTCAGAGCGATTTGTGGGAGTATGACTACAGGTTAGTGGAGGATACTTTATACCGTATTATTTCTGTATTTGATGAGGAAGAAAGCAGAGCAAAATGGTATCTGCAGACTTTGACGGAGCCTTATGAAGCGTGGGAAAGAACAGAGATTGATCTGGCAGATGCATCCATGATGGGGGAAGAAAGCAGTATCTTTGATCTGCAGCTGACATCCGGAGGATTGGTAGCTGTCAGCTATGGCAGCGGTGAGACGGCAGAGGCTGTTGCTGTCTGGCAGGACGGAGAGTGGTTTGCAGAGGATATACTTCCAAAGGAGGCTGTTCCTGAAAACCTCTTCTCTGCAACCAGGGAGGCGATCTATCAGCAGGAAGAGGAAGAATCCATAAAGCTCCTTGCTTTCCGGGATTATGGAGTTTCCTTAAGTGAGGATCCCATGATCTGGGCACAGTCAAAGGAGCACATGATATTGGCGGGAAATACCATAAATGGCAGAGAACTGCTCTTGATCGACAGTGGAGAATGGGAGCAGGCGGGAGAGAAGCAGCAGATTACTCTTGCAGCAAATATCACTCCTTTTCTGCAGCAGGTGATAGTTGATTTTAACCGGGAAAATACAGACTATGAGGTTCTGCTGCTGAACACAGCGGGAGAAACGTGGTCGGATTTGCGTCTGCGCTTTCAGGCGGAGCTGGCGGCCGGGGAGGGGCCCGATCTGATAGAAAGTTCGCTGATCCGGCTTTATTCCTATGCACGGAACGGTTATCTGGAGCCTGTGGACGACTGGCTGCAAAGCAGGGAGAGCAGATTGCTGCCGCAGGCGGTGGATTCCGGAAAAGTGGATGGGCATTCTTATATTGTTCCTTATAGCTTTGATATCCATTCTATTGTAACGACTACGGAGATAGCGGATGGGCGTACAGGGTGGACATTAGATGAGCTGTTGGAGGTGATGTCTGTATGTCAGGCAGAAGCTTTTTCTATGGGAGCAGGAGGATGGGATGTTCTGCGCAGCATGGTGTGCTATGACGAGGAGAATACCGATTTTGTGGACTGGGATAAGGGGAAATGCTATTTTGACTCGGAAAAATTTGTCTCCTTGCTGAAATATTCCAAAGAATGGGCGGATGACCAGCAGCAGATCAGCTCGGCTGAGCTGGGCAGGGAATTTCGAGAAGGGCATGTGATGGCAGATGTGATCTATGGAGGTTCCAGTCTGCAGGGTTATAATCAATATCTGAATCAACTGGGGGCTGATTGCGTGTACATCGGTTATCCGGTAGAAAGCGGCAATGGTACCTTTGTTGAGGGAAGGGGCTTTGCCATTAACAGCTCTTCGCAGTGTAAGGATGGAGCAAAAGCATTTCTGGAGTACCTGATTTCCCCTGAAATTCAGCTTGAGCAGTGGCGGCAGAGGAAGTTTATGCCGGTGGATCAGGAACTGATCAGGCAGGTATTGACAGAGTATGCGAAAGAACTGCCTTATGATGAGGACAATCTGGCATCCTATGACAGACCGTACAATCAGGAAGAGGCAGAACGATATTATCAGATTATTATAAACAGTAAGACAAGAGGGAAGCGGTATGAAGAACTGATAACGATTCTATATGAGGAAACCTCCGGCTATTATCAGGGGGAGCGTGACCCATGGGAGGTGGCCAGGGTAGTTCAGAACCGGGCGCAGCTGTATCTGGATGAAACGACAGGCAACGGAAGCTGAAAAATATGTCAATCAATACAATAATTCAATAAAAAACAAATTGACATATATTTGATAATATGATATAAATAATTATAAGCATAATAAAATATCCGTATGAAACGGTACACAGGCAGAGAATGTTGTGAATTGAGGAAACTGTAGACGACGGCAGTATTCAACACTGCCAAAACAAGGAGGAGATAATGCAATGATGAAAAAAATGATAGCAGGTATGTTATTGACAACAATGCTGGTTATGCAGGGAACAATAGTTTTTGCTACAGAAGCGGCATGCAGTCATAATTGGGTAGCTAAATCTATTGAAAAAGTGTATGAAGGGGATCGGGTGTGTACGACTCATTCTGCTTGCATTGTTCATGAAGTAGGTTACAATGTTATTGAAGTATGCGACAAATGCGGTGAGACATGGCAACATCATTTTACTCAGGAAACGCATAATTACATAAGCAGGAGCATGAATTGATCGAAATAGAATTTCGGAGTAGCAAATATCAGCAGCGGAATAGGAGTTTCTGCTGCTGATATTAGATTACAAGGTATGGGCGGTTATCATTGTGCAGGGGAGGGAAGCTTATGAAGATCAGAAAGACGGCTATTGCTGTAATTCTTTTTCTCGGAATGTCAGGAATCGTGTCCTGCAGCATTGGCCAGGAGGCTGGTTCTGCGGTGGAAGCTCCTTCGGATGTGTATCGGATTGAAAAGGAGATAGTGCTTGATCTGGATGCCGAGGCTTTGCCAAATAGCTTTATGACAGATGACTGCATTTATTATAATCAGCAATCTGACGGTGAATCGGGTAGCTGTCTTTGGAAGCAGGAGCTCGCAGAAGAGGCAGAAGCTTCGATAATCTTTGCGTCTGGAGAAAATGAGGTTGTCGAGACATTTGCCGTGACAGATGCCGGAAATGTGATTGCCGCAGTCAGGAATACAGAGCAGGGCGTCACAGAACTGAGAAAGCTGAACAGAGCAGGGGAAGTAATCTGGAGAAGCGAGTACCCGGAGCAGGATGGGGCACTGTATATTTCCCAGATTTTAGTGGGAGACGATGGCAGGATCTATACTTCTTCGCAGCAGGAGATATTCTTCTGGAATGCATCGGGGGAGCTTGAAAATTGCGTGACTGTCAAGGGAGAAATGATCCAGCAGCTGGCTGATGCCGGTGAAAACAGGATAGCTGCAGTACAGTACAAGCAGGGCAGACAGTCGCTTACAGTATACGAGGGAACGGATGGTGCAGAAATATTCCAGAAGGATTTTCAGGAGCAATGGCGATGGTTTGGAGAAGGGCTGCATTGCCAGGAGGATATGCTGGTGCAGTACCAGTGGGAGAACGACAGCAGCGAAGCGATCCTGAACTTTACGGACAGCGGCGTTATTGTCTCCAACGTTTATCTTTTACGGCCATTGTCGGAAGGACGTTTTTTACTTGCTTATGAGGAGAATGATAATACAGGTATTCATTTTGTATGGCTGGCGGCTGGAGAATTGCAGACGGCTCAACCGAAAGTACAGCTGGTGATGGCTTCGTTCAATGCCCAGAATTTGCAAAACAGCATCGTGAGATTCAATCGGTCGCATGAAGACTACGAGCTGGTATGTAAAGACTTTGATATAGATTATTCCAGCAGATCCGGCATGCTGGGGTCGCTTGACAGGTTTAACGCCTATATGGTATCTGATAATCCTCCGGATATCATTGACCTGTTTGAGGATATGCATACCTATGTCAGAGACGGATATCTGCTGGATTTAACTCCTTATATCGAGAAGAGCGACAAAATTGATCTGGAAGAACTCCTGCCGAGAGTTCGGAAGGATATCATGGTAGATGGAAAAATCTATGCAGTTCCGCAAACGATGAGCATAAGCGCTATCGCCTGTCCGACGGCGCTTCTGGAGGGGAAGAACAGTTGGACGATAGAGGAATATCTGGATTTGCTGGAACAGTATCCCAATGCACGCACGGAGAAAGGAGCCTCAGCTGTCTGGAATAAGAAAAATATTTTGCGGGAGGTTTTACTTCTGGGAATGGATGGATTTATAGATTGGGAGACAGGGGAGAGTTTTTTTGACGGGGAGGAGTTCTGTTCCATACTGGAACGAATCAATGGATTAGAGATATCGGAAACAATGCAAAGTCAGGAGGAAAGAGCTCTGAATGGAGAGATGGTATTCTGGAGTCTGAATCTGAGCAGAGCAAACAAATTACTTATTGCAGAATGGTGCAGCGGACAGAAACTGACTCTGATCGGTTATCCTGTCAGCAGCAGGACGGAAGGGGCAAAAAGCTGCAATATAATCAGTTACAGTGACTGGCTGGGGATTCACAGCGCCACAGAGGAGGCGGATGCGGCATGGGACTGCGTGGAGGCACATATAGAGGGGGCATTGCAAAAGAACGACTTTCACTTCACAACCGGTAGTAAGGCTTTTGAGGAAAGAATACAGGAGGATGTAGGTGCTCAAACGTTTGCTGACGGACTGGTTCTGCCTGAGAATGCGCAGGAACTGGAGGCTGAGGGGATTCAGCAGACGGCACTTGGGGCGATTCTGCCAGAGACTACGCAGGAGCAGGCGGACAAGGTAAAAACCGCCTATTTTGAGGGTGTTTATGTTTTCGATGATAATGAGCCGTTGCTGAACATTATCAGTGAAGAGACAGAACCCTACTTCCGAGGTGAGAAAGCGCTGGAGGATGTGGTGAATATCATACAGAACCGCATTCAGATTTACATAAAGGAGAGAAAGTAAAGCGGCAGTCTGAGGCAGAATGAAATCAGGAAAAACACAGCAGGGACTATTCTATCAGTTCCTGCTGTATTTTTTTCAGGGAAATATGTCATATGGCTGAAAATCATAAGTAACAGTTCAGCCATAAGAGGAGCATCTCTGGGCATGGGTGCTTGCACACAATG
>CAZFYD010000033.1:0-20982 GCA_964523315.1 uncultured Acetatifactor sp.
GGTTTCAGCTATTGCCCGTATGGCATGGATATCATGCCGCTGAAATTGCATATTGCAGGCATGGGGAGTCGGCAGGACAGGCTCCGGCATGCGGAAAGAGGAAATCATGGGAGAGAAGACATATGGGGGCTATCCGTTTCCCTTGGGAGCGCAGCCGATCCGACAGGACGTAACAGGCATCAGAGTTTCTTTTCCCTCGGAGGACGAGGACTGCGGCGTATTGTTGTATCAGCGAGGGAGCGGCAGATTATTGAAAAAGTGTGCTTTCCGCCCGCAGGACAGGCTGGGCAGCATCCGGTATGGTTTGATTGAAAATGTGAATATAGAGAAGATCAGTTATCTGTTTTACAGCGGAGATAAAGTGTTTCCGGATCGCTGGGCGCACGCCTATGAGACCGGGGGAAAGTACGGTACGCCCCGCAGCCCGGAGGATTACCGGGCAGTGGTCACAACGGAAGCCTATGACTGGGGGGATGATGTATGCCCCCGGATCCCCTATGAGGATGCCGTATGCTATGGGATACATGTCCGTGGTTTTACCATGCACAGTTCCTCCGGTGTCAGGGCCCGGGGAACCTTTGCAGGGATTAAGGAGAAGCTGGAATATCTGCAGCAGCTGGGGATCACCACCCTTGAACTGCAGCCGGTTTATGAGCAGAACGAGATGGAGAGCGCTGAAACACTGAAGGAGCGCAGCAGGGAGTATCATCAGCTGCGGGAGCCCAGACTGAATTACTGGGGGTATCAGGAGGGATTCTATTATGCCCCAAAGCGTACCTATGCCTGCTGTGGCAATGCGTCTGCGGAGCTAAAGGATCTGGTCAGAGCGCTGCACAGCAGGGGGATGGAGCTGATTCTGCAGTTTTATTTCCCGGATCATGTGTCCACGGGAGAGATCCTGGATATCCTGCGGTATTGGAGCTGGGCCTATCATGTGGACGGTTTCCATCTGATGGGGGGTACGCTGCAGGCCGGTGTCATTGCGGCGGATCCGGCGCTCAGTGACCGGAAACTGTGGTATTATGACTTTCCCACAGAGCGGCTTTACAGCTATGAGGAGGCGCCATGTTACCGAAATCTGGCGGTGTACAATGAGGGATATCAGCAGGATCTGCGCCGCTTTTTAAAGGGTGACGAGGGTATGCTGCAGACTGTGATGCAGCGCATGCGCCGCAATCCCCGCAAGGAGGGCGTGATCAATTACCTGACGGATTATGCCGGCTTTACGATGATGGATATGGTGTCCTATGACAGAAAGCACAATGAGGAAAACGGAGAAAATAACCGGGATGGCAATGACAATAACTACAGCTGGAACTGCGGCGCAGAGGGGGCAACCCGAAAAAAACAGATTCTGGCCCTGCGCAGGAAGCAGATACGCAATGCCTTTGCCCTGCTGATGCTGTCCCAGGGAACTCCCTACTTTTTCATGGGGGATGAGTTCGGCAGGACCCAGAAGGGCAATAATAATCCTTACTGCCAGGACAATGCCATTTCCTGGGTGAACTGGAGGGATCAGGAGAAGAACCGGGATCTGTACGCCTATGTGCAGGAGCTGATCCGGCTGCGAAAGGCCCACAGTATTTTCCATCTGCAGCAGGAGTGCCGTCTGATGGACTATAAGTCCTACGGCTGCCCGGATCTGTCCTACCATGGCTCCGAGGCCTGGAAACCGGGCTGGGAGTCCTATAACCGGCATATGGGGATTCTGCTGAATGGCGCCTATGGGAAGGAGAAGGAAGATGGCTGGTTTTATCTTGCGGTTAATATGCACTGGGAAAGTCATGCTTTTGCGCTGCCAAAGCTTCCCAGAGGGCGGGTCTGGAAGCGGGTGCTGAGTACCGAGACGGCGGGTACGGAAAGGGCGGAGGACGGTCAGAACTGCCAGTCCAGACAAACCGGCCCCAGAAGCATCACGTTGTTTCACAGTGAAAAACAGACAGGCTGACAGGTCACATTGCGGGAGCTTCCGCATAGGATAGAGTAACGAAAAAGGATAGGAATAAGCTATGAATTGTCTGATTATCCTGTTACTGCTTTTCTGCGGAGGCTGTCAGAATGGCTGCGGCTGTAATAACTGCGGAGGCAGAGACCGCAAGGAGGACTGCGCCTGCGGCGAGAGCCGGGGAGCGGAAAGACACCAGAGAGCTTTTGAGCGGGGAGACCGTGAATGTGAACAGGGAGAGCCCGCTGCGTGGAGAGAGAGCAGAGAGGGGAAACGCAGCAGTTATCCCAGCATTTCCGGCGGTGATACCTGTGGCTGCGATCCTGAATAAAACGGTATGATACAGCAAGCCTGTCGGTATTCCGACAGGCTTTGACAATGCCTTTATTCCCGCGAGCAATGAGGAAAATAGCCATGCTTGCATGGATATTTGACGAATGCCGCGAGGGTCAAATACCCCGCTGCTCTGCAGCGTTGCAAGCTTGATACCCCGTTGCTTGCAGCGGGGTATTTGATTTTTCCGAAAAAAGTATTTAACAAAAAAGCCTTTTGTGCTATAATTTCGATAGAAAACAGTAATGCGATGACTTTATGAGGAGGTATATGGCTATGGCAAAGGATAAATATGTTGCATATGTTTCCACATATACGATGGGAGACAGCCATGGTATCAGAGTATATGATGTTGATATGGAGAAGGGGCGTTTTACAGAGAAGGACAAGGTGGAGATCACCAATTCCTCCTATGTGACCATTTCCCACAATGGCAGGTATCTGTATTCTATCACGGATTTTGGCGTAGAGGCATATACCATCATGAAGGATGGCAGTCTGGAACTGCTGAATTTTGCTCCCATCAATGGGATGAGGGGCTGTTATCTGTCTACGGATTATACGGATCGGTATCTGTTTGTAGCCGGATATCATGACGGTAAGCTGACGGTTCTGAAGGTTGAAGAGGACGGATCCGTCGGCCCCATTACCGATGAGATCTATCATAAGGGTATGGGCAGCCTGTCAGAGCGGAATTTCCGTCCCCATATCAACTGTGCCCGGATGACCCATGACAATAAATATCTGCTGGTGGCGGATCAGGGCATGGATCATGTGAATGTATACAGCTTTAATCTGAATAACGGCAGACTGAAGATTGCGGATGTGATCCGCAGCGAGATGGAAGCGGCTCCCAGACATATCAAGATTTCGGAGGACGGCCGGTTTATCTATATCGTACATGAGTGGAAATGCTGTGTGGATGTGTATTCCTATGAGGACAGGGAAGGGATTCCGTATTTCAGCAAGATCCAGAGCATCCCTACGGTGAACCAGGAGGCTTCCCAGGGCAGCGCTGCCAGTGCGCTGAGCTTTTCTGTGGATTATAATTATCTGCTCAGCTCCAATGCGGGGGATAATTCTGTGATCCTGTACAATGTGAATAAGGAAAGCGGCCTGCTTACTAAGAATTTCTGCCTGCCGATCAGCGGTGAATTTCCGAAGGATGCGGATATTTTCCCCAACAATAAGTTCATTGTGTCGCTGAATCATGAGTCCAACACATTAACCTTCTTCAGGATAGATGTGAAAAACGGTACCATGACCATGAACGGCACACCGCTGAAGGTGAACGCTCCCAACTCCATTATTTTCCATAAATTATCTTAAACAGAAAAGATAAAATCCCGCCTGTTCCCTCTTTGAAGCAGACGGGTTCCTTTTATTTCCGGTAAAATTCCATAAGGCTGTCCATGCGGCAGCACATATTGGCCATCATGGCGTCCAGCAGCGTGAGGGCGGTCATGCATTCCAGAACGACCACGGCTCTGGGGACGATGACGGGATCATGCCGTCCCTTGATCTGGATGTCAATCTCCTCCCCGGACTGATTGACGGTCTGCTGGGGAGCATAGATGGACGGGGTGGGTTTTACATGGGCACGCACCAGAATCTCGCTGCCGTCGCTGATGCCGCCCAGTATACCTCCGGCGTGGTTGGTCGCCTTAATGACATGATCCTGTTCCATACGGAAGGCGTCGTTGTTTTCACTGCCATAGCGGGCGGATACCCGGACCCCGTCACCGATCTCCACGGCCTTTACCGCACCGATGGACATAACGGCCTGAGCCAGCGCAGAGTCCAGCTTGCCAAACACCGGATCGCCGATCCCGGCGGGAACGCCTGTTACCCGGCACTCCATAACGCCGCCTACGGAATCAAGTCTTTTGATGGCGTCTTCCAGATATGCCACAGCACGGGCGTCGGCCTCCCGGTCGGGCATGGCCGTGCGGGTCTCACGGATGGCCCGGGCTTCAAAACGGACCGGATCCGCTGCGATGGGGCCGATGGAGTGTGTATAGGCACAGACCTCGATGCCCAGCTGTTTCAGAATCTTGCAGGCGACAGCGCCGGCAGCCACCCGGCCGATGGTCTCTCTGCCGGAGGAACGGCCGCCTCCCCGGTAATCCCGGAAGCCGTATTTCTGATCAAAGGTATAGTCTGCATGCCCGGGGCGGTAGCAGGAAGCGATCTCGCTGTAGTCCCGGGAAATCTGGGAGGTGTTGCGCACCAGAAGGGAAATGGGGGCGCCGGTGGTGCGTCCCTTAAAGACGCCGGAGAGAATCTCCACCTGATCCTCCTCATTCCGGGAAGTAGTGATCCGGCTCTGGCCGGGCCTGCGCCGATCCAGATAGCTCTGGATATCCTCCCCGCTTAAGTCCAGTCCTGCGGGACAGCCGTCAATGACCACTCCCAGAGCCGGTCCATGGGACTCTCCCCAGGTGGTGATTCTGAATAAATTGCCAAAACCTGATCCAGCCATATTGAAAACTCCTTTTAGTTAGATTTAACAAGCCATGGGCAGAACCGCTAAAGCCGCCCCTTTCAAACAGTATAACGAATTATTGGAAAAATAGCAACTTTTCGTAAAAAAAAGATGCAGACAGAGAAAAACTGTGTTAATATGATACAAAGAAAGTTGAGGATTCCCGATGAAAACAACTGTTGAAGAACGAATCAGATATCGGCTGCTCAGATTGGGCAAAAAGGGACCGGCGCGCAGAGGTCTGGCAATCATGGGCATTTTTTTCTGCGTTGCTTTCATTCATTGCGTACATTATATCCGGGACAACAGGAAGCGTCTGACCATGGTGATGATGTCACTGGCGCTGTTTTCGGCCTATGCCAGCTTTTCTTTTCCAATCTTTGCGGACAATGAGGAGAAGATGGCCGACGGGCAGCCGCATGCCCTGATCAGTGACGAATCGGTATCCCTGGTGCAGGAAGAGGAAATCAGCATGGAGGATCTGAAAGATCTGGAGGAGGAATTGCTGTTGGACGGCTTCGAGGTGAACAGTCTGCAGGAGGGAACGGAGGAAGAGCAGTTCAATCTGGAAGATATTCTGAGCTACCGCATGGAGCAGAGGGAGAGTGAAGAACCTGAGACGGAGCTCTGTGAGCAGACGGATGCCGGGACGGAGACCTTTTCCCGTGATGACTGGCGGTTGATTCTGGTAAATAAGCAGCACCCTATTCCGGAGGATTACAGCTTTACTCTGGCTACCATCAAGGGGAGCAAGCAGTGTGACGAAAGGATTATTGATGACCTGCTGGCCATGATGCAGGCGGCCAGGGAAGAGGGCATCACCTTGCTGATCAAATCCCCCTACCGCAGCGATGCCAGACAGGAATGGCTGTTTGAAAATAAGATCAATCTCTATATGGGGAGAGGACTTTCTTACATGGATGCCTATAAGCTGTCCAGTCAGATCGTCATGGTGCCGGATTCCAGTGAGCATCAGATCGGACTGGCTCTGGATATAGTGTGCGACACCTATGAGAGCCTGACGGAGGGCTTTGGGGAGACCCAGGCCGGGATCTGGCTGGAGGAGCATTGTGCGGAGTACGGTTTTATCGTGCGCTACCCCGAGGGGAAAGAGTATATCACCAGTGTGGAATATGAACCCTGGCATTTCCGGTATGTGGGCGTAGAGGCGGCAACGATCATCATGGAACGGGAGATTACCTTAGAGGAATTTGTGGAGGAATTGGAATAGAGATGTATCAGCTGATGAAAACAGAGGGCAGAGCCAAGAGAGGCCGGTTGACGACGGTACACGGGGTGATTCAGACCCCGGTATTTATGAATGTGGGTACGGTGGCTGCCATCAAGGGAGCCGTATCCACGGAGGATCTGGAGAACATCGGCACTCAGGTGGAGCTGTCCAATACCTATCATCTGCATGTGCGTCCGGGAGACCGGATCGTCAGGCAGATGGGAGGACTGCATAGGTTCATGTCCTGGAATAAGCCCATACTGACGGATTCAGGGGGATTTCAGGTGTTTTCTCTGGCGGGGCTGCGAAAGATTAAGGAGGAGGGAGTATATTTTAACTCCCATATTGACGGCCGCAGGATTTTCATGGGGCCGGAGGAAAGTATGCAGATTCAGTCCAATCTGGCTTCCACCATTGCCATGGCCTTTGACGAATGCGCTCCCAGCAAGGCGGATCGGTCCTATGTGCAGGCATCCGTGGAACGCACCACCAGATGGCTGGAGCGCTGCAAGAGGGAGATGCAGCGGCTGAACAGCCTGGAGGATACGATCAATAAAAAACAGCTGCTTTTCGGTATCAATCAGGGCGCTGTCTATGAGGATATCCGGATCGAGCACGCCAAGCGGATCCGGGAGCTGGAGCTGGACGGCTACGCCGTGGGCGGTCTCGCTGTGGGAGAAAGTCATGAAGAGATGTACCACATTCTGGATGAGGTGGTCCCCTATCTGCCGACGGACAAGCCCACTTATTTGATGGGGGTGGGTACGCCGGCCAATATTCTTGAGGGCGTGGAGCGGGGCGTGGACTTTTTTGACTGTGTATATCCCAGCAGAAACGGCAGGCACGGTCATCTCTATACTAACCATGGAAAGATTAATCTCTTTAATGCAAAATACGAACTGGACGAAAGGCCCATTGAGGAGGGCTGCGGCTGCCCGGCCTGCAGGCGGTACAGCCGGGCGTATATCCGGCATCTGCTGAAAGCCAGGGAGATGCTGGGCATGCGGCTTTGCGTGCTGCACAATCTGTACTTTTACAATACGATGATGACGGAAATCCGGGACGCTCTGGATCAGGGCCGTTTTGCCGCTTACAAAAAGGAAAAGCTGGACAGGATGGCGGTTCCGGAGGAGTGACGGAACGTTAAAAAATTCTTAAATTTGTGAAAAACACTTGTCCTGGGACGGATTATTGTGTATGATATTTAATGTATATACGGGCTTTTGCGGCAGAGAGACCGCGGTACCCGGGGAAATCCAGGAGGAATATGGTATGAGTATTTTATTAACTGAAAGCACGGATGCGGCTGCGCAGACAGGCGGCATGGGGCTTCTGTCAATGGTGATTATTTACGGTTTGTTTTTTCTCGCGATCTGGTTCTTCCTGTTCAGACCGCAGAAGAAGGAGCAGAAGAAGGTGCAGGCAATGCTGGCAGCTCTGGAGATCGGCGACAGCGTGCTGACAACGGCAGGCTTCTATGGCGTGGTGATTGATATTTCGGATGATACGGTGATCGTAGAGTTCGGCAGCAATAAGAACTGCCGTATTCCGATGGAAAAATCGGCAATCAGCCGTGTAGAAAAGACCACGGAATAACGAGAAATGCAAAGAGGTCACGGGGCAGTAAGGTTCCGTGATCTTTCGCATATCCTGAGACTCTCATTCAGAAGTTTTGATTCATAGTTTCCCGATGATAACAGGAGCAGGTCAGGCAGAGTTTATGGCGCAAAAGGTATATGTTGTGGAGGGAAGACAGTTCAGGACGGATGCAGATTACCGTATGGCCCTCCGGGACAAGCAGATAATAGATCAGCTGCGGAAAAAAGTGGACTTTGGAGACCGCAGTCAGCTGGAATTGCTGGTAAAGCAGTTAAAACAGAATAAGGTTCAGTTTCACACTATGCTGGGGCAGGATTTTATTGAGGAGGCAGAGGATACCTTAAAGCAGCTGCCCGGAAAGGCTTCAAAGGGCAGGGCTGCCAGGCCGAACAAAAAGGACGCCAAAAAAAGGGTAAAGACTCCGGCAAAGGCTTCGGCGGACAAAACGGCCAGGGAGGACACAGGGCAGGAGGATGTCAGGCTGGAGGCTTATGTTCGGACGGAGTTAAAACGCCGGGAGAAGCTGCGCAGGCGGCTGGCTCTGCTGTGCAGTATCGTTGCCGTAGGGTGCCTTGGGTATTTTTTTGTT
The DNA here is from genome assembly GCA_964523315.1 of uncultured Acetatifactor sp. Taxonomy (GTDB): domain Bacteria; phylum Bacillota; class Clostridia; order Lachnospirales; family Lachnospiraceae; genus Acetatifactor. Next base: position 8,183 of record CAZFYD010000033.1, read on the forward strand.
TATGCGTATCAGGCAGCCAGAACACAGCGGGAATTTGAGCGTCTGGCCGCAATGCGGGAGCAGGCTCAGGATATGTCAGCAGCGGAGGAGAGCACGCCGGTCATCCACTATACGGCGGATGGCGAACAGGAAGTGCCGGAAATCCTGGAGGAATATAAAAATTTGTATACTATCAATAAAAGGCTAATCGGATGGCTGAAAATTGACGATACAAAAATAGATTACCCTGTCATGCAGACTACTAATAATGAATACTATCTGGATCATAATATCAATCAGCAGTCGGATAAAAACGGGGCGCTTTTTCTGGATAAGGACTGTGATGTGATCGCTCCCAGCACCAACCTGATTATCTATGGGCATCACATGAAGAACGGCAACATGTTCGGTACACTGGATCAGTACAGCTCGGAGGCATATTACAAGGAGCATCCGGTGATCCAGTTTGACACAATCTATGAGAAAGGCACTTACGAGATCATGTATGTGTTCCGATCCAGAATCTATAATGAAGAAGATGTGGTTTTCAAGTATTATCAGTTCATAGATGCCGTAAGCGAGCAGGAATTTGATTCCAATATGCAGGAGATGGCGGCCATGTCCCTGTACGATACCGGAGTGACGGCCAGCTACGGGGATCGTCTGCTGACGCTGTCCACCTGCGATTACTATGTGGATGACGGCCGGTTTGTGGTGGTAGCGAAGAAAACGGAGAATTAATGAAACAGTCATTGGAAAGGAAATGGTTGTTGAAATGGCAAAAGTAAAGAAGAGCAGAAGATTAAAGAGGAGAGTCAGGAAGACACTGGGAGCCTTGTTTCTGGTGTCCGCTATTGCGGTGGCTGCAATTCCCGTGGACAGCCTGCAGGCATCCACAGGTTCCTCCGGATTGGAGGTAACGCTGAGTCAGAAAGACAGCGCGATTCCGTTTATTGAATCCACTGAGACCATGTACTATTATGCTGACGAGACCGGTACCTATCAGTTTGCCTATGTTTATCCGGACAAGAATCAGGACAGCAACAAGGTAGCGGTGATTCTGGGCTACAGTGACGCCGGCATCACGCTGACAAACGGAGAACTGAAGATTCCCAATACCGTGGATATTTATGGCAAGATATCGGATAACTGGGGCTCCAACAACGGTTATGTGGCCGTGGGTAAGAGCGGCAATTTTCTGTTCTATAAGAAGGTTACAGCGGTTTTGGACGCAGCGGGGAATCCAACCTATGAGCAGAAGACAGAGAGTACGGAATACTATGTGCTGACAGACGGTTCACTTGTAGCGGTTGATGAATATGCGGCAGCGGACGGCGAGCGTGCGGTTCAGACGGATGATGACGGCAAGACGTTAACAGATCAGCAGGGGAATCCTCTTTATAAGACGGAAACTGTAACAAGTGAAGTAGATGATCTGACCAAACCCATTACCACTACGCAGTTTCTGCCGTGCTACAGCACCACTCGGGAGGAATGGTGGGATCTCAGAGAAAATCTGAGCCAATTCTATACCCGAACAGATGAGAGTAACGATGCAGCCAGTAAGGAGTCTGAGTTTAAACAGACGACAGATACGGATGATCAGTGGATTATCGATGTTGCCGTGGAATATATCGGCAATCAGGTCCTGACAAATGGAAAGGCGGGGGACTGGATTACCTCTGCTGCCGTGGCGGCCGGCACTGCTAAGGGCGTTTTCGCAGGAAACGGCAATATCGTGCATCTGACGGTAGGCTCTAACCTGAAAGGTATCGGCGACTATGCGTTCTACTATTGCACAGGTCTGCAGAGCATCACTCTGGGCAACGGCCTGAACACCATCGGCAATCACGCCTTTGACAGCTGTCTGAATTTTAAGGAAATATCAGTGAATACCGACTGTAAGCTGACGAAGATCGGCGATCATGCTTTTTATAACTGCCAGGCACTGGAGTCCTTTGTTATGCCTACCCCGGTGGAGGCTATCGGCGATGGCGCCTTTGAAAACTGTTACGCCATGACTTCCATTGAGCTGTACAGTGCCAGCAGAAATACGGCGCTGACAACCATCGGTGACCATGCCTTTAAGAATTGCCGCAGCCTGACAAGTTTGGTAATTCCGAATAATGTGACGGGAAACAGCCAGTATACCTATACGAAAAACAACAAGCTGAATATCAGTATGGTGGAAGGATGTACGGCGCTGAAATCCATTACCCTGATAAATGAGGCGGCGGATTTTTACGCAGATGAAAATTTCTCTTTTGAAGATTTTAAGGAAATGGTATCCAATGAGTTTTACTTTGAAGGGGTAAATACGGCAGGTACCGATAATATTGCCAAAGAAGGCACTTTGCACCGGACTGCCAATGACAATAGTATAGCATTCAAATATTTGAGCAGTGATGTCTATGAGATTGTCAAGACGGACGGAAACAGTAAACGGGCGATTTACCGGGTGAATTCCAGTAATCAATTGATTTATTGTTCGATTGAACAGGGGATGACAGATATAGATATGCCTTCAACTATAGGCCCCTATAAGATCCTCCGTATCAACAGCACGAGTTTTCAGCACAACTGTTTCCTGGAGCGGATCAAGATTCCATCCTCGGTGACTTATATTGAGGATTATGCGTTCCTTGGCTGCCATAATCTGACAAATGTCATTTTTGAGGAACCGGTGAATCTGGAGTATATCGGCACGGGTGCCTTTAAGACTCAGGAGGCGTCTGTGCACCAGACAGGATGTCCCTATGATTCGAATGCTGAGGAGCCGAAGGAACTGCCTACGAACCCGGTACTTACCTTTACCGGACCGATTTCCTATTCCTGCGCTGCTTTCACATATGCGATGGACCCGAATAACTATATCAATGTAGGTACACAGAACCGCACCTATATCACTTATTACAGCGGCTGGCCTACAAATCTGACTGTACAGTATAATAAAGATACGGATAAGAACGAGCTGATTAATTATCCGACCTTCAATGAACTACTCAGCAGTTATACGACAGATTCCTATCCATATATGACAGCGGATTATGCCAAAGCGGCAGCGGCAGCGGCAGAAAAGTATCTCGAATCACCCAATGGCACCTTTACAGATGATGAGCGGGCCATTATTAACTCCGCGCTGAATATTGTGCTGCCGGAAGGAATTGAATCGGTAAAAGATGGGTTGTTTGAAAAGAAAGAAGAAGAAGAAGCAGAGGCCTTGGTCGGCAAGTCCATCACGACTTACAGTATTGCGGAGATTCCGGCTCAAACCTTTAAGGGCTGCAGCAATCTGGAGAGCCTGTATATCTTCGGAGATACTTATACCATTGGGGATTATGCCTTTGAGGACTGCGAGAACTTAGAGACCGTGGAGATCTCTGCCAATGTGACTTCCATGGGAGTGAGGCCTTTTGCGGGCTGTTCCAATGTGACTTATGTGAGCTTTCAGGGAGGCAGCAATTTTGTCTGTGAGGACTCTATTATCTACAGCTTAAGCAACGGGGCAAAGAGCACGATTGTGGAATGCCTGGAATCCAGAGGGGAACTCAGCGGTTCCAGTACCATTACGGCGGAGGAGCTTTCCGGCATTACGGCTATTGCCGAGGAAGCGTTCTATAATTGCTCCGGTGTTGGTTCGGTGGATCTGACAGACACGACGATTACCAAGGTGCCTGACAGCGCTTTCGCGGCAGACAGCTCCAGTCAGAGCTCGCTGTATTCTGTATATCTGCCCGAGACCTGCCAGCAGATTACGGATAACGCCTTTAAAAACAGTGCAGTTCGGTATTTGAAGATTCCAAGCAGTGTTTCCTATATTGATCCTACTGCATTCAATACCAATAAAAACAGTCCTGCGACGGCGGAGGAGGAAGATGACGGGGTGGCAAGAGAAAAATACCACAGCATTACCTTCAATTGTGAGGACGGAAGCACTGCCTCTATTTATGCCGGCAACTATGACAATATCAATACCACAACTCTGGAGGTGATACCGACCTTTACCGTATATTTCTGGGGAGAGGATGGCTCTATTCTGGATACCCAGACCGTAAATCAGGGTGAAGACGCGGTGCCGCCCCAAGCGCCTGAAATCGAGGGGAAGACCTTTACCGGTTGGCTTCCCAGCTATCTGGCGGTGAGCAGAAATCTGGACGTTGTGGCACAGTATGAAACAAATGATCCTGAGGATTCCAAGCTGACGGTTACCTTCCTGGATTATAACGATGCGGTGCTGAAGACAGATCGTGTGTCGCCCGGAGGAGATGCCGTCCCGCCTTCGGATCCGGTGAGAGAGGGATATACCTTTACCGGGTGGAGACCGGCGTTTACCAATATTACAGCGGATACCACCGTGTACGCCCAGTATGAGAAGATAGACTCGGATGACGGGAAGCTGGTGGTGCGCTTTATCGATTATGATGACACCGTGCTGTATACGCAGCGGGTCAGCTACGGTGAGGATGCCATTGACCCCAAGGATCCGGAACGGGAGGGGTATACCTTTACCGGGTGGAGACCGGCCATCACCAACATTACCAAGGATCTGGATACCTATGCCCAGTATGAGAAGAACGATGATGCGACGCCGGAAGCGACGGCCACGCCTGAGCCGGGAGCGACGGCCACGCCGACGCCTGCGCCGGGAGCGACGGCCACACCAACGCCTGAGCCGGGAGCGACGGCCACGCCGACGCCTGCGCCGGGAGCGACGGCCACACCAACGCCTGCGCCGGGGGCGACGGCTACGCCGACTCCCAGCACTTTCTATACGCTGACTGTCAGAAACGGCAGCGGTTCCGGCAGCTATGTGGAGGGGGCGCAGGTCATCGTGATAGCGGATAATCCGGAGAACGGTATGGTATTCAGCAGCTGGACCGTGGATCCCGGTACTTCGACCGTAGTCAGCAAGGATACCATGGGCACGGTATTGACCATGCCGGCGTCCAATGTGACAATGACAGCCAACTATAAGAGCGGTACTGGCAGCAGCGGTACAGGAACAGGAAACGGTACCGGCACAGGCACGGGCAGCGGTACAACGACCGTGACCCCTGCGCCCGGCAGTAAAAGCGGCACCACTGTGGTGATCAATAAGAACGGTCTGTCCAATACGGGCGTGGTTTCTGTGACGGTGAACGGATCCTCCGATAATTTTGTGGTGAAGATCACCGAAGATGCTTCGGCAACGGAAGCGGCGCTGAATGCACTGCTGAATGAGTACGGTGATCTGACGGATATCAAGTATTTCCCGATGGATATCAGTCTGTATGACTCCGCCGGAGAGAATATGATTACGGATACCACCGGATTGACAGTGGATATTACGCTGCCGATCCCGGATTCCATGATTACTTATGCCGGCAACAACAAGGTGGCGGCTGTAGTGAATAACCGGCTGGAAAAGCTCACGCCGAAGTTCACGACGATATCCGGGGTGCCCTGCATCACCTTTACAGCGACGCATTTTTCACCCTATGTGATCTATGTGGATATCTCGGATCTGTCCGCAGGCGTGGTTCAGGACGATACTCCAAGAACCGGCGACGGGATCCATCCCAAGTGGTTTTTATCGATCGGTCTGGCTTGTATTTCTTTTGTGCTGTTCATGAAGAAGGATAAAAAGACCGTGCCGGTCAAAGCATCGGCTGCAAGATAACAGGACAATAAAAGGGTATCATTATGAAAATCAGATGGAATGTGATAGGAATTACGCTCATCATAACGGCGATTCTGATTATGCAGATTCCGGTGTCGGAGGCGGATGCGGCGTCATCCGCTTCCGATTTTAAAATGGATGGAACTACGCTGATCAGCTATACAGGCACGGCAAGCGACGTGTCCGTTCCGTCTACCGTGGAAGTGATTGGCGAGAGCGCATTTGAAAACAATACTACCATGACCCAGGTGACCATTCCCTCCAGTGTGAAGACGATAGAGCCCTATGCGTTCTGGGGGTGCGATCATCTGGAGCGGGTGAATCTGGGATCGGGGCTGAGCGAGGTGGGGGATTTCGCCTTTACCAGCTGCCCGAGCCTGAAGACCATTTCTTTTCCGGACAATATCAGCCGGATCGGCATCATGGCCTTTGCGGACTGTGTTTCTCTGACGGATGTCTATATTCCCTATACCGTGTATTCGGTGCATGATACAGCTTTTGACGGCTGCTACCGGCTGGAGATCAGCTATGATCCGGGCACGGAAGGGGAGCGTTTTGCCCTGTATTTTGCAGAAAAAAAGAAAGAAATGCCGGAATACGAGGATATTGATGAGTATGAAGAGACGACTGCCCAGCCGACGGGAAGCCCGACGCAGGAAGCCGCGGCTACGCCGGAGTCCGTAGAGGAAAATGCCGGGACTGTGCTGGGGTCTTCCACTGTGGTGGGGAATATGGCAGTCGTGTTCATGGACAATACCAGCCTGAATGTGGCTAGTGGAGATCAGCCCCTGCTGCCGGAAGGACAGGACAGTGACAGTCAGCTTGCGCAGGATTATATTGAAGAAAAAAGTAAGGGCACTGTAAAATATACATTGGTGGACGGAAAGATTGTGGCGGATCGTGCCTATTACGGCTCCCAGAATCTGGGAGATTTTGTGCTGCCCGCCGGAACGCAGGAGATTGGAGAGTTTTCCTTTGCCAGAAGCAGCCTGTCATCCATCAGCATCCCCGAAGGAGTGACCAGTATCGGATACGGGGCATTTTATCATTGTGACCAGCTGCAGAAGGTGCAGCTGCCGGATACCGTTACCAATATTGCGCCCAAGGCATTTACCTACACCGGCTGGGTGGAAAATTTTTATGAGGAGGGGACATCGGACTTTTTGATCGCCGGGGACGGCATTCTGATCGCTTACAGAGGGGATGACGCCCGGGTAACGGTCCCTGAGGGGATCCGGCATATCGGCCCGGAGGTATTTGAGGGACATACGGAGATTACTTCCGTATCTCTGCCGGACTCTCTGGAGAGCATTGGGGAGGCTGCTTTTGCCGACTGCAGCAGCCTGACGGAGGTGACCGGCATGTCTCAGGTGAAGGTGATCCGGGATAGAGCCTTTTATCACTGCCCCCTTTCCTGCGTGGTGCTGCCGGATACGGTGGAGACCGTGGGATTGGGAGCTTTCGCCAGAGACAGTCAGGGAGGCATAGTGCTGATTCAGGGAGAGATCCCGGGGTATGCTCAGGAGCTTTCGGCGTACAGATTGTCTAATGAAGAATACCGGGTCAATGCCTTTGACGGCGTGGACTATGTGCTGACGGCCCATAATCTGACCGAGGAGGAACTAGGCGGCACGGTGCTGGACGGCAGCCGGGCAGTTTATAATGGGATAATGGGTCATCTGGAAACTTATGCTTTCGCAGCGGATTATACCTATCTGACCGGGGAGGAATTGGAGAGCAGGACCTGGCCGGAGCAGATTCAGATCGAAGGAAAAAGCTATGAACTGCGTGCTCTGGAGCAGGTAAAAGCGCTGACGCCGACCTGGCAGGCTCCTCAGGATGGGGGACTGACGATCACCGGGAATATGGAGCTTCAGGCACAGCTGATTTCCGGGGATGCAGGCTATCTGCTGGAGGCAGAGAGACTTAACGGTATAGGGGAAGCGGCAGAGCTGGATGATGCCTACAGAAGAATCTATCAGCAAGGACTGCCCATGGATACCCTGTGTTATACGCTCCGCCTGTATGAGGGAGAGAGCGGTGTGATCGTTACCCGTCTGGGAAAGCAGGCGTTGGAGGTGATATTGCCGCTGCCGGAGCAGCTGCAGGGACAGGATCTGCGTCTGGTGACGCTGGATCGCAACGGCCAGCTGGAATATCTTCCCGTGGTCACGGACGGTCAGCGGATCCAGTTTTCCACCGATTATCTGTCGGTATACGGCATCTATGGAAGCGGTACGCTATATGCCCAGGGTGATGTTGTGGACGGACAGGTAGTGATTACCGGCTTTGGCAGGAAGGATGAATCCCCGGATACCGGTGACCTGATTCACCCAAAATGGATTCTCGGCATAGGGCTGCTGTTCGCAGGCGCCGCCATACTGTTATATGCACATCGTAATAAGGCTGCCTTACCCCGGTAGGGGGAGGGCAGCTTCCTTGTTTATTGTCAATGACAAATTTTTGCCCGCCGACATATGTTATTAGAGAACAGAGGCGGGAGAGAGCAAAAATGCAGCGTGTCAGAGAGCAGATCGGAGCGGAGCAGATTACTCTGCGGCCCTGGCAGAGACATGGTATTACAGTGGCTGTACTGGATACGGGTATGGCGGAGCATCCGGATCTGGAGGGGCGTCAGATTGCGTTTTTTGATTTTGTGCGGGGACAGGGCCGGGAGACGGACAGCTATGATGATAACGGGCATGGCACCCATGTGTGCGGAATTTTGTGCGGCAGCGGCAGGATGTCTGACGGCAGATACCGGGGAATCGCTCCGGACACACATCTGGTGGTATGCAAGGTGCTGGATCACAGAGGGGACGGCGGTGTGGAAAATATGCTGCAGGGTCTTCTTTTTGTCGAAAAATATTATAAGAAATATGATATTCGTGCCGTGAATATTTCGGTGGGCATCGGACAGCTGAAGGATCAGAAAAAGGTGTCTGCTCTGGCGGAGACGGTGCAGCGTCTCTGGAATCTGGGCCTGATAGTGATATGCGCGGCGGGCAACAAGGGGCCGGGGGAGAATACCATCTCTGCCATCGGCACGGCGGAGCGGGTGATCATGGTCGGTTGTCATGACGGCAGCTACCGCAGGGGAGATCCGGGCAGCTGCAGCCTTTATTCCGGCAGGGGACAGATGGGGGGAAGGGTACGAAAGCCGGATCTGGTGGCTCCGGGGACGGATATTATGTCCTGCAATGCTTTCTTCCAGAAGAAAAAGCATTCGGAATATTATGTGATGAAAAGCGGCACCTCCATGGCAACGCCCATTGTGACGGGATGTGCGGCGCTGCTTCTGCAGAAGGAGCCGTATCTGTCCAATAATCAGGTGCGGGACCGGCTGATCTATTCGGCAAAGGATCTTGGGGCGCCCTGGAATCAGCAGGGCTGGGGCATGGTCAATGTAAAAAGAATGCTTTAAATTGCGGAAAGCTATTGACATGCTCAGTATAATTGTATACAATTATGCAGAAAACAATCCCTTGCACGAGGAGGAGAAAGCATGAGAGACAATGAGACGTTCCAGAATCGGCCGGTGACCATGAACAGGAAGAACAATCTGCTGGAGATAGAGGAACATATGTATATATTGGATGATGTGGAAAAGCCCAATGTATTCCGCAATATGTTCCCCTATTCGGAGATTCCCAAGATTCCTTTTAATGACAGGATCGTACCTCACAATATGCCCAGGGAGATCTGGATTACGGACACCACCTTTAGGGACGGCCAGCAGTCCAGAGCACCCTATACCACGGAACAGATCGTGACGATCTATGATTATCTGCACAAGCTGGGCGGCCCAAACGGGATGATCCGTGCCAGCGAATTTTTCCTGTACAGCAAAAAGGATAGGGATGCAGTCTATAAATGTATGGAGAGAGGTTACCGGTTTCCGGAGGTTACCAGCTGGATTCGTGCCAGCAAGGAAGACTTTAAGCTGGTAAAGGAGATCGGCATGAAGGAGACCGGTATTCTGGTATCCTGTTCGGATTATCATATTTTCCTGAAACTGAAGATGACAAGAAGACAGGCAATGGATCACTATCTGAGTGTGATCCGGGACTGCCTGGAGGAGGGAATCAGTCCAAGGTGCCATCTGGAGGATATCACCCGGGCGGATATTTACGGCTATGTAGTGCCGTTCTGCCTGGAACTGATGAAGCTGATGGAGGAGTACCAGATTCCGATTAAGGTCAGGGCCTGCGATACCATGGGATATGGGGTCAATTATCCCGGCGCCGTAATTCCCAGAAGCGTGCAGGGAATCATTTATGCGATCCATACCCATGCGGGAGTGCCCCATGAGCTGATCGAGTGGCATGGACATAATGATTTCTACAAGGCGGTGTCCAATTCCACCACGGCATGGCTCTACGGCTGTTCGGGCATCAATACCTCCCTGTTCGGCATCGGCGAAAGAACCGGCAATACCCCGCTGGAGGCTATGGTATTTGAATATGCTCAGCTGAAAGGGGATTTAAACGGTATGGATACCACGGTGATCACGGAGCTGGCCGAGTACTATGAGAAAGAGATCGGCTATCAGATTCCGCCCAGAACTCCTTTTGTGGGCAAAAATTTCAATGTGACCAGAGCCGGTATCCATGCGGACGGTCTTCTGAAAAACGAGGAGATATATAATATTTTTGATACTGAGAAATTTTTAAACCGGCCGGTGCTGTGCGCTATATCCAATACCTCCGGCCTGGCAGGGATCGCCCACTGGATCAATACCTATTACAAGCTGAAGGATGACCGGCAGGTGGAAAAGACTTCTCCTCTGGTAAAGGAGATCAAGGCCTGGGTGGACGGGGAATATGCGGAAGGCCGTGTGACGGTGCTGACGGACGAAGAGATCGTGGCCTGTCTGGAACGGATCTGCGCGGAGAAGGGGTATACCATTGGAGGCAGAGATGAGCAGTAATTATGATGTTAAGCAGGAGGTTACGGACAAGTATTCCCTGCGGGGCAGAGTATTTCATAAGCTCAGAGAGGATATTCTGAGTGGAAAATATGCGGAAAATGAGGAACTTAAGGAGGTAGCTATCGGCGAGGAGATGGGCGTAAGCCGTACCCCCGTCAGGGAGGCTTTCCGGCAGCTGGAGTTGGAGGGACTGATCCAGATCATTCCTAATAAGGGTGCTTATGTGACCGGCATCACGGAGAAGGACGTGAAGGATATCTATATGATCCGTTCCCTGTTGGAAGGGCTCTGTGCCCGCTGGGCCACGGAGCATATAACTCCGGAGCAGATGGAAGAGATGGAGGAGAATATTTATCTGTCCAAATTCCATGCTCAAAAGGGTCATCTGGAACAGCTGGCGGAGCTGGACAACCGGTTCCATGATATTCTGTATGAGGCATGCAGCAGCAAGATCCTGGAGCATCAGCTGAAGGATTTTCACCAGTATGTGCTTCGGGTGCGCAGGAAGACCCTGGCCAGCAAGAGCCGGGGGCCGCAGTCCAACGAGGAGCATGAGCAGATTATGCTGGCCATAAAGGCAGGGGATGCGGACAAGGCGGAGCTGCTGGCCAACAGGCATATGATTAACGCCTACAACAATATGGTGAAAAGCGGCCTGTATGAGGCATATCATGAGAATACTTAAAACAGTGGAAGGCATATGAAAGGATATCTGCGAATCTAAAAAGTCAACAACCCCGCAGCAAGCTGACGGGGCATCAAACTTGTAGCGCAGCAAGCTGCGGGGTATTGACCCTCGCGGCATTCGGCAAATGCTGCTTCGCGGCGCTTGCCTCATTGCTCGCGGGAATAAAGAAAGAGAGGCTGCAAAATGGAAAAAATCAGGATGACAACTCCCTTGGTGGAGATGGACGGGGATGAAATGACCCGGATTCTGTGGCAGATGATCAAGGATGAGCTGATCCTGCCCTATGTGGATCTGAAGACGGAGTATTACGACCTGGGGTTAGAACACCGCAACGAGACGGATGACCAGGTGACTGTGGATTCCGCTAATGCCACTTTAAAATACGGTGTGGCTGTGAAATGTGCCACCATCACCCCTAATGCGGCGAGAATGACCGAGTATCATCTGAAGGAGATGTGGAAGAGTCCTAACGGTACGATCCGTGCGATCTTAGACGGTACTGTTTTCCGTGCGCCGATTTTGATTAAGGGTATTGTGCCCTATGTCAACAAATGGAACAAGCCTATTACCATTGCCAGACACGCCTATGGGGATGTATATAAAAATACGGAAATCAAGGTGCCCGGCCCCGGTAAGGCGGAACTGGTGTTTACCGGAGAGGACGGAACCCAGATCAGGGAGACCATCAACGACTTTACCGGCGCAGGCATTCTCCAGGGCATTTACAACACGGAGGATTCTATTTCCAGCTTTGCCCGGGCATGCTTTAATTATGCGGTGGATACCAAACAGGATCTGTGGTTTGCCACCAAGGATACCATCTCCAAAAAATATGACCATACCTTTAAGGATATCTTTCAGGAGATTTATGATAAGGAGTATGCGGAGAGGTTTCAGGAGCTGGGAATCGAGTATTTTTATACCCTGATCGATGATGCCGTGGCTCGTGTGATCCGTTCCGAGGGCGGGTTTATCTGGGCCTGCAAGAATTATGACGGCGATGTGATGTCCGATATGGTGGCTACAGCTTACGGAGATCTGTCGATGATGACATCCGTGCTGGTATCTCCCAGCGGCGTCTATGAATATGAGGCGGCACACGGTACGGTGCAGCGCCATTACTACAAGTATTTAAAGGGGGAGGAAACCTCCACCAACGGTATCGCAACGATCTTTGCCTGGACCGGCGCACTGAAAAAGAGGGGCGAACTGGACAATATTCCGGAGCTGGTGGCTTTCGGGGAAAAGCTGGAGAGAGCCTGCGTCAAAACCGTAGAGGACGGCAGGATGACCAGGTCCCTGGCATCCATCTCCACCTGCGAGAACCCGGTGATATTAAACAGTTTGGAGTTTATTAAGGCGATCAGGGAAACCCTGGACAGCCTGCTGTAAATGGAAAACTGGCCATAGAAAGAAACAGGGGGGCAGACCTTCCGCAAAGAAGGCTGTCCCTCTTTTACGGCCGGACAATTACAGGCCGATCCGATTATTGCTGAAGTGAAAAGTTAAATTCCACTCTGAAAAGCCTGGGTGAAGAAGTTGAA
>CAZFYD010000034.1:0-20262 GCA_964523315.1 uncultured Acetatifactor sp.
CACAGCTTTACGGCGAGTTTCGGGAATTTTTCCCGGAAAACGCGGTGGAGTATTTCGTGAGCTACTACGATTATTACCAGCCGGAGGCCTATGTGCCTTCCTCGGATACCTATATTGCCAAGGACTCGGCAGTCAACGACGAGATTGACAAGCTGCGGCTGTCCGCCACAGCGTCCCTGTCCGAGCGCAGGGATGTGATCGTGGTAGCCAGCGTGTCCTGCATTTACGGCCTGGGCAGTCCGGACGATTATCAGGGGATGATCGTGTCCCTGCGGCCGGGGATGATTAAGGACAGGGATCGGGTGATCCGGGAACTCATTGATATCCAGTACGACCGCAATGAGCTGGACCTGCAGGGGGGTACTTTCCGGGTTCACGGAGATGTGCTGGAGATCTATCCGGCCCAGGGCGGCGATTATCTGATCCGGGTGGAATTTTTCGGGGATGAGATTGACCGGATCGCCGAGGTGGAGCCTCTTACGGGGAAGGTCCATGCGTCGTTGAACCACATTGCCATTTTCCCGGCCTCCCACTATGTGGTGGCCGCAGAGAAGATCAGGCAGGCCTGCGATACGATTGAGAAGGAGCTGGAGGAGAGAGTGCGTTTCTTTAAGGGGGAGGACAAGCTGATCGAGGCTCAGCGGATTGCGGAGCGCACGAATTTTGATATTGAGATGCTGCGGGAGACGGGCTTCTGCTCCGGCATTGAAAACTATTCCCGGCACCTGAGCGGCATGAATCCCGGGGAACCGCCGAAATGTCTGATGGATTATTTCGGGGATGATTACCTGATTATTATCGACGAGTCCCATATGACGATTCCTCAGATCGGCGCCATGTACGCCGGGGACAGATCCCGGAAGACCACTCTTGTGGACTATGGCTTCCGTCTGCCCTCCGCACTGGATAACCGGCCGCTGAATTTTGAAGAATTTGAGTCCCATATCGACCAGATTCTCTTTGTATCCGCCACCCCGGCAAAATACGAGGAGGAGCATGAGCTGCTGCGAACCGAGCAGATCATTCGGCCCACGGGTCTTCTGGATCCCCAGGTGGATGTGCGCCCGGTGGAGGGACAGGTGGACGATCTGATCGGAGAAGTAAACAGGGAGGCGGCGCAGCATAACAAGGTGCTGATTACCACCCTGACCAAGCGCATGGCGGAGGATCTGACCGATTATATGAAAGAAGTGGGGATACGGGTCAGATACCTGCATTCGGATATTGATACGCTGGAGAGGGCGGAGATCATCCGGGATATGCGTCTGGATGTGTTTGACGTGCTGGTGGGCATCAACCTGCTCAGAGAGGGATTGGATATTCCGGAGATTTCTCTGGTGGCCATACTGGATGCGGACAAGGAAGGGTTTCTGCGCAGCAGTACCTCTCTGATTCAAACCATCGGACGCGCGGCGCGTAACGCTCAGGGCCATGTAATCATGTATGCGGATGTGATTACCGATTCCATGCGCATTGCCATTGACGAGACCAATCGCCGCCGGGCGATTCAGATGGCCTATAATGAGGCCCATGGTATTACCCCCCAGACCATTAAGAAAGCAGTCAGGGATCTGATCAGCATCTCCAGAAAGATTGCGGAGGAAGAGGTGCGTTTTGAGAAGGATCCTGAGTCCATGAGCCGCAAGGAGCTGGATAAGCTGATTGCTGATATCCAGAAGAAGATGCAGAAGGCTGCAGCAGATCTGGACTTCGAGGCGGCGGCAGAGCTGCGGGATAAGATGCTGGAGCTGAAGACCAAGCGCAGAGAGCTGGAAGAAGAGTAGCGCATGAAGAGGAAAAGAGAGGAACACGGTATGGAAGAAGTAAAAAAGATGCTCCCGAAAAAGGAGTATATTAAGATAAGAGGGGCCTGTGAACACAATCTGAAAAATATTGACGTGGATATCCCCAGGAATGAATTTGTGGTACTGACGGGGATGTCCGGTTCCGGCAAGTCCTCCCTGGCCTTTGACACGATCTATGCGGAGGGGCAGCGCCGGTACATGGAGTCTCTCTCCTCCTATGCCCGCATGTTTTTAGGACAGATGGAAAAGCCAAATGTGGAGCGGATCGACGGACTTTCCCCGGCCATTTCCATTGATCAGAAGTCCACCAACCGCAATCCCCGTTCCACGGTGGGCACGGTGACGGAGATCTATGACTATTTCCGGCTGCTGTATGCCCGGATCGGCATTCCCCATTGCCCGAAATGCGGTAGGGTTATCGCCAAGCAGACGGTGGATCAGATGGTGGATCAGATCATGGAGCTGGAAGAGGGAACCAGGATCCAGCTGCTGGCGCCGGTAGTCAGAGGCCGTAAGGGTATGCATGAGAAGGTGTTTGACCGGGCCAAGAGAAGCGGCTATGTCAGAGTGCGTGTGGACGGCAACCTGTATGAACTCTCCGAGGAGATTCCCATGGAGAAAAATATCAAGCATAATATCGAGATTGTGGTAGACCGTCTGGTGATAAAGGACGGGATCCAGAAGCGTTTGGCGGATTCCATTGAGAACGTACTGGAACTGGCGGAGGGACTGCTGGAGGTGGATGTTATAGGGGGAGAGACCTTAAGCTTTTCCCAAAGCTTCTCCTGTCCGGATTGCGGCATCAGCATCAGTGAGGTGGAGCCCCGCAGCTTTTCCTTTAACAATCCCTTTGGCGCCTGTCCGGTCTGCTTTGGCCTGGGCTATAAGATGGAGTTTGATGTGGATTTGATGATTCCGGATCAGCGGTTGTCCATCAATGAGGGGGCTATTGTGGTCATGGGATGGCAGTCCTGCAATACAAAAGGAAGCTTTACCAACGCTATTCTGCAGGCTCTGTGCAAGGAATATCACTTTGACCTGGATACCCCGTTTAAGGACTATCCTGACAAGATCAGAAATATTCTGATTTACGGAACGGACGGTAAGGAGGTTCAGGTCTATTATGAGGGGCAGAGGGGCAAGGGTGTGTATCCCATTGCTTTTGAGGGATTGATTCGGAGCGTGGAGCGCCGTTACCGGGAAACGTCTTCCGAGATTTCCAAGGCGGAATTTGAGACTTTCATGCGCATCACCCCTTGTAAGGAATGTAAGGGGATGCGTCTGAAGAAGGAATCCCTTGCTGTGACGGTAGGTGATAAAAATATCTATGAAGTGACGGCTCTGTCCATCACCAACCTGTATGATTTTGTCATGCATCTGCAGCTGACGCCTCAGCAGGAGCTGATCGGCAAGCAGCTGCTGAAGGAGATCCGTGCCCGGGTGAAATTCCTGCTGGACGTGGGATTGGATTACCTGTCCCTGTCCCGGGGAACGGCCAGTCTCTCCGGCGGCGAGGCCCAGCGGATCCGGCTGGCTACCCAGATCGGATCCGGTCTGGTGGGCGTGTGCTATATTCTGGACGAACCCAGTATCGGCCTGCATCAGCGGGATAATGACAAGCTGCTGGCTACGCTGAAGCATCTGCGTGATCTGGGCAATACGCTGATTGTGGTGGAGCATGACGAGGAGACCATGCTGGCTGCGGACTATATCGTAGACATCGGCCCCGGCGCCGGTTCCCACGGCGGCGAGGTGGTGGCTGTGGGGACGGCCCGGGAGATCATGCAGGTGGAGGCATCCGTCACCGGCCAATATCTGAGCGGCAGAAAATCCATCCCCGTGCCCAAGGCGCGCCGCAAGCCCACCGGATATATCAAGGTATTGGGCGCAGCGGAGCATAATCTGAAAAATGTGGACGTGGCCTTTCCCCTGGGTGTCATGACCTGTGTGACGGGCGTGTCCGGTTCGGGCAAGAGCTCTCTGGTCAACGAGATCCTGAACAAGCACCTTTCCCGTGACCTGAACCGGGCGAGAGTGATTCCGGGCAAGCATAAGGGAATTGAGGGGATCGAACAGCTGGACAAGGTGATTGATATTGACCAGTCTCCCATCGGGCGTACCCCCAGATCCAATCCGGCCACCTACACCGGTGTGTTCGATATGATCCGGGATCTGTTTGCGTCCACGCCGGATGCCAAGGCAAAGGGCTACAGCAAGGGGCGCTTCAGCTTTAACGTGAAGGGCGGCCGCTGCGAGGCATGCAGCGGAGACGGTATCATCAAGATTGAGATGCATTTTCTGCCGGATGTGTATGTCCCATGTGAGGTCTGCGGCGGCAAGCGCTATAATCGGGAGACCCTGGATGTGAAGTATAAGGGAAAGAGCATCTATGACGTGCTGGATATGACGGTGGAGGAGGCGCTGCCCTTCTTTGAGAATGTGCCCTCCATCCGAGGCAAGATTCAGACTCTGTATGATGTGGGCTTATCCTATGTGAAGCTGGGGCAGCCCTCCACCACCCTCTCCGGCGGCGAGGCCCAGCGGATCAAGCTGGCTGCCGAGTTGTCCCGGCGCAGCACCGGCAGGACGGCCTATATCCTGGACGAGCCCACCACCGGACTGCATTTTGCGGATGTACACAAGCTGGTGGAGATCCTGCACAAGCTGGCGGACGGGGGCAATACGGTGATTGTCATCGAGCACAATCTGGATGTGATCAAGACAGCCGACTATATTATCGACATGGGTCCCGAGGGAGGGGACCGGGGCGGAACAGTCATCGCTCAGGGGACACCGGAGGAGGTTGCCCGGATACCCGGCTCCTATACCGGCATTTATGTGAAAAAAATGCTGGAAAAGGGTTAAGCAATTCGGAATCCGGCCGATATAATTTATTGAAAGGCATGGACGCATAAAGGGACGGAAGGAACCGTTTCCTTTTGTGCGTCTAAAATTTTTTAAAATTTTATGAAACCCCTTTGAAAATGAAAGGTTTTCATGTATAATGTAACTTGACGTTATGCGTCTGCAGAATGGACTGATTAATTTTGGCAGAAAGTGGAAACATTATCATAGATACCGTGAGAAAGGGGTAGTAAACATATGTATACGGACATTGGAATCGATCTGGGAACCGCCAGCATTTTAGTTTACATCAGAGGAAAGGGAGTAGTCCTGAAAGAGCCGTCTGTTGTAGCTTTCGATAGAGATACCAATAAGATCAAGGCCATCGGAGAGGATGCCCGGCTGATGCTGGGACGTACCCCCGGCAATATTGTGGCGGTGAGACCTCTGCGTCAGGGCGTAATCTCTGATTACACCGTTACCGAGAAGATGATGAAGTATTTTATTCAGAAGGCGTTGGGCAAGAAGACCTTCCGCAAGCCCCGCATTGCTGTCTGTGTGCCCAGCGGCGTGACAGAGGTGGAGAAGAAGGCGGTTGAGGACGCTACCTATCAGGCGGGCGCCAGAGAGGTGTTTATCATCGAGGAGCCCATTGCAGCTGCCATCGGTGCGGGGATTGATATCTCCAAGCCCTGCGGCAATATGATCGTGGATATCGGCGGCGGTACCTCCGATATTGCGGTAATTTCTCTGGGAGGCACTGTGGTCAGCGCTTCCATCAAGATTGCCGGAGATGATTTTGATGAGGCAATCGTCCGTTATATGCGTAAGAAACATAACCTGCTGATCGGTGAGCGGACTGCAGAGGATCTGAAGATCAAGATCGGTTCCGCTTACAAGAGACCGGAGGTTGACTATATGGATGTCAGGGGCCGTAACCTGGTGACAGGTCTGCCTAAGACAGTGAAGGTGTCTTCCGAGGAGACGGAGGAGGCACTGAGGGAGACTACAGCCCAGATCGTGGAGACGATTCACAGCGTGTTGGAGAAGACTCCCCCCGAGCTGGCGGCGGATATTGCCGACAGAGGAATCGTGCTGACAGGAGGCGGCAGTCTGCTGCGGGGTCTGGAGGATCTGATCTCCGCTAAGACCGGAATCAATACCATGACGGCGGAGGATCCCATGACTGCGGTTGCCATTGGTACCGGTAAGTATGTGGAATTTCTGGCCGGCTATCGGGAGGACTAATTACGGACATCGGACTTAAGAAAAGGGAGGCCGGATTATGCTGAGAGGATTATATACGGCGCACACGGGATTGCGCAATGAGCAGAACCGTATGGATATATTAACCAACAATCTGGCGAACGCTTCGACGGTTGGCTATAAAAAGGAAGGCTCCACCAGTCAGGCATTTCGGGATGTGTTGGCGGTAAAGGTAAAGGATTCCTCGGTGGGACTGGGGAATGTACAGCCCATCGGCTTCAACCGGCTAGGCGTGAAGATCGGTGAGAATTACACAGACTACAGTCAGGGGTCGTTCCGGGTTACCGACAATACCTATGATCTGGCTCTGTCCGGCAGCGGCTTCTTTGCCTTGGAATACACCAACAGCGCGGGGGAGACCTCCACCAAATATACCCGTGCAGGCGATTTTACGCTGACACAGGAGGGTTATCTGGTAAATAATGACGGCATGTATGTGCTGGATACGCAGAACCGCCGGATTCAGCTGAATACCTTGGTGGATTCCACCATCGACGAGACAGGGACCATCTATCAGGAGGGCGAGGCCGTAGCCCAGATTCAGGTGGCGGATTTTGAGGATTATGATTATCTGGAAAAATATGGCGACACCTTTTTCCAGCCCAAGGAAGGGGCCAGCCTGATAGACGGCACCGCAGAGGTCAAATCCGGGGTACTGGAGATGTCCAATATGTCCGTGGTTACGGAGATGGTCAATATGATCAGCGTTACCAGAGCCTATGAGACGAATCAGAAGATCGTACAGACCTATGACGAGAGTCTGGATATTGCAGTGAACCAGCTGGGCAGGCTCGGGTAAGTGTGTGAAAAGCAGGAGGCAGAAATATGGTTAGAAGTTTATGGACAGCAGCGACCGGCATGATCGCGCAGCAGAACAATGTGGATACCATTGCCAATAATCTGGCAAATGTGAATACCACCGGGTACAAGACCGAAGTAAACGAATTTAAGTCTCTTCTGTATCAGAATCTGCAGCAGAAGACTACCACGGCGGACGGATCTCCGAAGCCCACCAGCGCACAGGTGGGTCTGGGCGTGCGCAATGCGTCTATTACTTCCTTATTTACCCAGGGTTCTCTTCTTGCCTCCGATAAGGATACGGCATTTGCTATTGACGGTAAGGGATTTTTCAGCGTGCAGGGTGCGGATGGCAATACATATTATACCAGAAACGGTAATTTTGACTGGACACTGGGAGAGAACGGTTCCAATATACTGGCGACATCGGACGGACTTCCGGTATTGGATACTGAGGGGAACCCCATTGTCTTAAACAGCAGCTATGTGGTCAGCAATATCACGGTCACCTCGGACGGAGAGATCTGTTATCCCGATGAGAGGAATGTACCCCAGTCCCTGGGCATACAGATCGGCCTGACACAGTTCAACAACCCGGCGGGTCTGGAGCGTCTGGCGGACAGCCTGTATGCTCAGTCCGCAGCCAGCGGTCAGCCCATCAATGAGTCCACCAGCACGGATGTGGAAAAGAGCGAGGTGATCCAGAACTATCTGGAGGGTTCCAATGTGCAGGTGGTGGATGAAATGGTAAATATGATCGTGGCGCAGCGGGCCTACGAGATGAATTCCAAGGCCATCACGGCGTCGGACGAGATGATGCAGCAGGCGAATAACCTGAGAAGATAGGAGAGTATGAAAAATGGATATTGGTAATTTGTGGAGTGCAGGCAGTATTAACAGCATGACCAGTATGGCAGCGGAGAATGCATCGGCCTCCAGGCTGGAGGAACAGCTGCAGACGGATTACAGCAGCGCCACCGATGACGAGTTGATGGATGCCTGTAAGCAGTTTGAAGCCTATTTCCTGGAGCAGATGTTTAAAGCGATGGAGAAGACGGTGCCCAGCTACAGTACGGACGGCATGTCGGGATCGAGTACTTCACTGATGGATTACTACAAGGAGCAGATGCTCCAGCAGGCGGCGGAGGACTCGACGGAGCAGAACAGCCTGGGACTGGCCCAGATGTTATATGAGCAAATGAAGAGAAATATGGAATAAACACAAAGGCTGCTGATCAGAAAAGCAGCCTTTTTTTCAGCGATAAAGGGGATTGAGCATGGATACAATCAGCGGATATGTGGAGCACATTATCTTTCAGAACCCGGAAAACGGATATACGGTCATGGAACTGGCAGGAGAGGAGGCGGAGACGACCTGCGTGGGCGCCTGCCGGGGACTGACGGAGGGGGAGACCATAGAGGCACAGGGGGAATACACGGAGCATCCCATGTATGGGACGCAGTTCAAGATCAGTTCCTACCGGACGGTGCCTCCCAGGGACCGGGTGAGCATGGAGCGCTATCTGGGTTCCGGCGCCATAAAAGGCGTGGGAGCGGCTTTGGCGGCCCGCATTGTAAAAAAGTTCGGAGACGATACCTTCCGCGTCATCGAGGAGGAGCCGGAACGTCTGGCGGAGATTAAAGGCATCAGCCAGGGGAAGGCCCGTGAAATCGCCCGTCAGATGGAGGAAAAGCGGGAACTGCGGGACGCACTGATCTATCTGCAGCAGTTTGGCATCTCCAACACTCTGGCCCTGCGGATCTACGATACCTACGGCATGTCGCTGTACGGTATCATGAAAGAAAATCCCTATCGGCTGGCGGAGGATGTAGGCGGCATCGGGTTTAAGATTGCGGACGAGATTGCCGGACGGATCGGCATCCACACGGATTCCGACTACCGGATCCGCAGCGGCGTATTTTACACCCTGCTGCAGTCCGTGGGGGAGGGACATTGTTATCTGCCCATGGATGTTCTGTTGAAACGCGCCGGCGCCCTGCTGGGAGTAGCGGAGGAACATATCCGTCCCCAGCTGGACAATCTGATGATGGATAAAAAGCTGGTCATCAAGGGGGAGCGGGTCTATGCTTCCGGCTATTATTACGCCGAGCTGAACTGCGCCAATATGCTGCACCGGCTGAATCTGCCCATGCATCAGGAGGAACAGCATGTGCGCCAGGCCATCGACCGGATCACCGGAGAAATCCGGATTCAGCTGGATGAGCTGCAGTACCGGGCGGTGATCGAAGCAATTCAAAACGGCCTCTTTATCCTGTCCGGCGGCCCGGGTACGGGGAAGACCACGACCATCAATACGATCATCCGTTATTTTGAGTGGGAGGGCTGTGATATTTTTCTGGCGGCTCCCACGGGCCGGGCGGCGAAACGTATGACGGAGGCCACCGGGTTTGAAGCCCGGACCATTCACCGGATGCTGGAGTTAAACGGCGCCGTGTCCGATGAGGACAAGCGCGGCATCCGTTTTGAGAAAAACGAAGATAATCCGCTGGAGACGGATGTGGTTATCATCGACGAGATGTCCATGGTGGATCTGCAGCTGTTTCAGGCGCTGCTGAAAGCCATTGCTCCGGGAACCAGGCTTATCCTGGTGGGAGATGTGGATCAGCTGCCCAGCGTGGGGCCGGGACAGGTGCTGCGGGATATCATGCAGTCGGAGGCATTTCCCATGGTGGTGCTGCAGAAGATCTTCCGTCAGGCCGGAGAGAGCGACATTGTGGTCAATGCCCACCATATCAACCGGGGGGAGCAGATCGCCCTGGACAATAAGAGCAGGGATTTTTTCCTGCTGGAGCGCAGCGATGTAAATGTAATCTACAAGCACATGATCCAGCTGATCCGGGAAAAGCTGCCGCCCTATGTGCATGCCACCCCCTATGATATCCAGGTGCTGACCCCCATGCGGAAGGGCAGCCTGGGAGTGGAGGCCTTAAACGGGATCCTTCAGCGGTACCTGAACCCTCCAGATGACAGCAAGCGGGAGCATATGGCAGGGGAGACCGTCTACCGGGAAGGGGACAAGGTCATGCAGGTGCGCAATAATTATCAGCTGGAGTGGGAGATTGTCAGCCGTTACGGCATCCCGGTGGATAAGGGGATGGGGGTATTTAACGGCGATATGGGGCGGATCCTGGAGATCCGTGAGAGCACCTCCGAACTGGTTGTGGAATTTGATGAGGGCAGAAGGGTGTCCTATCCCTTCTCCCTGCTGGAGGAGCTGGAGCTGTCCTATGCCATCACGATCCACAAATCCCAGGGCAGTGAGTATCCTGCGGTGATCCTGCCGCTGCTGACCGGGCCGAAGCTGCTGTTTAACCGTAATCTCCTGTATACCGGCGTCACCAGGGCCAAGAGCTGTGTTACCATCCTGGGCAGCAGCGAGACCGTGCGCGGCATGATTGACAATGTCAGCGAAAACAGGCGTTATACCTCTCTGGATCAGCGGATCAGAGAACTGGCGGAGCGGGAGGGACAGTGAATTTGATGCTTACGGTAAAAACAGGGAAAAAGGACCGGATGGAGAAACTGGGTTCCTGGCTCTATCCGGTGAGATGCCCGGTCTGCGATGAGGTGCTGGGGACGGGAAAACAGCGGATGTGCCCAGCCTGCAGACAGAGAGTGCGTTATCTGACAGCGCCCTTTTGCTGCAAGTGCGGCAAAAAGCTGGCGGACGAGGAGGCAGAGTACTGCGGGGACTGCATGCGCCGCCGACATCTGTTTACAGCGGGAAGAGCCTTATATCAATATGAAGACGTGGCAGCGGCTCTGTACCGGTTTAAATACGGCGGACGCAGAGAGTACGCTGCATTTTTCGGGAGAGAGCTGGCACAGCAGCTGGGCGCTTATATCCTGAGCCTGCAGCCGGACGGTCTGGTGCCCGTTCCCATGTATGCCGGCAAGCGCCGCCGCCGGGGGTATAATCAGGCACAGCTGCTGGCTGAGACTCTGGGAAAGGAACTGGGCATCCCGGTTTACCCTGATCTGGTGGTCAGAAACCGTAATACCAGACCCTTAAAAGAGTTAAATCCTGAAGAAAGAGTAAATAATTTGAAAAAGGCTTTCAATCTGCGGCAAAATGGTGTAAAATTAAAGACAATTATACTGGTAGATGACATCTATACCACCGGGAGCACGATGGACCAGATAGCTGCGGTGCTTCTGGCCGGAGGCTGCCGGAACATATATTCCATTGTTCTGGCAATTGGAAATTAGTATATTAGGAGGGTATTGTCGATGAATGTCAAGAATTGCAGAGGCTGCAGAAGATTATTTAACTATATTTCGGGACCGGTTTACTGTCCTGCTTGCAGGGAAAAGCTGGAGGAAAAGTTCCAGGTTGTCAAGGAGTATATCCGGGCCAATCCGGGTGTGGGCATCCATGAAGTGTCGGAGGCCTGCGATGTGGATTCGAACCAGATCCGCCAGTGGCTGCGGGAGGATCGTCTGGAACTGGCGGAAGGTTCCCCGATCATGCTGAGCTGTGAGAGCTGCGGCGCCCCGATCCGCAGCGGCAGACTTTGTGAAAAGTGCAAGATGGACGTAACCAGGGGCTTCAAGGAAATATTAAAGAGCAATGCGCCCAAGCAGCAGGAGACTGTCCGGAGGGATGACGGCAACTCCAGAATGCGTTTTCTGTAACATCAGGATGTGAGAAGAGGTGAGCTATGCTGAATGAAGAACGGGTCATTCTGATGACCAGGATGGCCTCCTATGAGAAAGGCGAGGGCAAGAAAAGCATGTCGGTCGGAAAGTATTTTCGAGGGGACTATATTACCCTGCGGCTGCTGCGCGCATTCCTGAGCGGCACCGTTGCTTTCGCACTGGCTTTCGGCTTATATATATTATATGATTTTGAAGAATTTATGGCGGATATTTACAAGATGGATCTGCTGGTTTTTGCTGAGAATGTACTGATATGGTATGCTGTTTCTGTGGCTGCCTACTGCGTGGCAGTCTATATTGTCAGCGCCTGCCGTTACGCCAAGGCCAAAAAGAGCCTGAAATGCTATTATCACAATCTGAAAAAGCTGGAGAATATGTACCGCCAGTAAATCTGTGATATGTATAGAGAGGTAATTATGAGAGGTTTATTAGAAATTCGGGAAAAAATGAAACTGCTTTACAGCAGGAGTGAATTTATTTTGGTTCCTGTTCTGAAATTTATGCTGGCTTTTCTGACTGTCTGTATGGTGAACGGCGAACTGGGATATATGAGCGAACTGGATAATCTGGGGCTGGTGCTGATTGTCTCCCTGCTCTGTTCCTTCCTGCCCAATGGCTGCATCGTATTGTTCGCGGCGGGGTTCAGCCTGATGCACCTGTATGAACTGTCGCTGGAAGTGGCCATTGCGGGACTGGCGATCTATCTGATCATGTTCCTGCTGTTTTTCCGGTTGAACTCCAGGGATTCCGTGATCCTGATTTTTACAGTTATTCTGCTGGGTATGAAGATCCCCTATGTGATTCCCATTGTGGTGGGCCTGCTGGCTGCGCCTCTGGCGGCAATTCCTGTGGGCTGCGGCATCGTGGTGTATTATATGCTGACCAATATTTCCGCCAATGCTACTACGATCAGCAATATGGGGACGGATGAGGCCACAGCCAAGCTGAGGCTTGTGATTGACGGGATACTGGGCAACCGGGCAATGCTGGTGTTGATTGTGGCCTTTTCCATCACGATTATTGTAGTATATCTGATCCGGCGTATGTCCATTGATTATTCCTGGTCTATTGCGGCGATTGCCGGCGTAATTATCGATCTGGTAGTGCTTTTGGTGGGTGATTTGATGTACGATACGAACCTGTCTCTGGGCATGGCGATCCTGGGTAGTATCGTGGCGCTGATTGTTGCCAGGATTGTGGAATTTTTTCGGCTCTGTGTGGATTACAGCAGGACGGAGAAGGTGCAGTATGAGGATGACGAATATTATTATTATGTGAAAGCCGTACCGAAGATGAGCGTATCCGCTGTCTCCAAGACGGTGAAGCATATCAATACCCAGCGCAGGCCTGTACGGGAGATAGAGGAGGACGAGGATATGACGATTGCTCCGCAGAGGGTCAACAGAAGCGTGGTGACGGAGCGTACCGGCAGTGGACGCAGAGGCGGACAGTCCAGATCTTATCAGGGACGGGGAAACAGCAGAAGCGTTACCATCAGCAGTGAGACGGATGATCCGGAAGATGGTTATGAAGAAATATAGAGCAGCTTGCAGAAGCTGCAGAACTATGGGATAGGCGGGAATGGAAGAGGCTGTTAGAGAGATCATTACAAATTTAAGAAGGTATGTGCCCAGCATAGAGGCGAGTGATATTCTGGAAATGCTGATTATTGCGTTTCTGATTTATCATATCATGCTGTGGATACAGAAGACCAAGGCCTGGACATTGCTCAAGGGCCTGCTTGTGATCCTCATATTTTGGGGCGTTGCTTCTTATTTCAATATGAGTACGATTCTATGGCTGGGAAAAAATCTAATCGGTTTTGCCGTGACGGTCATTATTATTGTGCTGCAGCCGGAGCTGCGCAAGGCCCTGGAGGAACTGGGCAATAAGAATCTGATTGCCAATGTGCTGCCTTTTGACAGCGGCAGGAAGGTTGTGGACGACGCTTTTACGGAGAAGACGGTGAACGAAATCACTCGTGCCTGTGTGGAGATGAGCAAGGTTAAGACGGGGGCTTTAATTGTGATTGAGCAGAAGCAGTCTCTGAGCGATTATGAGAGAACGGGAATCTATGTGGATGGACTGGTAACCAGCCAGCTGCTGATTAATATTTTTGAACATAATACGCCCCTGCATGACGGCGCTGTTATCATCCGGGGCAACCGAATCACCTCGGCGACCTGCTATCTGCCGCTGACGGATAACGGGGACATCAGCAAAGAGGTAGGCACCAGGCACAGAGCCGGCGTGGGCATCTCGGAGGCAGCCGACTCTATCACGGTGATCGTTTCCGAACAGACCGGTAAAATCAGCATTGCTGTGGCCGGAACGTTGGAACGGAATTTTGACGGGGAGAGACTGAAAAACCGTCTGATGGAGCTGACCAACCTGACGGAGGATGCGGGAAAGATCAGACGCAGGCGGAAAGGAAAGGGAAAACAGGAAGCATGAAAGGGAAAACAGGTTCAAAAATTCGATCGATGTTATTCTCCCACTGGCTGCTGAAGCTGGTGTCCCTGCTGCTTGCTTTTGGCCTGTGGTTTGTGGTGGTCAGCACCGATGATCCCGTAGCGGAGAAACGTTTCCAGAATATCAAGGTAACTCTGGTTAATACGAATCTGCTGACCGATAATGATCAGATCTATGAGATTCTGGATAACACGGATGTTCTGAGCACCGTGACCTTTGATGCGCCGCTGAGCGTCAGGAGAGAGATTCAGGCCAGCGATATTATTGCGGAAGCGGATCTGACTAACCTTACAGTGACCAACACGGTGGAGATTAAGTTTTCCTGTCCCAAATACAGCGATCAGGTACAGAATATCAGCGGCAATATCGAATATGTGCGGCTGAATATTGAGGACAAAGCCTCGAAATGGATTAATATTTATTCTAATGTTGTGGGCGAAATGGCAGAGAGCTATATTGTGGGCAATATCAGTATGGATCAGAACCGGCTGCTGGTTCAGGGACCGGCAAGTGTAATCGAGCAGATCAGCAGAGCGGAGGTGGATGTGGATGTGACGGGTATCTCACGCAACAGTACCACCTCCGGCGAAATCCGTCTGGTGGATCAGGACGGCAATGAGGTGACCAGAGCGTCGGTAGTGAAAAATCTGGACACCGTTGTGGTCAAGGTAGAGGTTTGGAATACTAAGGAGGTTCCGGTCATATATGAATATACAGGAACTCCCGCAGAGGATTATCTGGCGACCGGTGTGATGGAGACCACAGTGGAGACGGTAAAAATCGCAGGCCCCAGTCAGACCCTGAACGATATTACAGAATTGCGTGTAGATCCGGCGGATCTGGATATCACCGATGCCGCTGCTGATTATGAGAAAACGCTGCATCTGCAGGATTATCTGCCTGCAGGGATATCGTTTGCCGAAGAGGACTTTGACGATACTGCCACTGTGGTTGTGAAGATTGAGGAGATCGTAGAACGGCGGATTGCGCTGCAGACTGAGAATCTTCAGGTGATTAATGTGCCTGAGGGAATAACCTGGGAGATCAACGGCAGCACCACATCTCCGCTGATTGTCAGAGGGCTGGAGGCTTATGTGACCCTGCTGCAGCCGTCAACGCTCCAGGGGATTGTGGATGTCGGCGCCTGGATGGAAGAGACAAATATGACGGAACTGCCGGAGGGCATTTACAGCCTGCCAGTATCGGTGTCGCTGCTGGAGCAGCAGGAGCTGGTGAGTACCCCCGCCGTCACCCTGAGCTTTACCCTGCAGGAGGAAAGCCAGAATCAATGATAGAACATTATGGAGGATCTTGAAGCTATGGCCAGACTATTTGGAACGGATGGCGTCAGAGGGATTGCCAATGAAGAGCTGACGCCCCTGCTTGCCATGCAGCTGGGGCAGGCCGGTGCGTATGTACTGACTAAAGAAAAGAAGCATAAACCTACCATCATGGTGGGCTGTGATACCCGGATCTCGGGAGATATGCTGGCGAACGCCCTGATGGCGGGCGCCTGCTCCGTGGGCGCCAACTGTGTATATGTGGGGGTGATTCCCACGCCGGCAGTGGCTTACCTGACCCAGAAATATAAGGTGGATGCGGGGGTGGTCATCTCTGCTTCCCACAATCCCGTGGAGTTCAACGGCATCAAATTCTTTGACGGAGACGGATATAAGCTGCCGGATGAGCTGGAGGATGAGATCGAAAGCCTGATCCGTTCCCAGATGCAGGGGGTAAAATTTCCCATTGGTCCCGGCGTGGGGAAGATCAAATACCGCACCGATGCCAGAGAAGAATATATCAATCATGCGATCCAGTCGGTCAGAGTGGATCTCAGCCATCTGAAGATTGTGGTAGATTGTGCCGAGGGGGCTTCCTACTATACCTCCGTGGAGGCGCTGAAGGAGCTGGGGGGCGATGTGGTGGCGATCCACAATAACCCGGACGGCACCAATATCAATGCCAACTGCGGTTCTACACATATGGAGGAGCTGCAGGCCAGAGTGGTATACGAAAAGGCGGATATCGGTCTGGCCTTCGACGGCGATGCAGACAGGCTGCTGGCAGTGGATGAAAAAGGTCAAATCGTGGATGGCGATCAGATCATGGCCATCGTGGGCAATTATCTGAAAAGCCAGGGCAGGCTGAAAAAGGATACCATCGTTGCCACCGTTATGAGTAATCTGGGCTTTTTCCTGATGGCGGAGAGAGAGAAGCTGCATGTGGAGCAGACGAAGGTGGGCGACCGCTATGTGCTGGAGCGCATGAGGGAGATCGGCGCAAGCCTGGGCGGAGAGCAGTCAGGCCATGTGATTTTCCTGGATGAAAATACCACAGGAGACGGCCTGCTCAGCGCATTGCATCTGTTACAGGTCATGGTGGAGTCGGGAAAGCCCCTGTCACAGCTGGCTCAGATCATGGAGGTGCTGCCACAGGCGCTGGTGAATGCCAAAGTGGCCAATCATAAGAAGGAGCTCTATATGGAGTATCCGGAGATTGCCGAGGCCATTGCGGCGTTGGAGGCAAAGTTTGCAGGAGAGGGCAGAGTGCTGATCCGTCCCTCGGGCACGGAACCTCTGGTACGGGTGATGATTGAGGGAAAGGATTACGAGGCTATCCAGACCGAAGCCACGGCGTTGGCAAAATTGATCCAAGATAGGATGTTCTAAGTGACCCTTGTGGTTTCGGCTGTTTTATGTTAAGATAAAAACATCGGGATGTGGCTGCATAGGGGAAATGATATATGGGGTTGGCGGATACAGGCAGCAGTATTAATATTGGAGGTATGACATATGGTAAGCCAGAGGGTTACAATCAAGAACCCTACGGGTCTGCATTTAAGGCCGGCAGGGATTCTGTGCAAGGAAGCAATGCAATTTAAATCACTGATCACATTTACATTCCGGGACAGCACCGCAAATGCCAAGAGCGTGCTGAGCGTATTGGGCGCATGTGTGAAATGCGGAGATGAGATTGAATTTATCTGTGAGGGGGAGGATGAGCAGGAGGCTCTGAAAACCCTGGTAGAGGCAGTGGAAAGCGGTTTGGGAGAGTAATCTCCCGGAAAAGCGGAGAAGTATCAGCCCATCCTTAAAGGATGGGCTGTTTTATACAGTATTTTCAGAACTGATAGATCAAAATGGCGATCAGAACTCCCAGGATCGCTCCGATCAGTACCTGCAGGGGAGTATGTCCCACAAATTCTTTCAGCTTTTCATGGGCGGACAGTTCCTTGCGCCCCATATCCTCGAAAACTTTGATCATATTGTTGAGCAGCTGCGCCTGAATGCCGGTCTCCCTGCGCACGCCGATGGCATCGTACATGACGATGATGGCCAGGATCATGGCAAAGGCAAAGGGGTAACCGGAGGAGCCATGTTCCAGATAGGTGGCAGTGACCAGCGCACATACAGTAGCCGAGTGGGAGCTGGGCATTCCGCCGCTGCCCACCAGGCGCTCCGCCACAAATTTTTTTGTAAAAAACATATGGATCATGGTCTTAAGCACCTGGGCAATGAACCACCCCAGTGCCGCCGCCTGAAAGATCCTGTTTTCTAGTAAACCGGTAAAAAACTCCATAAATATTTCCTCTTCCTATCCGCAAATTACAGGCAGAACCGATCTGATTCTGCCTTATAAGCACATTATACACGATTCAAGCCAGGATATCCAGCCTTTTCTAAATATATGGTATCGAAATGAAACTTGCGGAATATAGGGAAGAATAGTATAATACTGAAAAAAGGCAGATCAAGCTTAAGGCTTTCGCAGTTCTGCCTTATTGTTCACAGTATAATCTTTTTTGGAGGAGACCGACCGGATGAGTCTATTGAGCGTAATTGTGCCCTGCTATAACGAAGAAGAAAACGTAGCAGACTTTTATTTCGAACTGATGAAGAATGAGCCTTTTTTCCAGGAAAAGAATCTGGAAGTGGAGATCCTGTATATCGATGACGGTTCCGGGGACGGGACCGCTGAGGAGGTAAAAAAGCTGCGGGAGACGGATGAGAGAGTGCATCTGATCGCCTTTTCGCGGAATTTTGGCAAGGAAGCCGGTATGTATGCGGGGCTGGAAAAGTCCAAAGGAGATTACGTGGTGCTGATGGATGTGGATCTGCAGGATCCCCCTTCGCTGCTGCCGGAGATGTTTTCCTACATGGAGCAGGGCTATGACTCTGTGGCAACCAGACGTGTCAGCCGCAAGGGCGAGCCGCCGATCCGCTCGATGTTTGCCCGGATGTTTTACCGGCTGATGAAACATATTTCCCGGACGGAGATCATGGACGGCGCCCGGGATTACCGGCTGATGACCCGGCAGATGGTGAATGCGATCCTGCAGATGCAGGAGTATAATCGGTTTACCAAGGGGATTTACGGCTGGGTGGGCTTTCACACTAAATGGATCGAATATGAGAATGTAGAGCGCACCAAGGGCGAAACCAAGTGGAATTTCTGGAAGCTGCTGCTGTACTCTCTGGAGGGGATCACGGCGTTTTCCACCGTTCCCCTGAGCATTGCGTCCTTTATGGGCGTCCTGTTCTGTCTGCTGGCCTTTATCCTGATTATATTTATTATTGTGCGCACCAGCATTTTCGGGGATCCGGTGTCAGGCTGGCCCTCCCTGGTATGCATCATCTCCCTGATCAGCGGCGTGCAGCTGTTTTGCATGGGAATCATCGGGCAGTATCTTGCCAAGACCTACATGGAGGTGAAGAAGCGTCCGATCTATATTGTAAAGGAGGAATTGTAGAGCGATGTCGATTCATGCGATGAAAACAGCTACCCATTATTCGACAGATATGATATGATTAATGCAATCAACTACAGTAAGGAGCAGTACTCGACATATGAAAGGGGAATTCATTATGGACATTACTACTGTAAATGATTACGAATTGGAGCGCTATATTACGGAGATCATGCTGGACATCGGCGTACCGGCACATCTAAAGGGGTATCACTATCTGCGTGATGCCATCCTGCTCTCGGGCAGGGATATGGAGGTGGTGAGCAGCGTGACCAAGCTGCTGTATCCCACCATCGCAAAGCATTTTAAAACCACAGATCAGAAGGTTGAGCGGGCGATCCGCAATGCCATCGAGGTGTCATGGACGAGGGGGAACGTTGAAACCTTCGAGAAGCTGTTCGGATATTCTGTTCAACAGGGGAAGAGCCGTCCTACCAACAGTGAATACATAGCCAGGATCGCTGACAAAATCCGTCTGGATATGAAAGCGAGATAATGGAATTTTCTGAACGATAGAGAATTTGACAATTCGTACTGCTCCTTCTGGGCAAAAGAGACTGGAAACAGTCTCTTTTTAGTGGTATAATCCCATCTTTGACACTTGAAAAAATGTAAAACAGCCATAACGTTAGTATTCATCAACGTTGTGGCTGTTCTTTTCTTTGCATCATTTTCTGTTTATCACCCTAAAAGTCGTGAAATATATACTCAAAACATCAACTGATAGTTACCCCAAGCTTTTGCAGATAAAGCGCATCGCGTGAGGTGATCTCCGTAGTCCACCTGCGGCTCTTCAGCTTTAATGATACATTAACGCTTTCAACGGTATCAAACCATTGAAGCTGAAGGTATAGCGGGGTATTGCACAGCCATGATTTCAGTTTCAGCTCATTATCCAGTATGTCCTTGGTATCATGGGCCTTATCCCCATTTTCCTTCCCCAGGGTATCCCTGAGTTTCCTGATCTCTTCATTCAGGTACTCATAATAGCAGAGCGAAACAAACTGGACAAACATACGTCCACGTAAAGTGTCAGTATCCCACACCCTTACTCTGGTGCCGTCAGCATGCTGCTTCCCGGCTTCGAAAAAAGACTCGATTGTCTCTCTTTTACGGTATTTGCGCAGGCATTCGAAAGGCTCCTTTTCCTTATTGGATACAAGGACAAAGTATCCATGATATTTATTAGCTTCAGCGATGGCTTTGTTATTGGGAACTGCTGTTACCCTGCCGCCCCATTTCTTTACGGTGAAATATTTCTTTACCTTTTCCTGTGCTGCATCTGATAATTCATCAACGGGCGTACCTGCTTCAATCAGAGTCTTGAGTTCAAACAGATCAGCCTCGAAGACAGCTTTATCAGCCGACTGTCTGGAAAGGTTAAAGTATATGTTGAGGTATATCCTGCGTGTAAAAGTCTCTGTAGTACCTTTTTCCGCACCGCTTTTATGGCTGGCATATTTGCGTATCTTCTTAAAATCATGCATGAGAAGAACCGAAACACCATGGGTCGATGGATCAAATGGACATACACTCCTGAAATCATCAAGTGCCTCCCGATGTTTATCTATTTCGGGCCTGATCCACTTGACACTTGTTTTCGCAAGGGAAATGAAATCAAATCCGGCCAGGAGCAGTTCTGAAAAGTT
>CAZFYD010000035.1:0-19544 GCA_964523315.1 uncultured Acetatifactor sp.
GTATACCTTAATGTATCAATTGGTACTATTTCCAATTACGAAAACAATATCCACTGTCCGGACTTAAACGCATTGTGCAAACTTGCAGAATATTTTCATGTTTCCGTAGACTATCTATTGGGCTGCACAGAATATGCTGCTTCCATAGACAACCTGAGTCAGAAATTGGTAAATCAATCCTCCGTGGGCAATGCCTTGAATGTTATCACAGAACTGTCCCCGGAGAGTCGCCGGGATCTGATGAAATATCTGACTATGCTGAAGCTGTATGATCAAAACAGGGAAACTGATCAAAGGCCATAGTCCTAATTCCGCCCGCCTTTAATGTATTCCCTGTCCGAATCCCGGGGAACGATATAGAACTCTCCGTATTCCACAACATAGTCTACCTGATTATATAAGGGCAAAGAACAACGAATATCTCGATCCTTTTAAACATGCCCTGATTGCGGATGGCCTTAAGGACAGCACCATTAAGAGACATTTATCGAATATTGACTTCTATATAAATGATTTCCTTCTATCACGAGGAACCTCCACCCAATGAGCAAAACACGGCTGCGAAGCAGACGAAATAGCTGCGCAGCAGCGAGTTTTGCGAATGCAGCGTGGAGGGCTGTAAATAGTAACGCCGCCACCACAAAAATACCGATGACGGCTTGAGAGACATTACACACTTATCTGGTATGGCCCGGATTCGGTTATCAGACCTTCACGGCATTATCCAATGATATCCAACTGGTTCTCCAGCACCTTTGCCGCCTCTGCCACCGCCTGGGGAATCCCTGCCGGGTTCTTGCCTCCGGCCTGGGCCATATTGGGACGGCCTCCGCCGCCTCCGCCTACCAGCGCTGCAATGCCCTTGATCAGATTGCCCGCATGAGCGCCCGCTTTCTGTGCGCCGTCCGTGGCCATGGCGATCATACTTACCTTGCCGTCCTGACCGGAAATCAGCACCACAACGCCCTCGCCCAGCTTCTCCTTCAACTGGTCACCCAGCTCACGCAGACCGTTCATATCCACACCGTCTACACTGGCAGCTAAAAGCTTTACTCCCTTTATCTCCTGCACCTGATCCATCACATTGCCCAGGGCCTCCTGCGCTGCCTTGCTCTTTAAGGATTCCAGCTGCGCATTCAGGGATTTAATCTCCGCCATCAGATGCTCGCACTTCTCCACCAGATTGCCGGGATTGGCCTTTACCACCCTGGCTGCCTTCTCCACAGTCTTCTCCAGATTTTGATAATAGTGCAGCACACCGCTGCCCGTCAGGGCCTCGATACGGCGTACGCCTGCCGCTACGCCGTTCTCGGATAAGATCTTAAAGCTGCCGATATTTCCTGTATTGGCCACATGGGTACCGCCGCAGAACTCCACGGAGAAATCTCCCATCTTTACCACACGGACCTTCTCGCCGTACTTCTCCCCAAAAAGAGCCATGGCGCCGGTCTTCCTGGCATCCTCAATATTCATGACCTCGGTAACCACCGGGATATTCTCTGCAATCTTCTCATTGACCATTGTCTCCACCCGGGCCAGCTCCTCGGCCGTCATGGCGGCGAAATGGCTGAAGTCAAAACGCAGCCGCTCTCCGTCCACATAGGAGCCGGACTGCTCCACATGGGAACCCAGCACCTCCCGCAGAGCCTTCTGCAGCAGATGAGTCGCACTGTGGTTTTTGCAGGTATCGCTTCTCTGCTGGGCATTGACGGTCAGGGTAGCCACATCTCCCACCTTGATCATGCCGCTGGTCACGGTGCCAATGTGGCCCACCTTACCGCCCATCAGCTTCACGGTATCCTTTACCTCAAAGCTGCCGTCGGCAGTGGTGATCACACCGGTGTCCGCATTCTGTCCGCCCATGGTGGCATAGAAAGGCGTCTCCTCCACGATGATCGTGCCCACCTGACCGTCAGTCAGGGCTTCCACCAGCTCCGTCTCCGTGGTCAACACCGTCACTTTGGAATTGTGCTGCAGACGGTCATACCCCACAAACTCGGTGGTGACGGCCGGATCGATGGACTCGTACACCGTCACATCGGCTCCCATATAGTTGGTCACCTTGCGGGCCTTGCGGGCCTTTTCCTTCTGCTGCTGCATGCATGCGGCAAAGCCGGTCTCGTCAATGGTAAAGCCCTTCTCCGCCAGAATCTCCTGGGTCAGATCCATGGGGAAGCCATAGGTATCATACAGCTTGAATGCATTTTCACCGGAAAGCTCCGCAGCGCCTGCCGCCTTCATCTCCTCCTCCATCTCTGCCAGAATGCTCAGGCCCTGGTCGATGGTCTTGTCAAACTTATCTTCCTCCTGCGTCAGCACCGTCAGGATAAAGCTGCTCTTTTCCTCCAGCTCCGGATAGCCGTCCTTACACTCGCTTATGACGGTCCGGCTTAAGTCTGCCAGAAATTTGCCGGAAATGCCCAACAGTCTTCCATGGCGGGCCGCACGGCGGATCAGACGGCGCAGCACATAGCCCCGTCCTTCATTGGAAGGCATGATGCCGTCACTAATCATAAAGGTAGTGGAGCGGATATGGTCGGTAATCAGCCGTACGGATACATCCGTTGCCTCGTCCGTCCGGTAGGTCACCCCTGCAATCTGGCAGATCCTGTCACGGATAGCTTTCATGGTGTCAATGTCAAAAACGGAGTCCACATCCTGCACCACCACAGCCAGACGCTCCAGGCCCATGCCGGTATCAATATTTTTCTGGGAAAGCTCCTCGTAGTGGCCCTTTCCGTCACTCTCAAACTGGGTAAATACGTTATTCCAGACTTCCATGAATCGGTCGCAGTCACAGCCCACCTTACAGTCAGGCTTTCCGCAGCCATATTTGATTCCTCTGTCATAGTAGATCTCCGAACAGGGGCCGCAGGGGCCTGCACCATGCTCCCAGAAATTGTCACACTCCCCGTTCTCATCCCGATAGAAACGGGTGATCTTCTCTGCGGGAACGCCGATCTCCTTATTCCAGATCTCGAAAGCCTCATCATCCTCGCCGTAAATGGAGGGATAGAGCCGCTCCGGATCCATGCCGATCACCTCGGTCAGAAACTCCCAGCTCCAGGCGATGGCTTCATGCTTAAAATAATCGCCAAAGGAAAAATTACCCAGCATTTCAAAAAAGGTCAGATGACGGGCAGTCCTGCCCACATTCTCAATATCGCCGGTACGCACGCACTTCTGGCAGGTGGTTACTCTCTTGCGGGGAGGGATCTCCTGTCCGGTAAAATACGGCTTCAAAGGGGCCATACCTGCATTGATCAGCAGCAGGCTCTTGTCCGTATGGGGCGGCACCAGGGAAAAGCTCTTCATTTTCAGATGCTCTTTGCTCTCAAAAAAGTCGAGATACATTCTCCGTAACTCGTTTACACCATATGCTTTCATGATGTTTTCCTCCAAACTCCTCTGTTTTCTGTATCCTTCCATACTGCTTCTTAATCCTTGTTATTATAGATTTATTCCGGGGACTTGTCAACCACTGCCTCAAGATTCTGCTGTAAACCCGTAACAGTTCAGCCCTCCGCATTCATAAAAGCGTCTGTTGCCGCTGAAGCCCGTGCATCGTGTGCAGGCGCCATGCCCGGTGCTAATCCTCTTATGCCTGAACGATAACTACAGGTCTTCATCCTCATCCAGAAATTCCACAAGCTCTTTCCTTGTCTCCCCAATCTCCTGGTGATCACCGCCCTTTAAAGCAGCCTCAAAGCGGTTCAGGTAATGATCCAGATTTTTACGCTTATCACCCAGGGATTCCTCATACATCCGCTCCGCCCGCAGCAGCACCAGGCGGTTCTCCTCCTGATCCCTGGGCTGGATCTTCAGATAGGCCAGCTCCTCCATGCGCCTGGCAATCTCCTCGTCCGTCATGGTATTGTCCACACCCTTGATAATCATCTTCTGAGTCAGTCCGGTGGAAACCACTTTTACCTCCACCTCCAGCAACGAATTGATATCATAGGTATAGGTCACATCCACAGACTCCTGCCCCTTGGGGGCCTTGGGCAGATCAATCACCATCTCCCCCAGAAACAGATTGTTCCGGGCAAAACGGCTCTCTCCCTGCAGCACCCTGACTCTGACCTTATCCTGATTATCCCGGACGGTGTACATGCGCTCCGTATGGCTGGCAGGGATCACGGTGTTCCGCTCGATGATGGGACAAAAACGCCCTTCCTCGAACTTCCCTTCCTCATACTCCACCGCCACTTCCGTTCCCAGGGTAAAGGAGCACACATCCGTCAGGATCACCTCTTTTACCTCTTCCCGGCGTTCTTTCATGGCCGCCTGTACCGCTGCCCCCAAAGCTACCGCCTCATCGGGATTCATATCGGTATCCGGGAACTTGCGGAACAGCCGGATCAGGAAATCTCTGACGATGGAAAGTCTGGTGGCTCCGCCGATCAGCAGGATCTCATCAATATCCCCCAGCTTTAAGCCCGCATCGGACAGGCTCTTTTTCACCGGCTCCCGTATCTTGCCAAGCAGCTCCTCGCAGGCCTCCTCATACTCTTTATAGGTGATCTCCGCCTCCAGCTGCTGCTCCCCAATCAGACATTTCATTTCCACCCGGTCATTGTCACTGATGGCGCACTTGGCCTTTTCCGCCTGCTTATACAGACGAACCTGCTCCTTCTCGGACAGACTGCTCAGAGCCAGCTTCTGCTTCTGCAGGAACAGCTTTCCCATCACCTCGGTAAAGTCCTCGCCTCCCAGATAGTTATCCCCCGCCACGGCACGAACCTCCAGAATATTATGGTACAGCTCCAGGATGGAAACGTCAAAGGTACCGCCGCCTAAGTCAAACACCAGGAACCTGGTATCCCTGGTCTTATCATACAGGCCATAGGCCACCGCCGCTGCCGTGGGCTCGGAAATCATGCGCTCTACCTTCAGGCCCGCCAGTTCCCCGGCACGCTTGGTGGCCTTGCGGCGCTTATCATCAAAATAGGCCGGCACGCTGATCACCGCCTCGGTGATCTCCTCTCCCAGATAAGCCTCCGCATCCTCTTTCAGCGAGCGCAGGACAAAGCTGGACAACTCCTCCGGCCGGTACTTATGCCCGCTCAGGGTATATTGTCTCTCTGTTCCCATGCTGCGTTTAAAGGCGCTGACCACTGAATCGGGATACAGGCTCATACGCTCCCGGGCCGTCTCTCCCACATACACATGACCCTCCTCATCCACACTGACCACCGATGGGGTCAGGTTCCTTCCCAGACGGTTGGGTATGATCTTCGGCCCCTCCGGTGAAAACCAGGCCGCCAAACTGTTTGTTGTTCCTAAATCAATTCCTACTATCATATATTTTATTTCCTCTTTCCCTGTATTACACGAGCATTAGAACTTCTTCTCACACCATATCCCGAAAAACAGTATGCTTGATAGCCAGCATATATTCATCCTGAGGCTGAAGCTCCAGATTACGGATCAGACGTTCCCGGGCTTCCTCCGTCCTGCCCTGGCGGAGCATCAGCAGGATCCGCACGCCCTCCAGCTCCTTGCAGACCGCATAGGTGCAGAAATGACAGCACTCGCAGTCGTTCTCCCGATCCAGCAGTTCCTGCAGCTTCTCCACCGGTTCTGTATAATATGCCGCCAGAAATTCCAACTGCAGATGTCCTTTTTCCTGCTCATAATATCTGTTTTCTGCCTCAAACTGCTCCTGCCGCAGCCAGTCCTTCAGCTTTGCCGCATATTTTTTTGCCAGCTTCTCCTCGCCGCACAGAATAAAAGCAAACACCGCATCACACAGCATTCCTTCCTGCTTATAATTCACCTGAGAATACAATGCGCTGGTAAAGGCCTTTACAGCCCTGGCCTTTTCCCCATAGAGCAGCTCCATCCAGCCCCTGCCGCTGTAATAGTCCTTAAACTGGGTTTGTTTGTATTTCACCTTTTTCAGCAGCTTTCCCAGAGTGCTCTCGTCTATTTTCAGTTCAGCCGCCCACTGCGAAAGGATCTTCCACGCCTCCTCGGGCTGTCCGGTGACCTGGTACATATCCGCCAGCTTGTCATACAGCTCCATGGGGTCTCCGGCATAGGCTCTCTCCAGAATAGCTCTTGCCTCTCCGGTCCTGCCGGTGCGGATATAGCCCCCGGCAATCTGCTCCTGACGATAAGCGCTTATCCGGAGCTTCTTTGCCTCCGCACATCTCTCATACTGCTTCACATATTCCAGTGCCTTCTCATAATCCGCCAGACGCAGGTACAGCTCCGCCATATCCATATAGGCGCCGGGAAGCAGGTCCCCCTCATTGTCATAGAGAATCGCCCGCCGCAGACATATTACCGCCTGCTCATAATCCCCCCGGTGCTTATGTACCTGACTGAGTCCGTTTAAAGCATAGATCTGCTGAGGCGTATAGGACAGCACCAGTTCAAAATCCGCTGCCGCCTCCTGATAATGATGGGCCGCCTTATGGAAAATCCCCCGCTCCACCAGCAGGTAATTGCCCGGTGCCTGATACAGATATTCCTGCAGCTTTTCCAGTCCGGGCTGATAAAAGGACAGATCTCCTTTTTCCACATGGGCCAGAAAGATCCTGCGGAAATCTTCTACCTTTTTCTGGATCAGATCGGCTGCGGTTTTATGATCCTTCTGATAGGCGTAGGCCTCCAGAAAGGGACTTTCAATGCCCCTTTCCTTAGCCTCCGCCAGCAGCTCGGCCAATTCCTTATGACATTTCAGATCCAGATATACCTTGGCCATATCCACATAGGGTTTGACATACCCCGGGAAATACTGGATCAGCTGTCTGGCCGTCCGCACCACGCCGCCGGCATCCCACTGCCTGCGGCAGGCCTCCAGCGCCGTGGCCAATGCCGCATAAATCCGGTACTCCTGAACCAGTCTCTTTACCAGCTCCAGACATTTCTCATACTCTTCCATCTCCATATAGATCTGCGCATGTTCCAGCAATACGCCGACATCATGAGGATTGACAGTCTCCATCTGATTCGCCTCTTCCAGGGCCAGCTCATAGTATGCCTTATCCAGATACCCCAGGGCCCGGTAGCACTGCATGCGGATCGCATGGGACTGACGCAGTCTGTCCTCATCCTTCTCCCGGGGCTCTCCTTCCTCCGCAGGGATCTTCTCTTCCAGAGACTGGCGCCAGCGCCCGGCATATTCGATGGATTTCTCGTATTCCGCAGTTTCCCGATACAGCTTGGCCATCAGCCCCAAATACTCCTCCCTGCGGCCCTCGGGAACCTGCTCCTCGATCATCTTTACTTTGCGGATTCCCTCAGAAAACCTTTCGTCCTGCAGATAACACCATCCCAGCTCCAGGATATCCTCCGGTCTATGCTCCCTGGCAGCCTTTTTCTCCAGCTCCCGCTCCAGCCCGGCATTAATTTCCTTTAAGAGCAGGTGAAACTCCTCGTCATACCCGAAGGACAATACTTCCTCTGCACACTTTTTCGCCCGCTCGTCGTTCCCCTGGTCATGGTACCACTTCGACAGGCGCAGATTGGCCGTATAATGCTTATCGTTGCGTTCCTTGATTCTCTCAAAGCCCCGAGCCGCCTCCTCGGTCTCTCCCTGCTCCCACAGCATCTGGGCCAGATTGAACTCCACCAGTTCATCCCCCGGGAAGCGCTGCTGCAGCTTTCTCAGGCAGCTTACCGCCTCCTGAGGCCTTCCGCTGGCCTGATAATATTTCGCCCGGCAGACCTCCATACAGGGGTGAGTGATTCCCATCTGCTCACTCTCCTGCAGAAGCTGCGCCGCATACTCAAGCTTCTGCTCCTGCACTGCCCCCCAGCAGTTGTCATAGCACTGCAGAAAGGCATCATAGTCCCCATCCTCCGGGCCTTCAAACTGGGAGAATTCCACTTCCTCCCCCTTGGTCACCCGGCTGATCAGATAATCGATAAACTCCGCCGGAAAATGTTCCTTTAGCCGGGACTGGCGCTTGCAGACCTCCAGTTTCTCCTCCAGAAGCTTCCACACCTGGGTCGGCAGCTTATAATGCTTCATCAGAAAGACCAGAAGCTTCTCCTGACACTCCGCCTCCCCATCCAGGGACAGATAAATATCCTGGGAAAACAGCTTCTTCCAGCCCTCCAGATCCTGCCTGCCGCTCAGGGTGCTGTAGAGTCTGGCGGCCTCTGCCACCCACTGCCCGCTCTCGGTAGTGTCCTCCTCCTGCGGCACACTTTCCGTCTGCTTTGCCAGAGAAAGGGCCTCCTCATAGGCCTGGCGCAGGCGTTTGAAGCCTTCCGGATTATCCTCGGGATTGGTTACCGCCAGCTTTTCCCGGTAGGCCGCCTTGATGGCTTTCTCCTCCCCGGTCTCCTTAATGCCCAATACACTGAAAATCTCTGTCTTCTCCATCATTCTCCGTCACTCCATACTCAGTCAATCCCCGCTGCCGGTGGGAGTCAACAACCCCGCAGCAAGCTGACGGGGCATCAAACTTGTAGCGCAGCAAGCTGACGGGGCATTGACCCTCGCGGCATTCGGCAAATGCCGCTTCGCAGCGCTTGCCTCATTGCTCGCGGGAATAAAACAGGCTGCCCCAGAGCAGGGCACCGCTTATCTGATTCCCGGTGCCTGCCCTTATGGCAGCCCTGTCTCATTTTCTTAAAATGCAAATTTGTCTGCAAAATAAGCATCCAGCTCGGCGATTGCCACTCTCTCCTGCTCCATGGAATCACGAAAACGGACGGTCACACAACCATCAGTCTCGGACTCAAAATCATAGGTGATGCAGAACGGTGTACCGATCTCATCCTGACGGCGATACCGCTTGCCGATATTGCCTCTGTCGTCATACTCGCAGTTATACCTCTTAGACAGCTGCCCATAGATCTTTTCTGCACCCTCCGCCAGCTTTTTAGACAACGGAAGCACGCCGATCTTCACCGGTGCCAGTGCCGGATGGAAATGCAGCACCGTGCGCATGTCTCCCTCTCCCAGATCCTCCTCGTCATAGGCGGAACACAGGAAAGCAAGCACTACACGGTCAGCGCCCAGTGAGGGCTCGATTACGTAGGGCAAATATTTTTCCTTCTTCTCATCATCAAAATAGGACATATCCTCACCGGAAGTATTCTGATGCTGGGTCAGGTCATAATCCGTTCTGTCCGCAATGCCCCACAGCTCGCCCCAGCCAAAGGGGAACAAAAACTCAATATCCGTGGTACCTTTGCTGTAGAAGCAAAGCTCCTCGGGACTGTGGTCACGGAGCCGCATCTCCTCCTCCTTGATCCCCAGCGCAAGCAGCCAATCCCGGCAGTAGCCTCTCCAATACTGAAACCACTCCAGATCCGTACCGGGCTCGCAGAAGAACTCCAGCTCCATCTGCTCAAATTCTCTGGTGCGGAACGTAAAATTGCCGGGAGTAATTTCGTTTCGGAAAGCTTTGCCAATCTGCCCAATGCCAAAGGGAATCTTCTTCCGGGAGGTTCTCTGTACGTTTTTAAAGTTCACGAAAATGCCCTGGGCGGTCTCAGGGCGCAGATACACGGTATTCTTAGCATCCTCGGTCACGCCCTGGAAGGTCTTAAACATCAGGTTAAACTGACGGATATCAGTAAAGTTATGCCTGCCGCAGCCGGGGCAGGGAATCTGATGCTCCTCCACAAAATCCTTCATCTGCTCCTGACTCCAGGCATCCACGCTCTCAGTCAGGACAATCCCTTTCTCCTCGCAGAAGTCTTCGATCAGCTTATCCGCACGGAATCGCTCGTGGCACTCCTTACAGTCCATCAGGGGATCGGAAAAGCCGCCCAGATGACCGCTGGCCACCCATGTCTGGGGATTCATCAGAATCGCACAGTCCACACCTACATTGTAAGGATTCTCCTGCACAAATTTCTGCCACCAGGCCTTCTTGACATTGTTTTTCAGTTCCACACCCAGATTGCCGT
Organism: uncultured Acetatifactor sp.; assembly: GCA_964523315.1. Taxonomy (GTDB): domain Bacteria; phylum Bacillota; class Clostridia; order Lachnospirales; family Lachnospiraceae; genus Acetatifactor. The sequence goes on from CAZFYD010000035.1 coordinate 9,880, forward strand.
AATCCCAGGTATTTGCCAGCCCGCCGTAGATTTCAGAGCCGGAATATACAAACCCTCTTGACTTGGCCAATGCGACAATTTTCTCCATTGTCTTTTCCATAATTCGTTCCTCCTCATATTTTATGTCCCACAGGCATAAATTCTCCGGACGCCGCACAAATAGCAGCTTTTTTTAAGCTCCGCAGCAATTTGCTCAGCGCCGTCGCTTTTCTTACTTCATCAGAATATATTTCAGTCCCTCGCCCATTCCTTCCGCATAACCGGCATCAGTCAGACTCACATTGCTGCTGCAGTACAGTATCTTGGACGGGCAGCGGATCTGCAGTGCATCCTCAAAGACCAGAACCAGCTTATCCTGGTATTTCTCCAGCTGCTCCGTGGCAATGACCGTTCCTTTTTTTGCATCCAGCAGGGAGTCTCCCAGATCATAGCCCCGCTCCTGCGCCTGACGTACCGTGCCGTAAAACAGCTCGCAGGGCTGCTGATCCACCTCCGTCATATAATCCTCATAAACCTGACTGTCCGTAAAGTGCAGCGCCACCATTGCCTGACTGCTGTCCTCTTCCAGATAGCTTACCTGCTCAACGCTCACCGGCTGTACGTCATCGGCACTCTGCACGCCCTTTCCGCTTACAAAGTCCTGTACCTCCTGACGGATCATGGCATCCAGCTCGCTGAGCTGATAATACTCTTGGTCAAACGGCTCCACACGGCACTGGGTAAAACTCCCGTCCGCATCCAACACGATGGTCGAGGTGCTGATAGGCTCCGGCACCGCCTCTTCGCCGCAGCCGGTCAGACTCAATATGCAGCCTCCGGCTAGCGCCAGCACTATAGCGGCTCTATTTCTGCTCCTCATAATCGGTATCCTTTCCCATACAAAACTAAAACATATCCTTTATTATATCCGACTTTGGCTGCTTTTTCAACAGAGACTTTTCAGAATTTCCAGACTTTTGAATTCATGCCCGATACTTCTGCGGCAATACCACTCCGCTTCCTCCTGCAGCTGGGACAGCACCTGTGGGGTCACATTAAAGGTATATAGCTTTTCAATACTGCTGGAAACAATGTATTCCAGAGCATAGACCGTGGATTCCTCCAGGGGTCTCTCCCGCCGCAGGCCGGGAAACTCTCCGTTTACCGCAATGCTTTTGATCTCATAGATACAGCGCACCAGCTCATCGGGAATGGACGGAGCGCACAGCGCCCGCAGGGACTGGTATAAAAGCCCCAGCATCTGCCGTTCATCATTGTTTTCCCGGGTGTAATAGTCTGCCATTTCTGCAAAATACATGCCGTAGCAAGCCCCTATGTAGTCCGTTCTCAGCTCCTCAAAATAATTCTGAATCTCCGCATCCGACACATTATAGGAGGTCTTCCCTTCATACAGCTTAAAACTGCCAAAGGAAAGAGGATTGGTGGCGCTGCTCAGGCGGCTGCCCGGCCTGCGGGAGCCTCTGACAAACGCCGAAAGCTTTCCTCTTTCCTTTGTAAGCAAACAGATACGCCTATCATATTCACCGATAGGCGTCTGTTTCAATATCATTCCCGTTACCATGATAAATTCCTGCATATAGTTCTGCTCCTGACTGCCGCAGCACAGCCTGCTGCAATTCCCCGCAGTTGGAATACCGCAGATAATCCTCCACCCTCCCGGTGCTCACAAATCTCTGCCAGTAAAAACTGCTGCCCTGCCCCGCCTCGCCGCTCTCTGATATCTCTAGCATATCTGCGCCCCCTGTTCTTTTGCTGATATCTATAGGGTTCGCTTTTTTGACTTTTCTATGCGCGTAAAAGGCTACTGGATATCTTTGGGATTATATCCAAAATTTTTTAATAAGAAGTCGCTGTCTCTCCAGTCCTTCTTCACCTTAACCCAAAGCTGCAGATTCACCTGCATCTCCAGCAGCTCTTCAACATCCGACCGGGCCGCAGTGCCGATGCGCTTCAGCATGCTGCCGCCCTTGCCGATGATGATCCCCTTATGGGAATCCCGCTCACAGATGATGGTGGCTTCAATATCACAGATCCGCTTCCGGTAATGCATCTGCTCGATGCTGACAGCGATGCCGTGAGGAATCTCTTCCTCCAGAAGCCGCAGCGCCTTCTCCCGGATCAGCTCTGCCACGATCTGCCGCATGGGCTGATCCGTTACGGTGTCCTCATCGTAGAACGCCGGCCCATAGGGCAGATATTTCATGATACAGGAGATTAAAGTATCCGTGTTATCCCCTTTTAGGGCCGATACCGGTACGATCTCCTGAAACTCCATCTGCTGCCGGTAGGTATCGATATAGGGCAGCAATTCCTCCCGCTTTACGGTATCCACCTTGTTGATTACCAGAATCACCGGGGGCTTTACCTTCCGGAGCTGCTCGATGATGTGACGCTCCCCTGCACCGATAAAGCTGCTGGGCTCCACCAGCCAAAGGATCACATCCACCTCGGATAAGGTGCGCTCCGCCACATTCACCATATAGTCGCCCAGCTTGTTTTTGGCCTTGTGGATACCGGGAGTATCCACAAATACGATCTGTCCCTCCTCGGAAGTATATACGGTCTGGATCCGGTTGCGGGTTGTCTGGGGCTTGTTGCTGGTAATGGCGATCTTCTGACCGATCAGCCGGTTCATCAGCGTGGATTTTCCCACATTGGGACGGCCGATCAGGGTCACAAAACCGGATTTATAGGCGGGCTTCTCACACATTGGTATTTTCCTCTTTCTGCTCTGCATTTTGTGCCGCTTTCTTTTCCGCTTTTTTCCGGCTTCTCTTCTGGCATCCTCTGATCCACAGGATAAACAGGAAAATAACCAGGGCCCATACCAGCAGAGTGGGAATATGGGTCAGCAGCCAAATCACAACCTCCAGAGCGCCCTCACCGATCTTCTGCAGATCCTCCATAAAGCCTCCGCTGATTCTCTCCCACACCGTCTCCTCATGCACCGGCGTCAGTTCCTGCACTTCGCTGACATCCAGATATACAGTGCCGTAATCCACCTTATTGTCGTAGGTCCGCAGCTGGGACTCCATGCTCTCGATCTGATACTGCACCTGGGAGAGGCGCTGCTCGATGGTGATGATGTCGTCTATGTACTCCGCCTGCTCCATCAGCTCCAGCAGACGCTCATGCTCCGCCTGCAGGGTCTTCTTGTGGCTTGCCAGATCCACATAATCCAGCGTCACATCCTCCACATTCTCCGACCGTCTGGTCACATTGCTGATCTCCGATACCTCGCTTAAAAACATGCTGAGCTGATCCTGCGGGATCCGGGCCGTCATGCTGGCGCTGCGGCTGGAACGATAGCTGCTGTAAGCACTGCCGTTATAGGTATCCATACTTTCGATGTAGCCGCCCAATTCCGATACCCGCTGCTCCAGGGTAGCCATAACGCTGTCAAATTCCTTGGTCTCCACGGACATATTGACCGTGCGGATCAGCTTTCGGCTGCTCTGCTGGCTGGCCGCATCCGACTCCTGTATCTGGTTGTCTGCGGAATTCGTGTTCCCGGAAGTTCCCATACTCATGCCCAGTGATTCATTGCTGTAATACTCTTCCTCGGCCGCAATACTGTAATCCCAGGACTCCCCGGATACCGCCACATCTGAAGCGCTGCTGTCCGCTGCGCCGCCGCAGGCGGTCATCACGCTCAGTGAAAACGCCGTTGCTGCAATAACCGCCAACCATTTTTTACTCATCTTCTTCATACCCCGCTCCTCCTCGTTCATAGTTCCGCAGATTCCTCACAAGTGTCACCCCGACGTAAAATTCCCGTTCTTATCGGCCGGTTATTTCTTCGGACACTTTTCGGGCATCTGCCGGTTAATAAAGGTTTTCCGTAGTCAGGAACATCTCCTTTTCCCCTCGGATCTTCTGGGCATTGCCCACCACGCACAGGAAATCATCCTCCATGAACGCCCGGATATAAGCCGCCAGCTCCCGAATGTCCTCCTGAGCCGCCGCAAGCAGCTCCTCTCTCTCCTGATCCAGCATCTGCTGGCTGATTCCGCACAGATAAGCACTCAGGGAGAACAGTCCGTATGCCGCCGGGTTCATGGGCGTATCCATATCGCTGATCGCTCCGATGATATACTGGGTCATGGTACGCTCATCCGCCTCAAACTGTTCCACCGTATCTGCAGCCTTTTCATAGATCTCCACCGTGTGCTTTAGGTTGGGATCCCGGTAGGAGACAAAATAGCTCTCCCCGGATCTGCCGAAGCCGCACATGCAGCCGTAGGCGCCACCCTTCACACGGACATTGGTCCACAGATATTCATATTCCATCATAACCTTCAAAAAGCGCAGGGTTCCCTTATAGGGCAGTCCCTTCTTTTTAAAGTTGCCGGCCCGGCACACATACAATACCTGTCCGGCGGTCATAAAGCCCTCCTGCAGCCGCTGGGGCACGGGCTTATAGCACCCTGTTGTCACAGGGCAGGTATACAGGCTCTCCGCAAAGCGCCGGGCTGCCGCCGCCGTAGACTCCCAGCCCTCATCGGTGCCCACATAGTCCACCAGCAGATTCTCTTTGCGGAAAATAACAGCCGCCAGCTCCTGCAGCGCCTTTATCAGATTCTCCTTCTCCTGGGTAAAATGCCCCTGGATCCGGGACAGCAGTCGGAAATAGGGAATGCCCGACAGGGTCTCGCTGAGCGCACCGGAGACGCTGCCATAGGCCAGCGCCCGGCCCTGTGCCACACCGTCCCCCCTTGCCGTCATCTGGGACTGCATCTGGGACTGCCGCTCCGATAGGATCTCCAGCAGCCGCTTTTCATCCGTGTAGTCGGAGGTCATCACGATCTCCTGCAGCAGCTCCACAGCTTTGTCGATATTGCCGTACAGCACCTTGGTCTTCAGCTCCAGGGTAGCCTTGTATACATCGGTATTTTCCACATTGCCGTAAATATTGTTCACCGCACCCATGCCGCCGGTGTTCAGATCGATCTCATTGGAAAGCGCCCCATAGCTGTAATGGGCCGTATTCAGCAGCCCCAGGCAGTTTTTGAGAATGCCCACATAGGGGTAAAGCCGCTCCGGCACCTGCTCCAGAGAAAAGACCAGCCGGATGTAGGCGATGCCGTTGGTGTACAGGGTATGGCGCAGCGCCGGGATCTCCCCGATCCGGGTCTCCTCGTTCACCAGCTTTCTGGCCTCTCTGCCGATATCCTTCCGCTCCAGCATGGGAATCCGGGCCAGAGCCTCCTTGCTGTCCTCCTGCTCCTGATAAGCCCTCAGAGCCTGATACTTCGCTGCGATCTCCTCCAGCTGCTCCCTGCTCATCCCCGCCTTGCGTTCTGCCAGCTGCTTTTTCAGCGTCGCTTCCTGTTCCTCGGCCATGCCCTTTTTCGGCTGCAAGATCACCAGGGACTTGTGGGGATTGTCGATCAAATAAGTCTGCACCAGCTGTTCAAAGTACCCCTCCTGAGCCTTTTCCCGCAGCTTGGCAAAGGTCTCATTGGCCTCAATATGAATAAAGGGCTTTTCATCCGCATAGAGCCAGCTGTCCAGCATCTGCAGGCCGTGCATCAGCCCCTTGGGATATCTGCCGAAATCCGCCTCCCGGTATTTGAATTCAAAATGATTGAGGCCCGCCAGAAGGGACTTCCGGTCAAAGCCCTCCTTCACGATCCGCTGCAGCTCCCGATCAACCAGTTCCACGAACTCATCCGCTTTTCCCGCATCCGTATCGCTGGCCACCACACAGAAGAACGGCTGTCTGATACCGTTGTCGTAATCACTGTATACGTCCTTGCCCATGGAGTGATCCAGCAGGACCTGCTTTAAAGGCGCTCCCGGCGCACTGCACAGCGCATAATCCAGCACCTGAAAAGCGATATACAGTTCCCGGTCCAGGCAGTCCCCGGCCGTCATATTATAGCTCAGATAGCCGCTCTCCTTCTCCTGGGCATCCTCGCTGACGGGATATTCCTGCACCACCCTGCGCAGTGCGGGGAAAGGGGCCTGCTCCCGGATGGAGCTGTCGATCTCCAGCCGGTCAAAGGCGGACAGGTACTGCTCGTCGATAAACTGCAGCTTCTCCCCCATATCCATATTGCCGTACAGATAGATATAAGAATTGGACGGGTGATAATACTGCCGGTGGAACTCCAGGAACTCCTCATAGGAAAGCTCGGGAATCACCTCCGGATCACCGCCGGAAACCTTGCCGTAGGTGGTGTCTGGGTACAGGGATTTCATCTGTTCACGAAAAAGCACATCCTCCGGTGAGGAGAACGCTCCCTTCATCTCATTGTATACCACGCCGTTGAGGGTCAGTTCCCCCTCCGGGCTGTCCAGCTCATAGTGCCAGCCCTCCTGGCGGAAGATCATATCCGTCTCATAGATCCGAGGATAGAACACCGCATCCAGATACACATGCATCAGGTTCTGGAAATCCTTGTCATTGCAGCTGGCAATGGGATAGATCGTCTTATCCGGATAGGTCATCGCATTTAAAAAGGTATTCAGCGATCCTTTTACCAGTTCCACAAAGGGATCCTTCACCGGGAAATCCCGGGAGCCGCACAGCACGGAATGCTCCAGAATATGGGCCACACCAGTGGAATTCTCCGGCGGTGTCCGAAAGCCGATGTAAAACACCTTGTTGTCGTCATCATTTTCCAGCAGCGCTACCCTTGCCCCGGTCTTTTTATGCCGCAGCAGATAGCTCACGGAATTCAGATCCTTAATCTCTCTCTTTTCTATAATCTCATAGCTTGCTACTTCCTCTACACGCATGATTCCATCCTCGTTTTTCATTTTATTTGGTTCGTTTCCGCATATCCGAAATATAAATCGATCCGTCCGCTGCGCCGCTGCCGTCTATTTACACGGTAAACACCATCATGGCCAGCTTATTGACCACGATCTCCTGCACCACAATTCCCTGGGTCTGCTTCTCCGCCGGAGACATGGCTGCAAAATCCTCCAGACCGATCAGCTCCGTCGTGTAGACCTTCTTCCTCTTTTTTTCGAAAAAAAGTCCCTTTTTTTCCACAAGCCTGCTGCATTTTACCTTGATCTTCAGCTGCCTGTAGGTGCGGCAGGCAAAGCTGTCGGCGGTCATATAGTAAAAATCGCTCTCCAATGTGGTATCGGGATCCGCCTCCGGCAATATATAGCGTTCCACAATAGATCGTATTTTAAACGGTACATCGTCGTTTTGCAGCAGTTCCCTGTAGGAATATTTTGCCCCCAGGTACACGTTGCCCGTATCTACCATAACATATTTGTAATCTTCATAGCTCTGCTTCTGTAACAGCATCAGGTTTCCTCCAGATACTCGATCTGATGGCCACTGAGACGTATGGCATCCCGAATGGCCTTCTCTGACAGCTCTGTCTCCTGCCTCAGTTCCTCCACAGTCACCTTCCGGTGCAGCTCCTCCGAAAGTTCCCGGGCAGCCTCCAGCACTTTATTAACTCTCTCTGCCATCTTCTGATCCGTCTTTTCCGTGTTTTGCTGCTCGCTGATTAAATCCTCCATGGCATCCATCATCATCTTCCCCAGCATTCCCTGGGCCTCCGATGCATGCTCCAGCGCCCCCAGCATGGTGACCCCCATCGTCAGCGCCAGATTACCCTCACCGATCAGATCCTCCAAGGGTACACCCTGGCCGCTGTAAAGCCTGGCTACCTCTGCCACATATGGCAGATAAATTACCATCAACTGACTCTGGGCATCCGGATCCCCGGCCATGGCGGAAAGCGTGATGGCTTCCTTTTCTCCGCTGCTTCTCTCAGGCAGCGCCTCCAGCTCATCCAGATAATTCTGCAGATAGTTTTTTTCTTCCTCCGTCAGGTAATCGTCCAGATCCACCGGCGCATTGATGCCGATCTTATGCTGTATCAGATAATCATAGACCATCTGCAGCTGCTCACCGGACAGCCCCATGGGGGCAAAAGCCTCCTGTACATCCTCCTCGCTGATCCAGCCGCCCTGATCTGCAGCCGTCGCCTTGACCTGCTCCAGGGTCTGTGCAAACAAAACCTCCTGATTCATCGTTCATCCTTTCCTCTGTCTATATAGACAGTATTCCTGCTTTCTGGTTACATCCGGTCACTGTTTTTTCACATGTTCATGCGTGAAAATATGATACTGGCAGTATTCGTAATTGCCCTCGCATTTAGAGCAGTAACGGAACTCCAGTGTGGGATCATCCGCATCCGTCCTGCCGCAGACAGCACATTTATGCCCGCTCATCTTACTGTTTCTTTTCACCTCATGGCGAAACTCCTGCCGCCGCTTCACCTCTTTAGGCGACATATGAATATGTCTCCTGCTGGTAAACCAGAAAATCACAAAATTCAGCAGAGAAGCAACAATGGCCGTGCGGTAGAAAATATTGGCCAGAGGACTGCCCGTATCCTGAATCGCATCAAATACCAGCATTACCCCATAAATGACTCCCATCCATTTCATTTTCACCGGAATCACAAACATCAGAAGCACCTGCGCATCCGGGAATGTGGCCGCAAAGGCCAGCAGGATGGACATGTTGATATAGTAGGTGCTGAACAGAGTGCTGTAGAGGCTGCACACATATGCCGCATTGCCGGAAATTGACATAACGTCTCCGTAAAATACATAGCAAAGCCCCATGGCCAGAAAACTGCCCAACACGGTAAAGAGCATACCGGAGAACAGATAGACATTATACCGGTAAGCCCCCCAGGTATGCTCCAGCGTGGTTCCTACAGAATAGTAGAAATACAGCATTATGATAGTGAACAGGTTAAAGGACGAGGGCGGCACCAGAATCCATGACACGATCCGCCAGATCTGCCCGTGCAGGATTTTGTAGGGATCCAGTGTCAGGAAATTGATAAAATCGCCCCCCACCAGCTCGATCACATAGCCCACCGCATAACACAGGATCAGCATCAGGGATATATTTTTAATCGCATATTTTCCAAATTTTTTCTCGAATTTACTCATAAAAACCTCCATGTCCGGCTGCAGCCTGCCATTACGCAATCAGCAGTAATAAGTGATTTCATCGAAATAGGAATACCATTTTTGCACAATATCAGCGCTTCTCGCTTCAATCATTCTCATAATATTGCGCAGTATATGCATGGGTATTCTGGAATTATTGTTACAGAGCAGACATTTCCCCGCACTGGTAATCCACACCTTTGTTGCATTGTCCGTTGGTTTTCCTTTTACAATATGAACATGTATCGGTTCAACAGACTTATTTTCATTTGTCCAGAAATATATCCAGTATTCTCCCATTCTAAAGATTTGAGGCATTTTCAAATCCTCCTTCCCGAGAAAATTCGATAATCAAATGAGCCATTGACCGTATAATTTCCTCGAGCTGTTCTATATCGCTTTCAGAAAAATGATAAATATCTTCCCATTTGTACTCAGGCAACCAACAGGTCGCATGTCTGAATCCACATTTCTCATCCGGTTTTTCAATATATACCTTTACCTCTCCGTCATCAAGCATATCAGAGTGAACAATTTCCGTTTCATCATTTAATGTCATAAGCGGATACATCATAATCTTGTTTCCTCCTCAAATTCCGATTTATCAGACAGCAAAGCCTCACTTATCTGCAATACGGTTCGCTATATAATTCTAAATTGTACCATTCAGCGGACAAAAAGTAAACCGGATAAATCCGATTTAATAATCATTTCATATATTC
>CAZFYD010000036.1:0-19063 GCA_964523315.1 uncultured Acetatifactor sp.
TTTGTAACTTATTAACTATATAGCTCTTGTGGCTATATCATTATTATACTAGGAGAAAAGAAATGGCAATTCGTAATATACGGGAAATCGGGGATGAGATTCTGAATAAAAAATGCAAGGAAGTCACGGAGATGACGGACCGCACCAGATATCTGATTGAGGATATGCTGGATACCATGTATGAAGCGGGCGGCGTAGGTCTGGCTGCCCCCCAGGTGGGCGTCTTGAAGCGCATCGTGGTCGTTGATGTCACCGGCGAGGATCCCTATGTGCTGGTGAATCCCCGGATCGTGGAGAGCGGCGGGGAGCAGACTGGTTCGGAAGGGTGCCTGAGCATACCGGGCAAGGCGGGAATTGTCACAAGGCCCAATTATGTGAAGGTAGCGGCCCAGGATGCGGAGATGAATCCTTTCGAACTGGAGGGCACGGAACTGCTGGCCAGAGCCATCTGCCATGAGCTGGATCATCTGGACGGCCATCTGTATGTGGAAAAGGTAGAGGGAGATCTGACGGACGTGGTTCCCGCAGAGGAAGATAAGGAGTAAGCGATGAAGATTGTTTTTATGGGAACCCCTGATTTTGCAGTGGGAGCGCTGGAGGCGTTGATTCAGGCGGGGCATGAGATTACGGCGGTGGTGACCCAGCCGGATAAGCCTAAAGGGCGCAGCGGCAGCCTGCAGTATCCGCCGGTAAAGACCTGTGCCCTTGCCCATGGTCTGGAGGTTTTTCAGCCGGAGCGGGTCAAACGTCCCGAGGCCGTGGCGCAGCTGCGGACCTATGAGGCGGATGTGTTTGTGGTGGCGGCATTCGGCCAGATCCTGTCCCGGGAGATTCTGAATATGCCCGGATACGGCTGCCTGAATATTCACGCCTCCCTGCTGCCGAAGTATCGGGGGGCTTCCCCGATCCAGCATGTGATTATCGAGGGAGAAGAGAAGACCGGTATCACGATCATGCAGATGGATGCGGGGATCGATACCGGAGATATTTTATATCAGAAAGAACTGGCGATTTCCCGGGAGGATACCAGCCAGACCCTGTTTGACAGGCTGACGCCCCTGGGCGGTCAGGCCATCGTGGAAGCGCTGGAGCTGCTGGAGCAGGGCGCTTTGACGCCCCAAAAGCAGCGGGATGAGGACAGCTGCCATGCCGGTCTGATTACCAAAGAGATGGGCAGGATCGACTTTCAACGGGATGCTCTTTCCATCGAACGGCTGATCCATGGAATGAATCCCTGGCCCAGCGCCTATACTTCTTATCAGGGAAAGCAGCTGAAAATCTGGAATGCCATGGCGCAGGATTCAGAGACCGGGGCGGAGCCGGGAACGATCGTGGCTGTGGGCAAACAGGACTTTACCGTTGCCGCAGGGTGCGGCGTCCTGCAGGTGCGGGAACTCCAGCTGGAGGGAAAAAAGCGCATGAGCGCCCATGATTTCCTGCTGGGCGTGCGGCTGACCCCGGGGGAAAAACTGGGATAATGTGTGTCTGCCGGAAAGCTGCGGAACTCTTAATAGGAGGTGTGGACTATGTTTTATTACTATTGGGATCCAACATATATTCTGGTAATCATCGGACTGGTGATCGGCCTTCTGGCCAGCTGGAGGGTGAACAGCCAGATGAAGAAGTATCATCAGGTGCGGAACATGACCGGAATCACCGGTGCGGAGTGCGCCAGACGGATACTGGATAACGAAGGCCTGTACCATGTGCAGGTGGAAGCTTTAAACAGTAATGACGGCGATCATTTTGATCCGTCATCCAACACGGTGCGGCTGTCCCATAAGAACTATTACGGCAATACCGTGACGGCTATGGGCGTGTCTGCCCACGAGTGCGGACATGCGATACAGCATGCGGAAGGCTACACGCCGATTAAGATCCGTACGGCGCTGGTTCCGGTGGTCAATATCGGCAGCAATGTCAGTATGCCCCTGATTATTCTGGGCGTGATTCTCAGCTGGAATCAGGTGCTGATCGAACTGGGCATCATAGCCTTTTCCCTGACGGTGGTATTTCAGCTGGCAACTCTGCCGGTGGAATTCAATGCCTCCGGCAGGGCTTTGGAGCGTCTGGAGCGGTACGGGATCGTAACGGCCCAGGAGAATAAGGGCTGCCGAAAGGTGCTGAGTGCGGCGGCCATGACCTATGTGGCGGGTACGCTGGCAGCGGTGCTGCAGCTGCTGAGATTGATTCTGCTCTTTGGCGGCGGCAGTCGGCGCAGAGACGATTAGAGATACGGGGAAGAGTATGGCGGAGAATGCAAGGGAGCTTGTGCTGGATACGCTGCTGGAAATGGAGCGCAGCAAGGTATATTCCCATCTGATGATTAAGGCGGTGCTGGATAAATATGATTATCTGGAAGGACAGGAAAAACGGTTTATCAAGCGTTTGGCCGAGGGCTGCGTGGAACGTAAAATAGAACTGGACTATGTGCTGAATCTCTACTCCTCCGTGCCGGTGAATCGGATGAAGCCGTTGATTCGCTGTCTGCTGCGGATGAGTGTCTACCAGATTCTGTATATGGACAGCGTGCCGGACAGCGCCGCATGCAATGAAGCGGTAAAGCTGGCCGGAAAGCGGAAATTTACCAATTTGAAGGGTTTTGTCAATGGGCTGCTGCGCAGGATTGTATCTCAGAAAGGCCGGATTCCCCTGCCGGATGGAAATGCACAGCCCCTGCAGTACCTGTCGGTAAAATATTCCATGCCGGAATGGATCGTACAGCTGTGGCTGACCGAGTACGGCCGGGAGAAGACCGAGAAGCTGCTGGAACAGCTGCTGGCGATCCATCCCGTGACCATTCGTTTTGCACAGTGGGTTACCGATGAGGCGAGAGAGGGATATATCCGCTGCTGGCAGCAGAGGGGCATCCGGGTGACCCGGTCGGAGAAGCTGGATTACGCCTGTTATCTGGAGGGCGTTGAAGGTGTGGCCGGACTGGAAGGGTATGCGGAGGGGGCCTTTCTTGTTCAGGATGTGAGCTCCATGCTCTGTGTGGAGGCGGCGCAGCTGCAGGAGGGAGACCGGGTTATGGACGTATGTGCCGCTCCCGGCGGCAAGGCCCTGCTGGCGGCCCAGAAAGCGGCCCATGTGCTGGCCCGGGATGTTTCCGAACAGAAGGTGGAACGGATCCGGGAAAATGCCCGGCGTATGGGACTGGAGGAGAAGCTGACCCTGGAGGTCTGGGATGCTACGCAGCCCCGGGAGAGCAGTACGGAAAGCGCAGATGTGGTATTTATGGATGTGCCCTGTTCGGGGCTGGGTGTACTGGGAAAGAAGAGAGATATCAAGTACCATGTGACAGCGGAGAGTCTGGAGAGTCTGGTGAAGCTGCAGCGGCAGATTGTGGAGGGCAGCTGGCGGTATGTCCGACCGGGCGGCGTGCTGATGTACAGCACCTGCACCATCGACCGTCAGGAAAACGAGGAAATGTGCAGCTGGATCAGCGAGCATTTTCCTTTTGTGCTGGAGGAGAGCAGACAGCTGCTGCCTGAGGATACCCATATGGACGGCTTTTTTTATGCCAGATTCAGAAGAACAAAGCAGCAGCCGATATAATTGAAGGGGCAGCGGATGCGGGGAAGGGAACCGGAAGATGAAGTGGGAGAATCAGGAAGGAAAAACAGATATCAAGTCCCTGACGCTGGCGCAGCTGCAGGAGGAGATGGCGGCTCTGGGGGAAAAGCCCTTCCGGGCGCAGCAGCTCTATCAGTGGATGCACCGGAAGCTGGTCCGGGATTATGACAGTATGACCAATCTGCCCCAGACCCTGCGGGAAAAGCTGCGGGCGTGCTACGCCTGTACCGGTCTGCGGCAGGTGCGGATGCAGCAGTCACGGATCGACGGCACCAGGAAGTACCTGTTTGCCCTGGAGGACGGTCATGTTGTGGAGAGTGTTTTGATGCGCTATAAATACGGCAGCAGCGTATGCATCTCTTCCCAGGTGGGCTGCCGGATGGGCTGCCGATTCTGCGCATCCACGCTGGGAGGGCTGGCGCGGAACCTGCGGCCGGCGGAGATGCTGGATCAGATCTATGCCATCAGTCTGCTGGCAGGGGAACGGGTATCCCATGTTGTAGTCATGGGGACGGGGGAGCCGCTGGATAATTACGATAGCCTGCTGCAGTTTCTGACGATGCTGACCGATGAAAACGGCTTGCATATCAGCGCCAGAAATGTTACAGTATCTACCTGTGGGATTGTGCCGCAGATCCGGCGTCTGGCGGAAGAGAAACTGCCGATCACGCTGGCTCTTTCCCTCCATGCTCCTACGGACGAGAAGCGCAGGAGCCTGATGCCCATCGCCAATCGGTATACGATTGCGGAGCTGATGGAGGCCTGCCGGTACTATTTTGCACAGACCGGAAGACGCATCACCTTTGAGTACAGCCTGGTGGGCGGAGTCAACGATACCTCGGAGGATGCCGAGAAGCTCAGCGAGCTGGCAGGGCCGCTGCACTGCCATGTGAATCTGATCCCGGTAAACCCCATCAGAGAGCGGAAATATGTGCAGTCCGAGACCGGCCAGATACAGGCTTTTAAAAATAAACTTGAAAAAAACAGAATTCATGTTACCATAAGAAGGGAAATGGGGAGGGACATTGACGGCGCCTGCGGGCAGCTGAGACGTTCCTATATGGAGAAATAAATTCAGACAGTAGCGCAGGTGAAACCTGCATCATGTGTGGAGGAACAGCTTTGTTAAAGACGTTTTCAATTACCGATATCGGTAGGAAGAGGAAATTGAATCAGGACTATGTATTTACCTCGGAGCGGGAAATCGGCAATCTGCCCAATCTGTTTATTGTGGCGGACGGTATGGGGGGACACAAGGCAGGGGATTATGCGTCAAAATATACGGTTGAGATGATCTGCAACTGTATCGAACGTTCCTTTGAGAAGAACCCAAGGCTGATTCTGCAGAAAGCGATTGAGACGGCCAATGCCCATATCCGCAGAAAAGCCAGTGAGGATATCAGTCTGGAGGGCATGGGAACCACGGTAGTGGTCGCCACCTGTCTGGGCAGATATCTGCAGGTGGCCAATGTGGGAGACAGCAGGTTATATATTATAAACGATGAAATCAAACAGATAACCAGGGACCATTCCCTGGTGGAGGAAATGGTGCGGATGGGAGGTATCGACAGGGAGGCCGCCCGCAACCACCCGGATAAAAATATCATTACCAGGGCCATAGGCGCCAGTGAGACCGTGGAGGCAGATTACTTTACGGTGGAGCTGTCACCGGGGGATACGGTACTGATGTGCTCTGACGGTCTGACCAACATGCTGGAGGATGAGGAGATCCGAGAGATATCAAGCGGGCAGACGGAGCTGTCAGAGAAGGCCAGTAAGCTGATCGAGGCGGCCAACGCCCATGGCGGCAAGGACAATATTGCCGTGGTGCTGATCGAGCCGCTGGCGTAGGCAAAAGCATTCAGGGAGCAGGGAATGGAGAAAAAGCATGGTTAAAATAGGAATGATGATAGGCGACCGCTATGAGATCCTGGAAAAGATCGGTACGGGCGGCATGTCTGATGTGTATAAAGCAAAATGTCATAAGCTGAACCGGTATGTGGCAGTGAAGGTGCTGAAGCAGGAATTCAGTGAAAATGAAAACTTTGTATCCAAATTCCGGATCGAAGCTCAGGCGGCGGCAGGCCTTATGCATCCCAATATTGTGAATGTGTATGATGTGGGAGAGGAGAATGGCATTTACTATATTGTGATGGAGCTGGTGGAAGGCATCACGCTCAAAAAATATATAGAGCGCAAGGCCAGACTTTCCTATAAGGAGGCGGTCAGCATTGCCATCCAGGTCAGCATGGGCATTGAAGCGGCCCATAACAATCACATTATTCACAGAGATATTAAGCCTCAGAACATCATCATTTCCCGGGACGGCAAGGTAAAGGTGACAGATTTCGGCATTGCCAAAGCAGCTACCAGCAATACGATTACCTCCAATGTGATGGGTTCCGTTCATTATACCTCCCCGGAGCAGGCCAGAGGCGGATACAGCGACGAAAAGAGCGATATTTACTCTTTGGGCATCACTCTGTTTGAAATGCTCACAGGACGTGTCCCTTTTAACGGGGAGACCACGGTGGCCATTGCCATCAAGCATATTCAGGAGGAGATGGTTTCTCCCAAGGAATTTGTGCCGGAGATCCCCGGCAGCGTAGAGGCTATCGTGCTGAAATGCTGTCAGAAATCCCCTGACAGACGCTATCAAAATATGGCGGAGGTGATTGCGGACTTAAAGCAGTCCCTGATTAGCCCGGACGAGGATTTCGTAGTATCCCGGGATATGGATGAGGAAGCCAGCACCCGTGCGATCTCCCAGGAGGAGATGAGCCAGATCAAGAGAAAATCCCAGCACAGGGACGTTTATGAGGAACAGCTGAGACTGAACTCCCAATATACCAGATCCTCCCAGAATGAAGAGTATGGGGAGGAAGAATACGAGGAGGAGGATGAATATGACACCGGGGACGGCAGGATGGAAAAGGTGACCACCATGCTGGCTGTCATTGCCGGAGTAATCATCTGCGTGATCATTCTGGTGCTGGTGGGAAAGATCCTCGGCGTTATAAGTGTGGACGATATCGGTAATAAGATCGGTGCGGAGACGGAGGAGAGCAGCGGCGTGATGCAGCCGGAGAACCCTGCACAGGAGAGCAGCGGCAGCACCGACGATGTGCTGAAGGTGCAGATGGTGGATGTGCTGGGCTGGGATGTGGAGGATGCCAAGAAAGAGATTGTGCGCATCGGTCTGGTGCCGGAGGTGACCATGGTGGAGTCCGATACCTATGAGGAAAATACGGTTATCAGTACGGATATTCCGGAAGGTCAGGAGGTGGAGGTCAACACCACTGTGGTGCTGACCGTCAGTTCCGGAACCGGAGCGGTGGATGTACCGGAGGTAGAGGGGCTGACCTATGAGGAAGCCTATAACAGGATCATCCAGAAGGGCTTTACCGTAAGCCGTACCGAGAGCTATTCCGCTGCGGTGGAAAAAGGCAAGGTAATCAGTCAGAACCCACTGGGCGGCGAGCCTGCTCCAAAGGGTTCTGCGGTCAACCTGAATGTGAGTCTTGGCGTGGAAAACAATAAAATTGCCATGCCCAATATGATCGGCTGGGAACAGATCGAAGCCGAGGAATGGATCCATGAAAACGGCATGATACTGAAATCCATCGGAGAGGTATACAGCGATACCGTGCCGGAGGGGCAGGTCTGCTATCAGAACTTCTCGGAAGGAACCTTCCTGGATTCGGGATCCATCATTGAGATTAACGTCAGCCTGGGCAAGAGCAATGCCACCTATAAATGCAATGCCATTATCGAGGCGCCCACCGTCAGCGAGGCGCCGGACTATCCCTCCGGCAGCGAGGTGCATATCACGCTGGTGGCGGACAGCGGCAAGGTACTGGTAGATATGAATACCAGCACCTTCCCCCAGGCAGTGAACATTCAGGGAATCAATTCCCAGTGGGGAACCATCACGCTGACCTACACGGTGACGGTGGACGGCGTGGCAGAGAGCAAATCCGTAGAACGGCGGATCGAATTTCCACAGGAATAGAAGGGGCTTTTGCATATGCAGGGGAAAATCATAAAGGGAATTGCCGGTTTTTATTACGTGCATGTACCGGGAAGAGGAACTTATGAGTGCAAGGCCAGGGGAATCTTCAGAAAGGCTCAGGTAAAGCCCCTGGTGGGGGATGACGCTCAAATCGACCTGCTGGATGGGGCGGAGCATACGGGCAATATTGTCAGGCTGCTGCCCCGGTCAAGCCAGCTGATCCGGCCTGCGGTGGCCAATGTGGATCAGGCGCTGGTGATTTTTGCCATCACCCACCCCCAACCCAATTTCAATCTGCTGGACCGTTTTCTGGTCATGATGGAGCAGCAGAAGCTTCCCTGTATCATCTGTCTGAATAAGCAGGATCTGGATCAGGAGGGAAAGGGTCAGGAGTATGCGGATATATATAGGGCCTGCGGCTATGAGACCCTGACGGTCAGTGCGGAGCAGAAACAGGGGATGGAGCAGCTAAAGGCGCTGCTGAAAGGCAAGACCACCGCAGTGGCCGGTCCAAGCGGTGTGGGAAAATCTTCTCTGGTAAATTGTCTCCAGTGCGGTATCGTCATGGAGACCGGGGAGATCAGCAGGAAGATTGAGAGAGGAAAACATACCACCAGGCATTCCGAACTGATCGCTTTGGGGGAGGATACTTATATTCTGGACACGCCGGGCTTCAGCTCCCTGGGGCTTTTTGAGCTGGAGAAGGAGCAGCTGGCAGCGTATTACCCGGAATTTGCCAAATATGAGGCGCTCTGCCGTTACAGCGGCTGTTCCCATACGGCGGAGCCGGTATGCGGCGTCAAGGAAGCCCTGGAGCAGGGCAGGATCAGCAGGCTGCGGTATGAAAACTACTGCCAGCTGTATGAGGAACTGAAAACAAGGAAGCCGGTTTATCGGTAGGGCAGTTTGTGGAAATGAATTATTTCCAATCGAGGTAAAAAATGAGAGCACAAAAAGAGATATTTTCAAACATTCCCATACAAGAATTTCCAGAGCGTACCGCAAAAGTTGTTCCCTGTGGAGAACAGCTGATTCCGGTTAGCCGGGTATGTCCCGGCGCTGTTGCAGGTACGATCTACAAAAAGAAGGGCATTCCCGGTGCTACATCGTTGTGCCTCTTGCGGGAGACAGCTGCCAGGATGCTTGCTGACGCTTCCAGACTGTTGCCTACGGGATATTCTTTTTATATCTATGACGCATGGCGTCCATTGAAAGTGCAGATTGGACTATATGAAGCTTATTATGCGGAGATGAGAAGAGAACACCCGAAGGCATCTGATGCGGAAATTGCGAGGCTGACTGCTCTGTTTGTATCTCCTCCATCAAAAGTTCCCGACCAGGCGCCTGTACATACAACGGGCGGTGCAGTAGACCTGACCATTACGGACGATTCAGGACAGTTCCTTGATATGGGAACGGAATTTGACAGCTTTGGGGAATCTGCGCACACTGCGTATTTTGAAGAAAAAAGGGATTTAAGCCAAGAAGAATGTATTGTCAAAAATAATCGCAGACTGCTTTACCATGTGATGACGCAAGCGGGATTCACCAATCTTCCGACCGAATGGTGGCATTATGATTATGGAGACAGCTTTTGGGCTTATTATAAGGGACAGAACGCTATTTACAATGGTATTTTGGAGTGAGAATTTTATGAACAGAGAAGAACTGAAGACAGGGAAAAAAGCAAACCGGAAAAATCTGAAAATGGTAACGATTATGCTGGCGGCCATCACCACCATTGTCTGGCTGACGCTGCTGCTTGTTAAATATATTTACAGCGGGCTGAGTGCGGATGATCTGTTGGACGATATTTTATCCAATATTCTTGGTATTCTTCCGCCTATTATTATTTTCAATTTTGCCTATGAATACCTTTCTAAGAGCTATGTGGCTGACGAAATATCGGAGGAAATTACCCAGACGTTGATGAGCAATTCGGAAATTATGAATGTCTTTGACCCTGATATCCGCAAAAGCTTTGTAAAATCCACCATCTCTTCTCTGGTTGGCGCAGATAAGATTGATATGGTATATGGCGTTATTGAACCATATCTGGTATATCAATATGATATTCGTCCCCTTTTTGAATACAGTATTGACGTGGGGCAGTATCGCCCGGTAAAGGATTGTGCGATTAGCCATATTTTTTCGCGGGATCATTATTTCCTAATCAGGGAGGAGTACACCTGCAAAAAGATCTTTACCGGTACGCACCGCCTTACCAAGCCGATCCGTGTGGGCTTTTTTACGGATTTGGTGAATCTGGATGCGGAATTGAAAAATCAGAAATTTGTATTTCGGGAAAGTCTGAAGATCGAAGAGAGTGAACTGAGACAGCTGACAGAACTTTCGCAACAAGAACAATGGAACTTTGTGACCAGATGCATGAAATTAAATCTCTGTATTAACAATACAAAAACCGACATGACAGCGGTAGAGATTAGCATGTCTGGCATTAGCGCTGAATTTACAGTTGATGAAGATGTGGAAAAGAAAACGGAAATGCTTCTTGAACTGGGATTTTCCATGCCGCAGATCAAGCGCAAGAGTGAGTTTTTGGTTTCTCTTTCAGAGCCGACATATGCGCCTTCCATTACATTACAATTTGACGAAGAGATCATGTGCGTGTCAACCTATCCATTCTTAGATGATAATGACACCCTTTTGCAGACGGCAACGCAAATGCCCGGTATAATCAAAATTAATATAAAGGACTGGGTTTATCCGGTAAAGGGACTGGTGTTCATTATTGAGGAGTTGGAAGACAGGGAAGAATAAGGTTACTGTTTACAGCCCCTCCACGCTGCATTCGCGAAACCCGCTGCTGCGCAGCTATTACGTCTGCTTCGCAGCCGTGTTTTGCTCATTGGGTGGAGGTTCCTGCTACGCAGTCAGATTTGGAACAGATATACAGCTTCTTACGAATGACCGAGGGAGATTTACCGAACAAAGCGCAGGAACTTGTGAAAGAGTGGATGGAGCAGAACCAGAAAGAACTGCTCGAAATGTGGGATAGTCAGAAGGCAAAAGAGGTTGAAAAGATTAAAAATGCTCTAAAAGTTGTGTAGTAAATTGTGTAGTAAAAAATATGGAGAAAGGCAAAAACCATTGAGAATCGAAGGTTTTTGAATAGGTATCAGATAAAATGAAACTGGGAATCGTGGGGCTTCCCAACGTAGGAAAAAGCACTTTATTCAATTCGCTGACGAAGGCGGGAGCGGAGTCGGCAAACTATCCTTTCTGTACCATAGATCCCAATATAGGGATTGTGGCGGTGCCGGACGAGAGGCTGAAGCTTCTGGGGGATATGTACCATTCAAAGAAGGTGACTCCGGCGGTGATAGAGTTTGTGGACATTGCAGGTCTGGTAAAGGGCGCCTCCAAGGGAGAGGGGCTGGGCAACCAGTTCTTAAGCAACATCCGGGAGGTGGATGCCATTGTCCATGTGGTGCGCTGCTTTGAGGATACCAATGTAATCCATGTGGACGGCAGTGTGGATCCCATGCGGGATGTGGAGACCATCAATTTGGAACTGATTTTCTCCGATCTGGAGATTTTGGAGAGACGCTATGCCAAGGTGGCCAAGGCCGCACGGATGGACAAGACCCTTGCCAAGGAAGAGGCTTTGCTGGTGCGGATCAAAGAGCATCTGGAAAGCGGGAAGATGGCCAAGAGCATGGTGATAGAGGATGAGGACGAACTGGAGCTGATGCGCTCCTACAATCTGCTGACTTATAAGCCGGTGATCTATGCGGCGAATGTGGCGGAGGAGGATCTGGCGGATGACGGCGCTTCCAATGCCCACGTGACGGCGGTACGGCAGTTTGCAGCCGGGGAAAACAGCGAGGTGTTCGTGATTTGTGCCCAGATCGAGCAGGAAATTGCGGAACTGGATGACGAGGAAAAGGCCATGTTTCTGGAGGATCTGGGAATTGCCCAGTCAGGACTGGACAAGCTGATCGCCGCCAGCTATCGTCTGCTGGGACTGATGAGCTTTCTGACGGCTGGCGAGGATGAGACCAGAGCCTGGACTATAAAGATCGGTACTAAGGCTCCCCAGGCCGCAGGCAAGATCCATTCGGATTTTGAGAGAGGCTTTATCAAGGCAGAGGTGGTGAATTATAAGGATCTGCTGGAGCAGGGTTCCCTTGCCGCGGCACGGGAAAAAGGTCTGGTCGGTATGGAGGGCAAGGATTACGTGGTAAAGGACGGCGATGTGATCCTGTTTAGGTTTAATGTTTAGTCGGGAAAGGAAGTAAGCGATGCAGGATATTATGGGTGCGGGGGATATCGCATTCCCCAATCTGGGACTCTATCTGAAGGATGTCCCCCAGGGCTTTACGGTATTCGGGTTCTATATTTCACTTTACGGCGTTATCATTGCCATAGGAATGCTCGCGGGGATCGGTATTGTGGCGCATCTGGCCAAAAGGACAGGCCAGAACCCCGATGACTACTGGGACTTTGCCATCTATGGGATTATTTTCGGCCTGATCGGCGCCAGAATCTACTATGTGGTGTTTGAATGGGATGCCTATAAGGACAATCTGCTGGAGATCTTCCATGTGCGCAACGGCGGCATGGCCATCTACGGCGGAGTCATAGCGGCGTTTCTGACCCTGTTAATCTGGTGCCGGATCAAGAAGAAGGATCCGAGGCTGATCGGCGATACGGCCATGGCCGGACTGCTGCTGGGGCAGATCATCGGCCGGTGGGGGAACTTTACCAACCGGGAGGTGTTCGGGGAGTATACGGATGGGCTTCTGGCTATGCGGATCCCCATAGAGGCCGTGCGGGATCGGACGGATATCACCGAAAATATTGCGGCCCATATTGCAGAGGGCACCAACTATATCCAGGTACATCCCACCTTTCTCTATGAGAGCGGCTTGAATCTGCTGCTGCTGATTGTAATCCTGCTGTACCTGCGGCATAAAAAATTCCAGGGGGAGATCTGCCTGCTCTATCTGGGCGGCTACGGGATCATCCGTTTCTTTGTGGAGGGGATCCGCACCGACCAGCTGAAAATTCCCGGGACGGGCATTGCGGTTTCACAGATGCTGGGCTTGGCGCTCTTTATTGCGGCAGCGGCAGTGGATGTGGGGGTCCGGATATACTTCCGCCGAAGGGGCTGCGTCAGAAAAGAGATGTAAAGTGGAGGAAACACCCCAAACCGGAAAACTATAAATTGTGGTTATCTGAAGATGAATATACAAGATGTAGAAAAAGCGTTTTTTCGTGAGAAAAGGCGCTTTTTTTGTGCAGAAAATCTTAAAAAAAAATTACGGATTTCTATTGCAAGATCCTCGTTTTTGGGGTAGAATTGGTTTAAAAGTGGTGGAAAGTGGTAGTAAGTGGTGCAAAGTGGTAGATTTGGAACCGATTTTCTCCTGTTTTCCGTGGCAGACCACTTTTGAGTCGGAGCTTCCGGCGTAAGGGCGGTGATTGCAGATGTTTATGAGCGAATACAATCATACGATCGATGCGAAAGGCAGGTTGATTATTCCCTCCAAGTTCAGAGACCAGTTAGGAGATGAATTTGTGGTGACAAAGGGTATGGATGGCTGCCTGTTTGTATATGCCAATGAAGATTGGAGCGCTTTTGAACAGAAACTGACTTCGCTGCCGCTGATTAATAAAGAAGCAAGAAAATTTGCAAGATTCTTCCTGGCCGGAGCGGCACAGGTGGAAGTGGATAAACAGGGAAGAATCCTTCTTCCGGCTCCCCTGCGGGAATTTGCAGGGCTGGAAAAGGATGTGGTGCTGGTGGGCGTGGGCAGCCGTATTGAGATCTGGAGCCGTGAGAACTGGGAGAATATGGACGCAGACAGCAATATGGATGACATCGCAGCCACCATGGAGAGCCTGGGATTAACGATTTGACGCAGCAGACGCTTTTATGAATGCAGAGGGCTAACTGCTGCAGTGTAACAGGATAGGGGATTCTAATGGAGTTTAAACATTATTCCGTTATGCTGCGGGAGACCATTGATTATCTGAATATCAGGCCTGACGGAACCTATCTGGACGGGACGCTGGGCGGAGGCGGACATGCCTGGGAGGTATGCAGCCGTCTGCAGCAGGGCCATTTTTACGGAATTGACCAGGATGATGCGGCGATTGCGGCGGCGGGGGAGCGCCTGGCGGCCTTTGCAGAGAGGGTGACGCTGATCCGCAGCAATTACTGCAATGCCAGGGCTGTCCTGCTTGACCGGGGCGTCACGCAGGTGGACGGTATCCTGCTGGATCTGGGGGTCTCCTCCTATCAGCTGGATACGGAGGAGAGGGGCTTTTCCTACCGCTTCGACAGCCCTCTGGATATGCGGATGGACAGGCGTCAGAGTCTGACGGCCCGGGACATTGTGAATACCTACAGTGAGACGGAGCTGTTTCACATCATCCGGGATTACGGAGAAGATACTTTTGCGAAAAATATAGCCAAACATATTGTACAGGCCCGATGTCAGGGGGCCATAGAGACCACCGGGCAGCTGAATGAGATCATTAGAGCAGCGATCCCGGCGAAGATGCGGCAGAACGGACATCCGTCCAAGAGAACCTTTCAGGCCATCCGCATTGAATGCAACCACGAATTGGAGGTACTGCGGAGCGCACTGGAGGATCTGATCGATCTGTTGTCTCCCGGAGGGCGGTTATGCATCATAACCTTTCATTCTCTGGAGGATCGAATCGTAAAAACAGCTTTTAAGAAAGCGGAGAATCCCTGCACCTGCCCGCCGGAGTTCCCGGTCTGCGTCTGCGGGAAGCAGCCTCTGGGAAGGGTCATTACGAAAAAGCCTGTTTTGCCCGGCGAAGAGGAGCTGGCGGAAAACAGCCGCTCGAAAAGCGCAAAGCTGCGGGTGTTCGAGAAAATATAAGTGCTGAAACAGAAAGGATATTGACATCATGGCACGGACAGTAAATCAAAACAGAACAGCAACTTCATATAGAAATACCGGAAACACAGGCAGCCGCCAGAGCAGCAGACCTTCCGGCAGCTATGTGTACGGCAATACCGTGCGCAAGCTGGATGTGCAGAGAGAGATGGAGCAGCCTCCCCGCCGGGTACTGAGCAACACCACCCGGAAGAACCGGGACAAGGCGAGACATATGAGCTTGGGATATGTGGCTTTTCTGATAGTGGCTATGTGTGTGGCCGGTTATGTGCTGGTGCATTACATTCAGTTGCAGGCAGACATTACCACGGTGACGGAGCGCATTGCCAGTCAGGAGCAGGAGCTGAACAACCTGAAGGTAGCCAATGATGAGGATCTGAGCCGCATCACCAGCAGTATCGACATGGAAGAGGTGAAGCGGGTAGCCATCGGCGAACTGGGGATGGTATATCCCGAGGAGGGACAGATCATCACCTATTCCAACGAGGGCAGCGACTATGTGCGCAAGGTAGATAACGGCAATTAGGAGAGGGCAGATCCGTGAGAGAGCAAGACAGAGAGACAAGGGCGGCAGCGGGCGGCAGAGCCCGTTCCCGGCAAAAGCATGAAAAAAAATTTGGCAGTTGGATGCAGAAGAAGCTGGTGGTACTTTTTTTACTGGTACTGCTGGCTTTTGCTGGATTAAGTATTCAGCTGATCCGCATTACCAGGGAAAATGGGGATGACTATACCCGTCAGATTCTGTCCCAGCAGCAGTATGACAGCACCACGCTTCCGTTTCGGCGCGGGGATATTGTGGATGCCAGGGGAACTCAGCTGGCGGTCAGCGATACCGTATATAATGTGATTCTGGATATCAAAGTGATCCGGGAGAAAGAGAAGCTGGACAATAAGGATTATATGGAGCCCACGCTGCAGGCGCTGGATCAGTATTTTGACTTAAATATGTCCGACGTCCGTTCCTATGTGGATTCTCATGAAAGCTCTGCCTATTATGTGGTAACCAGACGTGTGAGCTATGAGGAGATCAGCGGGATCCAGGCGGCTATGGAGGAGGAGGGCAGCCTGATCAAGGGAATCTGGTTTGAAAAGGAGTACCAGCGCTACTATCCCATGGGTTCGCTGGCCTGCGATGTGATCGGTTTTACCAGTTCGGACAATGTGGGCGCCTATGGCCTGGAGGCTTATTATAATGAAGAACTGAACGGTACCACCGGCAGGGAATTCGGGTATCTGAATGATGATGCCGCTCTGGAGAGAACCGTGAAGCCGGCGGAGGACGGCTATACCATCCACACGACGATAGACGCCAATATCCAGGCTATCGTGGAAAAGTATCTGAAACAATTTAACGAGGAACATAAGAATGCGGTGCGCACCGGCAACGGGGCGGAAAATGTGGGCTGTATCATCATGGAGGTGGATACCGGGGAAATCCTGGCCATGGCCAGCTACCCGGACTATGATCTGAACAATACCCGCAGCACGGATGCCCTGATCGGCAATGTGATGGTGGATGCGGAAGGAAATAAGACCAAGCAGTATATTACGGCGGAGAGTATTGCGGAGATGGATGAAACCACTCTGTATATGAACCTGAATTATCTGTGGAAAAATTTCTGTATCAGCGATACCTATGAGCCGGGATCCACGGCAAAGCCTTTTACCACGGCCATCGGTCTGGAAACGGGGGCTCTTACCGGTAATGAGGTTTTTGCGTGCAACGGTTCTCTGGAGATCGGCGGCTATACGATTCGCTGTCATAACCGCTGGGGAGACGGGGACGTGAGCGTGGAGGATGGAATCGCCTGGTCCTGCAACGTGGCGCTGATGAAGGAGGCACAGGCTATCGGGATCGAAAAGTTTTCCCAGTTCCAGCAAGCTTTTAATTTCGGTTTAAAGACCAATATTGATCTGGAGGGGGAGACCAGAACGGCATCCCTGATTCTGGACGGGGATCATATGACGGCAACGGATCTGGCAACCTATTCCTTCGGACAGGGCTTTAATGTGACTATGATCGAGATGATTACGGGATACTGTTCCCTGATCAACGGCGGTTACTATTATGAACCCCATGTGGTCAATAAGATCACCAATGCCAACGGGGCCACGGTGGAGAATATCGAACCCAGAGTGCTGCGCCAAACCGTATCGAAGTCCACCTCGGAAAAAATCCGGCAGTATTGCGAGGCAGTGGTGATGCGGCAGAATGACAGCCGGATCACCGGACGGACAGCCCGTCCCGCCGGTTACGCCATCGGCGGCAAGACCGGTACGGCACAGACCTTTGACAGGGAGACAGGGCAGCGTTCCAAAACGGACTATGTGGTATCCTTTATCGGCTATGCTCCCGCAGATGATCCGCAGATTGCCATCTATGTGGTGGTGGACAGGGCGAATGCAGCCAACCAGGATGATGCAAAATTTGCTACAGGTATCGTGCGGAATGTGCTGACCGAAGTGCTGCCCTATCTGAATATCTATATGACGGAAGAACTGACCGAGTCGGAGATCAAGGAGCTGGAGGAGCTGCAGCTGGCGATCACGAATCAGTACACCCAAACGCCGGAGAATGAGGATCTGGACAGCATGGAAAGTCAGGAGCCTGAGCAGGATCCCGGGAATCCGGAGGACTCTCAGGATCCCGAGGGCGACAGTCAGCCGGCCTGGATGAGTTTTCCCATCGACCCGGCAACGGGACACAGGGTGGATCCGGATACCGGGGAACATTACGATCCTGACACCGGCGATGCCATAGACGGCAGCTGGAATGCACTGGAATAAGAGAGAGGAACTTCACGAATAACCTCATAATAATGGGAATACAGTATAGTAACGGTTATTATGAGGTTATTCTTATGCCGGAAATACATAATAAAATTGCACACCGCAAAAAAATTCTGGTGATCTTTCTGGGCTGTACGCTGGCGCTGGTGGGACTTTTTGCCCGGCTGGTGTACCTGATGGTCTGGAAGGCGGACTATTATGCGGAGAAAGCCACCCAGCTCCATGAGCGGGAGCGCAGCATAAAGGCCGCAAGGGGAAGGATCCTGGACTGCAACGGGGAGGTACTGGCGGACAATAAGACTGTGTGTACCATCTCCGTGATCTATAATCAGATCGAGGATCCGGAGGCAGTGATCGAAATGCTGTGCAGGGAGCTGGATCTGTCCGAGGAATATGTGCGGATCCGGGTAGAGAAATACAGCTCCATGGAGCGGATCAAGAGCAATGTGGATAAAACCGTCGGTGACAGGATTCGGGAGTATGGGCTCCCCGGCGTCAAGGTGGATGAGGATTACAAACGGTATTATCCCTACGGGGAGCTGGCCAGCAAGGTGCTGGGCTTTACCGGCGGGGATAATCAGGGGATCATCGGTCTGGAGGTCATCTATGAGGAATATCTGCAGGGAGAACCGGGGATGATCCTGACGGTGACGGACGCCAAGGGGATTGAGGTGGAAAGCGCAGGGGAGCGGCGGATCGAACCGGTCAGCGGCAACGATCTGTATATCAGTATGGATCGGAATATTCAGACCTACGCCACACAGCTGGCCTATCAGGCTATGGAGACCAAGGAGGCGGACAGCGTGTCCATCCTGGCGATGAATCCCCAGAACGGGGAGATCTATGCCATGGTCAATGTGCCGGAGTTTGACTTAAATGATCCCTACGCCCTGCCGGAGGGGACTTCAGAGGAGCTGTCCCAGGAGGAACAGCAGAACCTGCTGAACCAAATCTGGCGAAACGGCTGTATCAACGATACCTATGAACCGGGCTCCACCTTTAAGATCATCACTGCAGCGGCAGGGCTGGAGCAGGGAGTCATCACTCCCCAAAGCCAGTTCAGCTGTCCCGGCTTTATTGTGGTGGAAGACCGGAAGATCAGGTGCCACAAGACGGCGGGCCATGGAGCCCAGGATTTTATCCACTGTATGATGAACAGCTGCAATCCTGCGCTGATCTCCGTGGGACTGCTGCTGGGGGTGGATACCTATTATGATTATTTCACCCGTTTTGGCCTGCTGACCAAGACAGGCGTGGATCTGCCGGGTGAGGCGGGCACCATCATGCACAACAAAGAGAATATGGGGCTGGTGGAGCTGGCAACGGTATCCTTCGGACAGTCCTTTCAGATCACCCCCATACAGCTGCTGACCACGGCTTCTTCCATTATCAACGGCGGCAGGCGGATCACGCCGCATCTGGGTGTCAAGGTGGTGGATGCCCAGGGGGAATTGGTGGAGAGCTTTGCCTATCCGGTGACCAACGGCATCGTATCCGAGGAGACCTCCGCCACTATGCGGGAGATCCTGGAGATGGTGGTGAAGGAGGGCTCCGGCAAAAACGGTCAGGTGGAGGGTTACAGGATCGGCGGCAAGACCGCCACCAGTCAGACCCTACCCAGAGGCAGCGGACGGTATATTTCCTCCTACATCGGTTTTGCACCGGCGGATGATCCCCAGGTCATCGCCATTGCGATTGTGAATAACCCTCAGGGCGTGTATTACGGCGGACAGGTGGCGGCTCCCATTATCCGGCAGCTGTTTGAAAATATCCTGCCCTATATGGG
>CAZFYD010000037.1:0-12524 GCA_964523315.1 uncultured Acetatifactor sp.
ACCCCTGTTTCCGCCGTGAGAGGGCGGCGTCTTAACCGCTTGACCAATCAGCCATAACTGTTATCTGTATCTTATGAAAAAAGCAGCTGATAGGGGAATCGAACCCCTGTTTCCGCCGTGAGAGGGCGGCGTCTTAACCGCTTGACCAATCAGCCACAGCTGCCATTTTCGTGGCACTTGTATACTATAATATATTTCCACGAAAATTGCAACCTTTTTTTTCACATTTAAAATCCATTTAAAATAATTCTACAATTTTCCTTTTCGTCCAGCTTTTTCAGTCTTTTTCTGGCTTACGTCCTATGCCCCGCTGCCCACCAGATGGTAGTAAGCCCTGGAAGTGATCCGGTACACCAGCACATAGCCTGCGCCAAACAGCAGATAGGCTACTGCAGTGACCATTACCAGCAGCCTCAGATTATCAAAGCCCATCATCAGCAGCGCTTTATACAGGAACGGGAATGCAAAGGCAAGATGGATCCCCGCAACGAGCAGCGGCAGGAAAAACACCGTCATGACCTGACTGTTGATGCTCTTTCGGATCTCCCGCCCGGTCATGCCCACCTTTTTAAGGATCTCAAACCGTCCCTGGTCCTCATAGCCCTCAGAGATCTGCTTGTAATACATGATCAGCGTAGTGGCCACAACAAACACAAGACCCAGCATGATTCCCAGAAAAAACAGTCCGCCGTAAAGCTGATAAAAGCTGTATCGGTTCACCGCTACGGACTCCTCCGAAAAACTGATGGGAATCCCCTGTGCCTCCAGGGCGCTCAGCGCTCCCCCGATCTCATAAAAAATGGTACTCTGCTCCTCGTCCGCACAATCCAGATCAAATCCATACAGCCATTGATAGCTCAACACCGGCTCGCCGTAGGAATTCACCAGCCCCGTCATGGGCCGGATAAAGCTTTCCACATCCTCCACAAAGAGATACATGGAAGAGACGACGGATAACATGGCTGCGCCATGGTCCACAAATTCCGGCGTCTTGCGCACCTGCCAGATCTGACCCGCTTCGCCGATCTCCAGAGTGTCCCGCTTAAAACCGGCTCCTCTGGTATACATCAGCAGCTCTCCGTCCCCCAGCACCTCCTGTGTTTCCATAATCCGATTATAATCAGCCAGTGGAATCACAAACACCTGCCATATATCATTGTAGCCCTCTGTAAAAAGGGGCGTCGTATCCGTATCCGTCTTCAGCACTCCCTCCCTAAGATAGCCAATAAAGCAGACAGCGGAATAGTCCAGGACATTTTCCGGCGTCAGCTTGTGAGCAGCCGCCACCTGCTCCATGGCATTCCTGGCCATGGCAAAGTTTTCCTCCTGCAGCAGCTGCCAGCTTTCCGCACAGTTTTCCGTTATGATATTCCGGGGATATCGGGAACGCAAGGTGCCCTCCACTCCTCCATACAGACAAACTGTA
The DNA here is from genome assembly GCA_964523315.1 of uncultured Acetatifactor sp. Lineage (GTDB taxonomy): Bacteria > Bacillota > Clostridia > Lachnospirales > Lachnospiraceae > Acetatifactor. Next base: position 1,427 of record CAZFYD010000037.1, read on the forward strand.
GAAACCAGCATCACCAGCACCATGGTACACAGGATACAGATAGAGGCCAGCCCTGCGCCGTTGCGCTTCATCCGATAGGTCATGGAGGAGACCGACACAAAATGATTGGTCCGGTAATAATACCGCTTATTTTTCTGCAGCAGCCTGCACAGCGCCACCGATCCGGCGATAAACAGCAGATAGGTGCCGATGATTACCAGAATAACCGCCACAAAAAACAGCTGAATGGCAGATATTGGATCCTCAAGCGTGACCGCCATATAGTAAGCCGTTCCCAGCAGAATCAGTCCTGCCAGCGCCATGATCCAGTTCGCCCTTGGGAGCTGCTCGCCCACCGTTTCACTCTGCAGCAGCTTTATGGGATCCGCAGTTTTGATCTGCCGCAGGGTCACCAGCAGGATCAGGAAAAAGATCACCAGATACAAAATCAGTGTCTGCTGAATGTCCTGAGAATTGATCCGCAGCACGTAATCCGCCTCTCCCCGCAGGATAGAATTCATCAGCAGCTCTGCCAGCTTGGAAAAGAGAATCCCACAAGCGATTCCCGTTACCATGGAAATACCTGCTGACATCAGACTCTCCCAGATCAGAATCCGTGCCAGATTCCCACGGTTCATTCCCAGGATACTATATAGTCCAAACTCCTTTTTACGCCTGCGGATCAGGAAGGAATGGGTATAAAACAGAAAAATCACCGAGAAAGCGCCGATAACAAAGCGTCCCAGGCCCATCATCACGGCCAGCACATCTCCTCCGTATACTGTCTCCAGCATGGTTCCCGTATACAGATAACTGACAATATAGTACATCATAATCATCCCTATACAGGTCAGCAGATAGGGAATGTACAGTTCCTTATTTTTGCGGATACCCGACCAGGCCAGACGAGGATAGAGAAAGATCTTCATGCCTCTCCCTCCTTTCCGGTACGGGTCTGCGCCGCCCCGCACCCCATGCCGCCCGGCCGCGTGGCCAGCAGTGTCAGGGTATCGGAAATCTTCTGGTACAACTGCTCATTGGTGCTGCTGCCCCGATAGATCTGATGGAACACCTCTCCGTCCCGGATAAAAAGCACCCTTCCTGCATGGCTGGCCGCCTTCACGGAATGAGTCACCATGAGAATGGTCTGTCCGCTTTGATTAATCCGGGCAAAAAGCTGCAGAAGCTCGTCCGTGGCTTTGGAGTCCAGTGCCCCGGTCGGTTCGTCCGCCAACACCAGCTTGGGGCCGGTAATCAGAGCCCTGGCCACCGCCGCCCTCTGCTTCTGCCCTCCCGACACCTCATAGGGATACTTTTTCAGCAGCTCCGTGATGCCCAGCTTTGCCGCAATGGGCGTAAGCCGCTTCTGCATCTCCTCATACCGCTTCCCCGCCAGCACCAGAGGCAGATAGATATTGTCCTCCAAGGTAAAGGTGTCCAGCAGATTAAAATCCTGAAATACAAATCCAAGATTGTCTCTGCGAAATGCCGCCACCGATGATTCTCTGATCCGGCTCAGCTCCTGCCCGTCCAGGATCACGCTGCCGCCGGTGGGCTTATCCAGCGCTGCCAGGATATTCAGAAGCGTTGTCTTGCCGGACCCCGACTCGCCCATGATGGCCACATATTCACCCGGCTCCACGATGAAGGATACATTTTTCAGCGCCTCCACCCGGTTGCTGCCCATGCGTGTGGTATAGATCTTCTTTACTTCTCTGACTTCCAGTATACTCATACAAAACCTCCATATTCTGTGTGCCCGCTGCTCTTATCTTTGCCCGGGCAGCCGTCTGATTATGGATTTATTATAAAAAATCCGGGGAAGGGCCGCCATCGAATTGGCTTACATTTCCCCAGGTAAATCTTACAGTTTTGTAAGAAACTGCACTCTGAAACAGTTCCGGTTCTCCTTCTGCAGATAGGCAATTGCCCCATGCAAAATCTACGATCTGCTGCCCGGATCTCATTCAGATCCGGAATCACCAGCAGCAGTCCCTTCAGCAGAATACTGCCGATGCCCTCAGCCATATCGCGGAAGGTATCCAGAAGCCCGTGCAGTATGCCCACAAGATAGCAGGCTGCGGCAATCGTTCCGGCAAGCATATCCGGCAGGATAACGCTCAGTACACTGGTAAACAGACTAATCAGCAGAATGCTGACGGAAACAATCAGGAAAGCCGGGATCCATCGCCATACCTCGCTTCCTCTTCCCTTCATAATCATAAACAGCAGCAGTCCCAGATACAGAATGGCCTCGGAAAGCAAGCTGCCGACTGCACTTGCCAGAGCCAGCTCCCCATGGTACTTCGGCTGGCTTACCTCCCTGATCCATACCAGATGACTGGTTCTTCTGGCATACTCATTGGGAATGGTATGCAGGCTTAACACAATCGCCAGTGCGCCGCAGATCACATTGATCACGGTAATCAGAATCGGCGCCATATTTTCATAATCCGTTACCGGCTCACCGTTTATTGTAATCGTGCCGACCCCCGTCCCGAACAGCAGCAGGATCAGCAGACCTATCGCCGTTACAATGTACAGTTCCCTTCCCTGATTCTTCTGCTTATCCCAGGTTTCCATCAATTTCCCTTTTTTTAATGATTCCTCTATCGCAGACACGCTCGATATCATTCAGAATATGGGAGTTAATGATAATGGTCTTTCCCTGTTTTTTCAGGGTGCCGATCAGTTCCATGATTTCCAGCCTGCCCAGGGCGTCCAGCCATGCCGTGGGTTCGTCCAGAATCAGAAGCTGCGGATCTCTCCGCTTTCTTTCCGCGCCAGACCCAGGATCATTTTGATCGTAGTGGTCTTTCCTGCGCCGTTACTTCCCAGCAGTGCAAAAGCCTCCCCTTTCTTTACGGCAAAACTCAGGTCGTTTACTGCTGTCCGTTTCTTATAGGACTTTCTCAGTTCTCTGCATTCCAACATGTCATTGCCTCCTCTCGCTGATTTCATTCTACTGCACCTGGCTAAAGGCAAAATAAAAACAACCTTAAGTTTACCTTAAGGCTGCCTGGCTTTTTCTCATTTTCTCTACTCTACCTCCAGCATCTCCCGGCCCAGGCCGATGCGGATCACCGTTCCTTCCCCGGAAACGGACTCCGCGGCAATCGTATGCTTTAACCGATCACAGATCTGCCTGCACAGATACAGGCCCAGGCCCGTTGCCTTTTTATCGCTTCGGCCATTATAACCCGTATACCCTTTCTCAAAGATCCGGGGCAGGTCTTCCGGGGCAATGCCCATGCCCGTATCCCGGATACAAAGCGTGCAGGGAGCCTCCAGATAGATGCTGATCATTCCCTCCCGGGTATATTTGAGCGCATTGGACAGCACCTGCTCCACCACAAAGGCCAGCCATTTTTCATCGGTGAGTACCCGGCAGTTCACAATCTGATAATCCAGAGCCACATGCTTTAAAATAAACTGACCGGCATATTTTTTGATGCACCCACGCAGCAGGGCATCCAGCTCCGCCTGGGCAAATACATAGTCAGTCTCCCCGCTGCCCAGCCGCAGATAGGTCAGCACCATCTCCACATACTGCTCGATCCGCTGCAGCTGTTCGCTGAGCCTGCGGGCACATTCCGTGTCCTCCTGCTGCAGGATCAGGCCCATGGCCGCAATCGGTGTTTTGATCTGGTGTACCCAGGTAGTATAGTAGTCCACGGTATCCTGATAGCGGAACTGCTCCTCATCCTCCCGCCGCCTCTGCTCCTCCAGCAGCCTGCCCACCATATCCCGATAGATCCTGCACTCCCAATCCTCACTTTGCTCCTGATTCTCCAGAAACTCCTGGAGCAGTTCCCAGTCGCAGCCTTCCGGCTCCGAAAGCTCCTGCCCGAACCCCTCCTGCTCCCGAGGCAGCTTAAGCCCCACGGCCCGAAGCATCTGCTGCAGAACAGTATACCGCCTGCAGGCCCGATACAGGTCTATACCTATCGCTGCCGCTCCGGCCACCGCACACAGCAATATGGGATACAGCAGGGCTGCCGGGGGCAGCTGATACAGCGCCAGAACCACTGTATAAATAGCACAAAACAGCAGAAAGGTAAAAAACTGCCTTTTCCGCTGTCTGATATATATCAGGATAAACTGTCTCATACATTTCCTTTCCCGGCGTATCCGGCAACCGGAGCAGACTGACTTTTTACCGAATCCCCGGCCCGGGACTTTTCTGTCCCCTATCCGCTGATCAGATAGCCCACTCCGAATTTTGTGGTAATAAATTCCTCCAGCCCCGCCGCTTCCAGCTTTTTGCGCAGCCGGTTCACATTTACCGTCAGGGTATTGTCATCCACAAAGCTGTCCGTCTCCCACAGCTTCTCCATCAGCCTTTCCCGGCTTACTACCTGACCTTTATTTTCCATCAGCGTCAGCAGGATCCGGTACTCGTTCTTGCTTAAGGGAATCTGCTCCCCCTGATAGGTCAGCGTGTTATCCCCGGTATGCAGCAGGGCTCCCTTATGCTCCAGCACCGGCAGGACGCCGCCGAAATCATAGGTTCTGCGCAGCAAGGCCTGCATCTTGGAAATCAGCACCGTCATGTCAAAGGGCTTGGCAATGAAATCATCGCCGCTCATATTCATAGCCATCACGATATTCATATTGTCGGAAGCGGAGGAGAGGAAAATGATCGGCACCTTGGACACCCTGCGGATCTCGCTGCACCAATAATAGCCGTTATAAAAGGGCAGCATGATATCCAGCAGCACCAGCTGGGGATCAAAGTCCGCAAACTCCTGCATCACCCTATGAAAATCCGAAATGCATCGCCCCTCCATGTCCCAGGCAGCGATCTGCCGGGCCAGAGCCTGAGCGATGCTCTCGTCATCCTCCACAATCAAGATTCTGTACATATATTTTCCTCATGAAACTCTCTCGCCATTCCCGCTCATCCTGCAAACTGACTTTCATACAGCTTCTTGTAGAAGCCGCCCTGGGCCAGCAGGCTCTCATGATTTCCCTGCTCTATGATATTGCCGTCCTTCATGACCAGAATCACATCCGCCTCCCGGATCGTGGACAGCCTGTGGGCCACAATAAAGCTGGTGCGCCCCTCCATCATCCGGGCAAAGGCCTTCTGGATTCGGATCTCCGTACGGGTATCGATGGAGGACGTAGCCTCATCCAGAATCAGCATGGGCGGCAGGCACAGCATGACTCTGGCGATGCACAGCAGCTGCTTCTGCCCTTGGGAAAGGCTGCCCCCGTCCTCGGTAATCACGGTATGATACCCTTCCGGCAGACGCTTGATAAAGCTGTGGGCATGAGCCGCCTTTGCAGCGGCAATCACTTCCTCCTCCGTGGCCTGGGGCCTGCCCATGCGGATATTATCCAGGATCGTCCCGGCCCGCAGCCAGGTCTCCTGCAGCACCATACCGTAGCTGGTGCGCAGGCTTCCCCTTGTCAGCTTACGGATATCCGTTCCGTCCACCCGGATACAGCCCTGATCCACATCATAGAAGCGCATCAGCAGATTGATAATCGTAGTTTTGCCGCAGCCGGTAGGCCCCACAATGGCTACCCTCTGACCGGGCTTTACCGACAGGTTAAAGTCCTGAATCAGTTTTTTATCGGGCACATACTGAAAATATACATGCTCCAGACAGACATTGCCCCGGGCGTCCGTAAGCTCCGCTGCATCTTCCGCATCCGGCACCTGGGCCTCTTCCTCAATCAATTCAAAGATCCGGGCCGCACAGGCGATAGCGTTCTGCAGCTCCGTGATCACGCCTGAAATCTCGTTAAATGGCTTGGTATACTGATTGGCATAGCTCAGGAAGCAGGACAGCCTGCCCACGGAGATCCCGCCCCGGATCGCCACCAGAGCGCCGAAGATTCCCACGCCTGCATACACCAGGCTGTTGACAAAACGGGTACAGGGATTGGTCAGAGAAGAATAAAAGATAGCCTTCAGGGAGCATTTCTGCAGCCTGCCGTTGATCTCCCGAAACTCCTCCGTCACTGCCTCCTCCCGGGAAAAGGTCTTGACAATCTTCTGGTTGCCCACCATCTCCTCGATCAGTGCGGTCTGTTCCCCTCTTGTCTCAGACTGTTCCTTGAACATGGTATATGTCTTAGTCGCAATGAACTTGGCCACCAGGAAAGATACCGGGGTAATGCAGATCACCACCAGCGCTATGGGCACATTGGTAATCAGCATAAAAAATAAGGTTCCTAGTATGGTGATCACGCCGGTAAACAGCTGGGTGAAGCCCATGAGCAAACCGTCTGCAAAGGTATCCACATCCGCAATGACACGGCTGACGATATCCCCATAGGACTGTGCATCCAGATATTTCAGCGGCAGATTCTCCAGCTTATGAAAAGCATCCTGCCGGATATCCTGAATCACATGATAGGTGATGTAGTTGTTGGCGGTATTCATGACCCATTGAGCTTCGGCGGTAAGCACCATGGCAATGGCAATCTTCTTTATGATGACAAAAATTCCCGGCATATCCACCAGACCCCTGTCCACGATCAGATCTACGGCATCGCCCGTCAAAATGGGCACATAAAGCGTCAGCGCCACAATCACTGCCGCCAGCACCAGGGAAAGACCCACCAGCGCCCAATATCTCTTGATATAATGCAGCACCTTTTTTATCGTCTCTATCTGTCCTGCCCTTTTTCTCTTATTCTCTGACATATCTGCCCGATCCTCGTTTCTTTCCCGTTAATCTGCAGCGGCTCTGCTCCGCCGTGAAGCTCCTTGCTCCGCCGTCCGGATCTTTTCTGCCAGCCATACCCTATCATGCCACATTTATGCGCATTCTGCAAGTCCATTTTCTGCAGATAACAATTCAACCTGTCGCCTTATCCTATCAAGTGGACTAATATCCTTTTTTAAGCTGTTTGTGTCCACTATATCTTCTTTTTTTCTTATCAACGTAGGGCATATATGGACATATACTAAAAAAATACATTTTCTAGTCCACGTTTTTTCATAAATAGTGGACCAAAGAAAAAGAATTTTATGTATCAGTCCATTTTCTCTGCATCGAAGGCAGAAATCCTCCCAATAAGCCGGGAAAAGTGGACTAAAGCTAAGAATTTTTTCATATAAGTCCATGATGGGACACGGCTTAGGCATCAGATCAGATACTCCCCCCAGATCTGCACCAGCTTCTCCAGGGAAAAAGCGGCGTTGGCGGGACTGGTGGAGGGCAGCTCCACCAGCAGCTGCTGATATGCGGCGGACTGATAGCTTTTAAAATACCGGGCTGCCGTCTTCCCGTTGACCAGAATCTTTTCAATCCGGGAATTCGCCATGATGGTGCGGATATCCGCCCCTTTCACCCTGCGGATGCTGCTGTCGCTGGATCCCCTGATCTCGCAGCTCTCTATCACATCATACACCGCCAGGGAGTGCCGAAGCAGCAGGGCCTTCTTCTCTGGAATGCTTTCGGGCAGCGGCTCCCCATAGACGGCCGCCAGCATGGGCCAGAAACGGTTTCTGGCATGTCCGTAATAAAAGCCCTGCTCCCGGGATTTTACGGAAGGAAGACTCCCCAGAATCAGGATTCGGGAATTCCCATCATATACCGGCGCAAAGGGCTGCGTCACCTGTTCATATTCTGCCATCGCTCTGTTCCTTTTCCAAAAATTCCAGTTCCTGCTCCGCCTGCGCCCGTGACGCATACAGTCTTACTTCCTGCTCGTCCTGCAGGAGGCTGCGCCAGCAGGCGGCATATTTCACAAAATCCGGACCGTTTTCTGCGATCCGCCAGCAATGCCCGTCCCGGTCCACATAGCAGATCGGTGCATCCCCCTCCAGGTCCGTCAGCTGCCCCACCGTGCCGATATAGCCGCCCCGGCTGTCCACCGCAAAAAGATCCATCCAGGGTACCGCATAGAAGGATGCTTCCGGCTTCCTGTCATCAAAAATAAAATGAATATCATATGCTTCCGCCCAGCGGTCATATTCCCCATTCCGCTCCCTCGCCGGCATGGAATAGATCGTGGTTCCGGCCGGAATCACCTCGGCATCCCGCAGGATTACCGATACTGCTTCACCGCCGGTACGGTCCAGATATACTTTCTTATGACGCATCCTCACTCTGCCTTTCTTCTCACAAAAGATCCTCCAGACGCAGCTGCCGGTCCAGATACGACACCTGCTTTACCTCTATAACCTGATCCTCCTCCTGCAGATGACCGATCAGCAGCGGAGAGGCCGGATCATGCTCCCGCAGATTCGCCGCCACCGTCTTCCTGTCATAATTGGCATAACAGTAGATGCAGCCGTTACCGCAGGTATTATACATGCCGATATCCGCCCCCAGCAGACAGTCGCACTGCGCCCGGGGAGACTTTTTCGCCTGTGGCACTGCCAGGTGACAGCCTGCGGCGGTCTCCAGAACCTCCCGGGTCATACAGCCGGATACCTCCACGCCGAATTTCTTCAGCGCCGCATTCTCACAGCAGGTTCGCAGGGGGATCCCATACCGCCTGCCGATCGCCGCCATTTCCTGTACCAGATATTCCTGTTCAGCCATGGATACCCGGCATACCCGGGGAAAATTCCGCTTGGTCTTTTCATACAGGTCAATAAAACTGATGACGCAGGAATTCACATAACCGCTGAGTGCTGCGGCCATCTCCTCGAAATGCTCGACATGGTACTTCAGCGAATATTTTTCCGTGATGAAAATGGGATCATAGCGCCAGCCCACTGCCCTTGCCCCCACCTGCTCCGACAGCGCTCTGGCACAGCGGATGACCTCCGCCGCACCCGGCACATGGGGCTCGATCTCCCGTTCATAAGGGGTGATGGTGACAAACCAGAACTGCCGGAACCGCTGCAGCTCTTCCAGCCGTCCCAGCATGGGCGCAGGGTTCTTGGTGCAGAAGCAAAGCACATCCACCACCTCCGGATCCAGCCGGTAGGAAAGCACCTGCCGGGGCTGATAGGGATTGCGGGTCATCACCGTTCCCTCCCGGATCCGATTATAAAACCACTCGCTGAAGCAGGCCGGGATATCCGTCCTGCAGCCCGTATTCAGAATCATGCCCTCTTTCCCGTCTCCCTTCTGCCTGCGAGCAATGCAGTACAGACGGTAGACCTGCTCCGCCGTCTCTGCCAGATTGCGGCCGGCCCGCTCCTGCACCTGGAAAGTCAGGATCAGCCTGAGGACGGACAGCCTGAGCCAGCCGTGCATAATGCATCAGCCACTTGTCCGTCTGCCGCACCTGCTCTGCATCTGCCCCCTTTTGCGGAGCGAACACCGCACTGCAGCCCCGGGGACCGCTTTATGTATTCCTCTTTTTACCCATTCCCCGGCTTCCAGGGAAGTCAGACTGCCCTTAAAGGAGTCCATTGCCGCTACGATTTTCATGCGCTTACTCCCGCCTGCCCGGATCGGGAACAGGCTCCCGTCCGGCTGCCTCAAAAGTGCCGCCCTGCATTTGTCTTTTTATTTCGTTTCCCCTATTTCGCCGTTATGATACTGTTCAAATAACTCTAAATACCGTTTCTCCACCGTTTCAAAAGGAAGCACCCTGTAAGAAAACTCTGTTTTCATCGCCGGAGCTTCCTCCTTGGAAACCTCATTCAGCAGATAGCGCAAATCATAATAAAGCATATCATTATCAATCTGCTTTACCAGCTTTTCCTCCTCATCCGTCAGTGCGCTCCCCAGAAATTTATGATAGATCTGCTCCAGCAGATGCTTCTCCGTTTCCTTATATTCCGGCAGTATCCCCTTGATCGGTCTGGGCACATCCGACATATAGCATTCACTGGCATCATGAATCAGACAGGCTAAAACCAAACGATCCGAATATCCCCTTGCCGCTGCCTCCAGGGCGCAGTGAATACAATGCTGTCCCACAGAAAAGAAGGTTTTCACATGCCCATTCCCCCGGCAGGTCAGCGACAGAGCGTGGGCTATGTCCCGAATGTCTATTTTTTCCTCCTGGGGATATACGGGGTCAAAATGTTTTCCTGTATATGTAGTAATGTAACTCATATTTTTCCTTTCCACGCATAGGTTTCTCACAGTCCGAAGTGCTCTCTGATCTTCTCCGCTGCCTCCTCCGGCGAAAGCTCGGAATTGTCAAGCCGCAGATAGTTGGCAAAGGGAATTTCCCCATCCCGGCTTACTTCCCCAGACAGGTATGCATCCCTTTCCCGCTTCTTTGTCTATAGGGGAATATTTCAGTCCATATGCATTCCCATAGCCGTCACCACGGCCACCAGATTGCCCAGCCCGTCCTTGATCCGGGTCTCATAATGGCAGGCCCGCCGTCCGTCCTTGATCCGACTGCACTCTGCAGTCAGCCGGTTATCCTTGGGCATACTGATATAGCTGATATTGCTGGTGGTAGTTACCGTCAGCTTCTGGGGGGTATTGGTTGCCACGGCAAAGGCAAAATCCGCCATGGTGAAAAGCGCCCCTCCCATCACATGATGATGGGCCGCCAGATGCTTTTCCTCCACCGTCAGACTGCAGCGGGAATAACCGTCCTCCACCGCCTCAATCACAATCCCCGTTGTCTGTGTCGCAAACCGGTCTCCTTCAAAATATTTTCTGGCTTCCTCTAATCTTGTCATTTCTGTGATCCTCTCTCTGCTTTTACCGTATCGGCTGTCTATACGTCTGCATTCCCCACAAACCACTGCCTCTCGATTTTCCTTCCAGCCTGTAACCCTGCTTCTCCGGGTTCACTCCATCTCTCCCACCACCGGGGTAAAGTCCTCCGTATCCCCGCAGAAGAAGCCGCCGATCCTGCCGCAGATATGCTCCATTACTTCCCGGGCTTTATCATAATCCTCCGGTTTAAACGTAACGTCGCAGAGAAAGCGGATCCGATGTTCGGTCAGAAAAGCATTGCTGTATTCATCCTGAAAATCCGGCTCCAATACCTCCACATCCATGGAGCTGCCCTCTCCCAGAACAATCTCCAGCACCTGGGCTGCCTCCCAGTACTCCACCTCACAGGCCGTATCTGCCAGTGCCTCCTTAATTGCCGCAGCGCTGCTTTCTGCGGCAGACATATAGAACCACTGCGCAGGAACCTCTGCCGCCTTTTTTCTGTTGCTCTGCTTGATTTGATTCAGCTTGGACTTGTTTTTCATACTTACCTCTCCATGCATATCATGGGC
>CAZFYD010000037.1:12624-19014 GCA_964523315.1 uncultured Acetatifactor sp.
ACTTACCTCTCCATGCATATCATGGGCCATGCCCATGATACTGCACCAATACATATTCGGAAGTTGAGAATTTGATAGTGCAGCCTCCTGTATATTTCTTCTTTCCTGACATATCATTTAACATTGGGTTAATTGTACCACAAACAAGCGTTTCCCTCAACCAATATTTTATACGTTTCCACATCGAAAGCCGGCAACGCCGCAGGACAGGAATTTTCTGAACTCCGTTTTGATAAATGTCCTGCCAAATACAGATTCTTGCATACGCATCTGGCAAATGCCGAGAGGATTAAATATGGCCCTATATGCAAAATTTCATCTTTTTAGTCCACTTTTTCACAGATTTCTGGACTTTGCGCAGGAAAGATGGACCTATAAGCAAAGATTACTTTCCGTAGTCCACCTTTCGACAAAAAAGGGTGGACCATACTGTGTACATTTTCTGTATAAGTCCACCCATGCCCTATATATACGGGAAGTAAGGAATATCCAGTGGACACAAACAGCAGAAAAAATGATACCGGTCCATTTAAAATTCTCTCTTTCCGGATTCAGTTGTCATAGAAGCATCAAATATAACACGGATTCTATCGGTGCTGGGTAGGTACAGGTCTCACAGCGCCGCATCAATATCCTCATCGGTAATCAGCGAGTAAACCTTTGCGCCATATTTCTCCAGCATCCTATCCTCGCCAGAGCCTGCGGGCAACTGACTCCTGCGGTTAATGATGACAATTACCGCTGCCACCCGGATATCCGCCTGGCGGCGCAGCTGCTCCACCCTCTCCTCCACGGAAGCGCCGGTGGTCATCACGTCATCCACAATCACCACCCGCTCTCCGTCACGCAGAGTATGACCGCAAACCATTCGTCCCCGGCTGTCAGGTACCCTCCTGTCATAGCAATAGGCGTAGGTCTTTCCATACTTGTTATACAGAGCACAGGCCGTAGCCATAGCAAAGGCAATTCCATGATAGGCCAGCCCCACCAGTGCGTCAAACTCCAATCGGTTTTCCCTGATACAATCCGCAAAGACCTCCCCGATTCGAGCCAGTTGGGCATTGGTGGAAAAATTCTCCGTGTTAATATAATAACCGCTCTCTCCGCCGTGCTTTAGGGTAACATCCCCCCTGACCAGAATCTGATTTTTGTCCATATAACGGATCAACCGCTCCTTATTGGTCATTACATCCAGCTTATATCCAAAAAGCTCATCAATGGTAACTCCAAAATAAGCTGCCAGCGCCGGCATCATCATAATATCCGGTTGAGCAGTCTCATTCTCCCACTTGGATACAGCCTGATGGGACACGTTTAATGCGCCAGCCAACTCCTCCTGGGTTACGCCTCTGGCTCTGCGTAACTGTGTAATTGTCCGTCCTATAGTATTCATATACGCTTCTCCTCTTTACAGATGAGCTCATCCATTTTCTTACCGGTATAATCCTATGATATACGGGAAAAAGGCCGGATTCAAGCACCCAGCCTTCTTATTTTTCTCAACCATTGGTTGCAGCTATTCCCTTTCCATACCCTGTCGCAGCCGTAAAGGAAGTAGTATTGCCCTTACCCCAAGTCCTTCCCCGTATACTGGAAATACGCAGTTCCCAGCGCTGCCAGAAGGATGCCCAGTTTATTCTGACGGAAAAAGGCAGAAAACGCATACCGCACGTCCGCCCTGCTGCCGATGGGATTTCTTTCTGTAACATAGACAGTTAATTAACATCGTCTATTGCGTATCAGATGCCCCTCTGATACGCCTTACTACTGCATATATTCCTTAATGCACTGCAGAGCCGCCTCATCCTCAGTCTTTGCGGCCGTGATTCTTGCCGCCAGCTGCTCCCGTATTTTACGGTCGGCCAGATGCTGCAGCATGGCATCCGTGTCCGACCAGTCCCCAATCAGTTGCTGCATTTCTTCTGCATAGGCACTGACTCTCCTGAAATGATGAGAAGCCTGTTCCAGCCGTTTTCTGTCCGCCCTTGTGTGGTTCATCGCCAGCTCCTGCAGGAATCCGGCTCCATGGCCCCTTCCATCCCACAGGCAGTTCATCGCATCATTCTGCACCAACAGCTTGGAAAAAAGAATATCATAAGCTCTGTCGGTGAACCAGGAATCCTCCAGAAGCATATGATGCCATGCTTCATATGCCAGGATACCTTTTGCATAATGATGTTCCATTCTGCCCTCCAAAGCCTTCACTGCCTGCTGAAGAATCTCCCGCTCTGTCATTCTTTCTCCAATAATCGGACCAATGCACATTACCGCCTGGGTGTCTGTATTTTCCCACCAGCTGTCACTGATAAAATATCCGTTTTCCGCAACGGTGATATTCCCCGCAAATTCCGGATCCTCCTGAAAGAAGTTCCACCCCATCAGGGTTTCCCCGTTATTTTCATACCCGGCTACAATACAGGGCTCCGGCGGACCGATGATCCCCAGTGCAATACAGGGATACCCCTCTGCCAAGTGCTCCCTGATATAGGACAGAAACTCTTCTTTCGCAGTATTCTCTTTCCTTCCCAGAAAAGAGAACTCTCTGCCCAGGGCCCTGGCTCCCAGCCCATATACATCATTGGACTCGGTAAAGGTATGATAGATATCCACATTGCTCAGATCCCAGCAATCCGTATTCCACACCAGACGGAAGGCTGCTCCGGTAGCTGCCATAATATACGGATAGGATACATCCTCCCCCAGATATTCCGATACGGCCTTGATACAGATGGGAAAGGGCGTACCGCCTCCATAGCTGCCGTACTTTACACGCTGAATGTCATAAATAATCAAAGATTCCGCTTCCTTTTCCTGCTTCATATTGCTTATGTCACTCCTTTTCTCTTTACTGACCAACAATTCCAGACCATACACGCCGGACTCAAGCTGCGTTTTGCCGAGCATCGGCCTTACCATGCGAAAGGTACCGGGGGACATTCCCAGACTTCTGGTAAAGGCACGGGTATATGCTTCCTGAGAGCCAAAGCCCCATTCCAGAGCAATATCCAGTATCCTTTTATCCGTATGCAGCAGCTGTGCCGCCGACAGAATCATCCTGCGCCTTTTATAAAATTGCATAATCGGTACACCCACCCCGGCAGCAAACAATTCCCGAATATAGCTTTGCGAAAAGCCGAATTTTTCCGCCATCTGCTCCAGATCCAAATTTCCGTCCGGGACATGGCTTTCCACATAGCTGACCAGCGCATGGGTTATGGTTGAATAGCTCATTGACTTGTTCCTCTCTCACTGCAGTGTAAATTGATTATAGCAGGTATTTATACGGTTTACTTGATCTTTTTAAGGTTGTATGAAGAGTTTCACAAAAAAGACACTATGGAATAATCCATAATGCCTTTCCCGGAAGTCACTTTTTCCTTCCAAGCTGCACAAAAAACGCCATGGAATCTCTCCATGTCGCCTTGCCGCTCTTATGCTTCCCCGCTGCTCATTTTCAGCTGGGCGTTGACCAGGCCGTAATAGATGCCCTTCTTCTCCAGCAGCTCGTTGTGGGTGCCGATCTCGGCTATCCCGTGCTTGTCAATGACCACCAGACGGTCCGCTCCCCGCAGAGTGGAAAGACGGTGGGCGATGGCAAAGGTGGTTCTGCCCTTTACCAGCCGATCCAGAGCCTGCTGGATCAGGAATTCACTCTCCGTATCCAGCGCCGAGGTGGCCTCATCCAGAATCAGGATCCGGGGGTTGTTCAGAATTGCTCTGGCAATGGCAATCCGCTGTCTCTCGCCCCCGGACAGATTATAACCGTGCTCGCCCACATAGGTATTGTAGCCGTCCGGCGTCTTACAGATAAAATCATGGGCGTTGGCTGCCCTTGCCGCCATGATGACCTCCTCCAGGGTGGCATCCTGCTTGGCAAAACGAATATTGGCCAGAATGGTACCGGAAAACAGGAAGGTCTCCTGCAGCACCACACCGATCTGGGAATGCAGGCATTCCATCTGCACGTCCCGCAGGTCACAGCCGTCCACCGTGATCCTGCCCTGGTCCACATCATACAGACGCATGATCAGGTTAATCAGCGTGGATTTTCCGGTGCCCGAAGCCCCCACCAATCCGATCATCTCCCCGGGCTTTACTGCAAAGGAAATATGCTCCAGCACCGGCTCATAGGTCTGATAACCAAAGGACACATCCTCAAAGGTAAATGCGCCCTGTATGGGAAATGCTTTGCTCTCTGACTTGTCGGCCAGCATGGGCTCCTCGTCCAGCACATCATAGATCCGGTTTAGACTGGTCAGCATCTGCATGACTTCCCGGGGCAGATGGGTCATCCAGCTCAAAGGCCCGAACAGATAGCCGCTGTAGGTAATAAACTGCACCAGCTCTCCCACGGTCATGCTTCCGTCCAGCACCTGTACCCCGCCGAAATAGACGGCGATATAAGTGCCCACACCCAGCAGAAAGGTCATTATGGGGAAAAAGACAGCCCAGAAGGTTTCGTTCTTTTTCTGCATTACGGCAAAGGCCTTTGTCTTTTCCGTAAATTTTTTGCTCTCCTGCTCCTCCTTGCCAAAGGACTTGACAATACGCATACCGGACAGAATATCCTGCAGATTACTGCTCAAGTCATCCGCCCTCAGCCACTGCTTATGATAGATCGTATGAATATGATGCCAGAACATTCTGGTAATCACGATAACCGCCCCCACAAAAACCAGGGACAGCAGCGTCATCTTCCAGCTGATCACCAGCATCATGACCAGAGACACAATCATGGTCACCAGAGTGGAGAACATATCCCCGAACACATCCTCCATAAAGGTACGGATCTGCTTGGTATCCCGGGAAACCCGGTTCATCAGTTCACCGGGCTTGCGGTTATTAATAAAGGACAGGGACAGCACCTGGATCTTATAGTACAGCTTGGCACGCAGACTCATGCTCAGGGATGCCCCCAGCTTGACACAGAGCCAGTACCGGTAGATCCAGCAGATCATTCCACCCGCCGTCAGAGCAAAGGTCACCAGAATGAACAGCCAGAGGTCCCTCATGGTTCCCTGCCCCGTAGCCAGGCTGTTGTCGATAAAATAGCGCTGCACCATGGGATTAAACATATTGATCGCCGCCAGCAGCACCAGCAGCACTGAGATTGCCAGCAGCCTGCCCATAAAATCGCCGCACAGCGTCATGAATTTTTTCAGTACCTCTCCCTTGCCATCGCAGTACATGCATTTGCTGGTACCGGGCAGGGCACGGCCGCATTTTTCACAGTATTTTTCATATTCCCGGCTTTCCACCCGGCTGACCATCCGGGGATTTTTTCCCTCCCGTATGGC
The DNA here is from genome assembly GCA_964523315.1 of uncultured Acetatifactor sp. Lineage (GTDB taxonomy): Bacteria > Bacillota > Clostridia > Lachnospirales > Lachnospiraceae > Acetatifactor. The sequence goes on from CAZFYD010000037.1 coordinate 17,922, forward strand.
CTGGATCAGCGTCTGGGCTCCCCGTACCGCATAGGCCACCCGGACGATATGCCGCATGGAAAAGCGGGCCACGCATTCGGGCTGCCCCTCCCTGGGAAATACGATAACGATGCCGCAGCCTACCTGATGCTCACATTTGATTTTCTCACAATCCGCCAACAGATGCTCGGAGGTTTTCTCCTTCCCCCCCAGGGTGATCAGCCTCTCCTGCGTCACCACGATCCAGGACTGCTGGGCATATCCGGTCTCTGCGCTGCGGCTCCGGTTGTCAAAGGCCAGATCCACGGGAACGCAGTACCAGATCTCCTCCCCGTCACGCAGCTGCAGCGCCTCCTGCTGCGGCTCCTGTAATGTATATAATAATTTCATTTTAAAGCTCCTTCATATGATGACTAAATAAACAGATCCAGCTTCTTGCGCTCCATCACGGTCAGCGCATACAGATCCGGCAGCTCATAGCGGTTGCCGTCGATATCCGTGATCTGGTAGCGTGCATCGCCTAAGGCCACCACGGCGTCACCGCCCATATGTGTGGTAAAGCGGCAGCTGCCGAAGTCCGTCTGCACATGCCAGTACGCATAACCGTACTCGTCCTTGACCTCCATCACCCTGCGGATTACCGGCATGAAATAGCGCAGACGCACCTGCTCCCGGATCATATCCTGTACCTCCCCGGACATCTCCTCCAGGGAGCGGATCATTCCGATCTCCTTCGCTTTCTCGTCCGCCTCCCGGATGGAAATATACTCCTGGGGGTTGGTCAGGGGGAAGGTCAGATACACGCCCACACGGTCATAGGTCTTTCCCTCAAACTCCAGGGCCAGAAAACCGCCTCCCGTCCGGGTAAACACCGCATTGTCCGCTGTCAGCAGACGCATCTGCAGCACTTCCTCCGACTCTTTCTTTAACGCCTCCTCATCAAACTCCTGCAAATCCAGCAGATCGGGCATTTCATAATTTCTCTCGTCTTCCATATTGGTTCCTCTCCTGATTCACATTTTATTGGTCAAGTCAACACCCCTGCCCCAAGCAGCGGAGCATTGACCCTCGCGGCATTCGGCAAATGCTGCTTCGCAGCGCTTGCCTCATTGCT
>CAZFYD010000038.1:0-10073 GCA_964523315.1 uncultured Acetatifactor sp.
TCCAGACTCGCCGCCCGTTTTGTCTCCATGTGAGCCACATAAATCCGGTCAAAGAGTGCCGAATCCCGCACCTGCCCCACCATGGATCTGTAATCTTTATCCTGTACAACGCTGAAAAGAAGAGTCCGCTTCTGTCCTCTCTCCTCACAGCCGTCCGTTCTCACCGTATCCAGAAATGCCCGGATACCGTCCGCATTGTGGGCTCCGTCCACAAAAACCTCAGGCAGGATCTCCTCCATGCGTCCCGGCCAGAACGCCTTGGCAAGACCGCTCTCGATCTGAGCCGCCGTGATTTCTCCGCCCCCGCAGAGTACCTCTATGGCCCGCACGGCCAATGCCGCGTTCTCCATCTGATACCGCGCCATTGTGTGCAAGGTAACTCCAATATAACCATAATACCCAGTATGCAAGGAAAAATCAATGGTTTTATTTTGAAAATTGTGGAAAACATAGTCCTTTTTCGACACGGGATACACCCGTATCTGCAAATCCCGCGCCCTTTTTACAAAAACCGCAGAGGCCTCCTCCACCTCGTCGCAGTACACGAGGGGAGTGTCCTCCCTCAGAATACCGGCCTTCTCCCACGCGATCTCCTGCACCGTCCCGCCCAGATACTCCGTGTGATCCAGACCGATGCGGGTGATGACAGTCAATGCCTTTTCTGTCACCGCGTTGGTGGCGTCCAGCCGCCCGCCCAGACCGGTCTCGAGAATGCAGTAGTCCGGCTGCTTCTCCGCAAAATACAGCATTCCCATAAAAAAAAGATACTCAAAAAAAGTGGGGTGATACCCCTCCCCATCTTCCAATTCTGTCCAATTTAAGCTGTCATAAACCCTTAGAAACATGCGGAGGAAATCCTCCTCGGAAATCATCTCGCCCCCGACCGCAAACCGCTCCCGGATATCCACCAGATGGGGAGAGGTGAACACAGCCACACGCTTTCCCGCCTCCGAGAGCACAGACTGCAAATAGGTACAAACGGAACCCTTTCCGTTTGTACCTGCCACATGTACGATATTCCTGATTTTCAGATCCGGGGAGCCCAGACGCTTAAGCTGCGCCCGGGTGTCCTCCGGAGTGTTTTTGCCGGTAAACCGGGGCATGTCGTAGAGATAATCCACAGCGGCCCCAAAGGTAGTGATGGATTGCTTTTTCAAGGGATCTGCCTCCCATCTGTCAATCAATTTTCTTCGCGCTTCTCATCTGAAGCCTATTTCAGCTGCTCCAGACGCTCGCTCACCTGGCTCATCATCTGCGTGTACTTTTCAAGCTTTTCCCGCTCCTCGGCAATCTTTTGCTCAGGAGCCTTGGAGATAAAACGCTCGTTGGAGAGCATGCCGTTCACGCGGGCAAGCTCGCCCTCCAGACGTTTTTTCTCCTTCTCCAGACGCTCAATCTCCTGGGCGATATCCACCAACTCCGCAAAAGGAATGTAAAGGGTGGCGCCGGGAATCACCACAGACACCGCATCCTGCGCGATACCTGTCTTGTCCTTCTGCATGGTCACATCGCTGGCATAAGCCAAGGATGCGAAGAACAGTCTGCCCTCGGTGAAGGTTTTTAAGATGGCTTCATCCTCGCTGACCACATAGACGCCTGCCTTGCGGGAGGGTGCAACATTCATCTCGCTGCGGATATTTCGGATGCCGCGGACAGCCGCTTTGATGGTCTCGATGTCCTTCTCCTCGCCGGCAAAGCTCCGCTCCTCAGTAAACACGGGCCAGGAGCTGAGCATGATGGTCTCCTCCTCGTTCTGCAGCGTACAGAAGATTTCCTCGGTGATAAAGGGCATGTAGGGATGCAGCAGTTTCAGCGCGTCGATGAGCACAGTCTTCAAGGTCCACAGTGCCGCGTTCTGGCTGGCCGCGTCATCGGTATTGTAGAGACGGGGCTTTACCATCTCGATATACCAGTCGCAGAACTCGTCCCAGATAAAGTCATAGACCTTCTGAACAGCGATGCCCAATTCAAAATGCTCCATATTGTCGGTGACATCCCTGACCAGCGTGTTCAACCTGGACAGAATCCACTTGTCCACGGGCTGCAGATCGCCTGCCTCCGGGGCCGTAATCTCCTTGCCGGTCTTCTCCCTCACCTGATCCATATTCATCATGATAAAGCGGGATGCATTCCACACCTTGTTGGCAAAGTTTCTGGAATTCTCCACTCTCTCATAGTAAAATCTCATATCGTTTCCGGGCGCGTTGCCGGTGATCAGGGTCAGGCGCAGAGCGTCCGCACCGTACTGATCGATGATCTCCAGCGGGTCAATGCCGTTGCCCAGAGATTTGCTCATCTTGCGTCCCTGGCTGTCACGCACCAGGCCGTGGAACAGCACGGTCTTAAAGGGCTTCTCTCCCATCTGCTCATAGCCGGAGAAAATCATCCGGATAACCCAGAAGAAAATAATGTCATAGCCGGTCACCAGTACATCCGTGGGATAGAAATATTTCAGATCCTCGGTCTGCTGAGGCCAGCCCAGCGTCTCAAAGGGCCACAGTGCGGAGGAGAACCAGGTATCCAGGGTATCGGGGTCCTGAGTAAAATGGGTGCAGCCGCACTTCGGGCATACCTCCGGCATTTCCTTGGCAACGATAACCTCCTTGCACGCATCGCAGTAATAAGCGGGAATCCGGTGGCCCCACCACAGCTGACGGCTGATACACCAGTCCCGGATATTGTCGGTCCAGTTAAAATAGGTCTTCTCCATGCGCTCGGGAATCAGCTTGATCTCTCCGTTTTTCACGGCCTCCACTGCCGGCTTAATCAGCTCCTCCATTTTTACAAACCACTGCTCCTTTACCAGGGGCTCGATCGTGGTCTTGCAGCGGTCATGGGTGCCTACATTATGGGAATAATCCTCGATCTTTACCAGCAGCCCCAAGCCTTCCAGCTCCTCCACGATGGCCTTTCTGGCTTCGTAGCGGTCCATTCCGGCATACTTGCCGCCGTTTTCATTGATCGTGGCATCGTCGTTCATCACATTGATGATGGGCAGGTTATGACGCTTTCCCACTTCAAAATCATTGGGGTCATGGGCGGGTGTGATCTTCACCACGCCGGTACCGAACTCTCTGTCCACATAGGTGTCGGTGACAATGGGAATCACCCGGTTCATAATCGGCAGCATCACACTCCGGCCGATCAGGTGCCGGTATCTCTCATCCTCGGGATGAATAGCCACAGCCGTATCGCCCAGCATGGTCTCGGGACGGGTGGTGGCAAAGGTCAGAAATTCCGTGGTGCTGGGCGTACCATCCTCATTCATAATCGGGTACTTGATATGCCAGAAGTGCCCTGCCTGCTCCTGGTATTCCACCTCGGCATCGGAGATGGAGGTGTTGCAAACCGGACACCAGTTGATGATCCGGGAGCCCTTGTAGATATAGCCTTTTTCGTGCATCTTCACAAACACTTCGGTAACGGCCTTGTTGCAGCCCTCGTCCATGGTGAATCGCTCCCTGTCCCAGTCGCAGGAGGAGCCCAGCTTCTTTAGCTGGGAAATGATCCGTCCGCCGTACTCCTTCTTCCACTCCCAGGCTCGCTCCAGGAATTTTTCACGGCCCAGGTCATGCTTATCAATGCCCTGCTCCTTCAGCTTCTCGATAATCTTCACCTCCGTGGCAATGGAGGCGTGATCCGTGCCCGGCTGCCACAGGGCGTTGTACCCCTGCATCCGCTTGAAACGGATCAGGATATCCTGCATGGTATTATCCAGTGCATGTCCCATATGGAGCTGTCCGGTAATATTCGGAGGGGGAATCACAATGGTAAACGGGGTCTTGCTGTGATCCACCTCGGCATGGAAATATTTCTTTTCCAGCCACTTTTCATACAATCTGTCTTCTATGCCCTTGGGGTCATAGGTTTTGGCTAATTCTTTGCTCATATTTTCCTCCTATTTAAAGTTCCGCAGTTTCCCTGCGCACACTCTTCATGTTCCATATCCGACCGCTTTGCGGCCGACATGGATCAATGCGCTGCCCGGAAAGATGCTGTCACTATATTTTGTGCAGTCAAAAAGCCCTTCACAGACCTTCCGATCTGCAAAGGGCGTATATTCACGCTGTACCACCTTTGTTCGCAGGGCGTCTTGCGGCGCCTGCCTCTGTGACTTCCGTCAAAGTCCTATCCGGTAACGGGGATAAACCGTGATTCCCTACTGCCACAGATGCCCTCGCATATTGCTGCCGGCAATCCCCCCTCCCATACCTTACGGCGGGGTCTCGCTCACTGCTTTCAGGAACCGGCTCAGAAGCTACCTTCAGAATGCTTTCCTTCAAGCGGCCTTCCAGCGTGTCTCCACAGCCGCCCTCTCTGGCAAGGGGTCATCCCTACTCCTCTTCGTCACTGCCTTTATCTGAACTGTTATGAATATCTTAATGAATGAGGGATAATTTGTCAAGATGGAAATTTTTCTCAGGCATACCATAACAGTTCAGCCCTCGGCATTCATAAAAGCGTCTGCTGCGCAGCCGGCTTCATGTCCTAAAGAACTGCTTTACCCGACACAAGCGGACTTATAAGCAAAATCTCCTGTTTTCAGTCCACTTTTTCCCATTTTACATACGATTTTTCAGCGTTTACACAGGTAAAATGGACCTATATGGGAAAATTGACTTTCGCAAGTCCACTTTTCTGTCAAAAAAGTGGGCCATGAAGCGAACCTTTTTGAAATAGGTCCACTTTGGCCTATATTTGCAAAAGGAAAGGACATACAGTGGACCAAAACAGGAAAAAAAACAATATCTGTCCACTTTTAAATAACGCCCGTGAGCGGAATGCTCACGGGCGCTTATTACACTATTCTTCAGTTATTGCCGGACACCGTTTCTCTGACCTGCTGCATTATTTCGTCTGCATAATCCGTCGCAATGATGCCTGCAATTTCCGCTGCGTCAATCTCCTCTGCAACACGGCCGCTGACTTCCGCCGCTACCCTCTGGCAAAACTCATCCATATTGCTGAACTTCTTCATAAACTCGTCCATATTGAAACCTGCACCATCGAAGCCTGTGCTGCGAGTATTAGTACCATATCTTTTCCGCAGCGCCTCCGTAGAGTACCACACATTTACGGTAGGCCAGCCGTCCTCAAAGACGATGTTGTGCCGCTGGGGACGTCTGCCTGCGAACTCATCAATTCTGTCCACAAGTTCCGCATAAAAAGCCGGCTCTTTGGCCTCCATGATTGCCATGGGAGCACGCTGTACGGTAAACCGCATCTCTGTGTACTCACAGTCATTGGTGGTAAAGGGAATGTCATACAGTTCCCAGCCGTTGTATTTTTTCAGCGGCTTTATATAGGCACGGTTGAGCCTGTAGCAGAGCCGCTGCTCCCAGTCCTCCTCGCCGGCCCGCATACTGTTGTCGGTAAACAGGATCTGAAGCATACATGTCTCGTCTGACTTATCGTTTTCACCGCCATTGAGCCAGAACACAAAATGATATTCTGTGTTGCGTTCAAGACGCAGCATACCGTTTGTTATCTCACACCAAGTATACCCCCAGTCTCCAGTTGATACCACTTCTTTCAACCCATCTCCCAATGGATTAGTAATAAAGAAACGGCTTAAAATCGTACTGTTTACAACGTCCGGATGCTTCATCCATTTTTTCGGCTCAAAGAACAGATAATTTGTTTTCGGTGCGGCTGCTGCAACAGAAACTGCGTCTGTATGAATATTATCCATAGTATTATCCTCCATATTTTCACATGTCGGACAGTCCGTAAGTCGGATAACATTACCCGCATTTCCGTCGGGTAAATAAACTGCCCGACCTTTTTTCACGAGCCCTCTCGCTCGTTTTTCGTAAGTTAAACCGCATTTTTCTCCTCCGCTGTTCAGGACTGTAACGTTCCGTGCGGATGGATTTCCGTTTTTTGTCATGGGTGCCGTCCCCCTTCTGAAAAATTTCGGCTTCTGTTTTTTGTTATGGGTGCCTCCCCCGTAATTATTATGACATGTCTTTCTCAAAAAAGCAACAGAAAATGTGCGTCATAACTGGACTGGTAAAAAAGTTGCGCTTTGGTACTTTCAAAAGAGCCACTTCTGTGTAGAATATAGTACAATCAATCTGATCAGTTGAAGAGAGAAAAGCCGCTCAGGCGGCGGATTGCGAGGAAAGTATTATGGAAAAAAAGCAGAAAGAAAGCACACAGCAGACACAGGCACGGAAAAAGAGCTATATCCTCCTGATCGTGGGAGTCGTGCTGCTGGCGGCAAGCATCATCTTTACCGTATATGCTAAGAAAACCAGCTATGCGGCATCCCTGGAAACCAAGACACAGATATCCGAGCTGAAAACCGAAATCGAGGCGGTAGAGGCAGGCACCATTGCCGGGAATCTGGAAAAGCTGCAGGCGCAGCAGACCCGGCTCTCCGATTTAAAGCTCAGCCAGGAGCGCCCTTATTCCTACGGGCTGACAGCGCTGTTCTTTGCCATCCTGCTGGTATGCAAGGGATTGTATAATGCGCTGGTCGGCACTGCTGCCGGAACTCTGGACGTCAAGAAGCTGGCCCAGGCCGGACTGCTGGCTGCCCTATGCTACATCGGCTTTGCCTTTTTCAAAATTGATATTCCGGTCGGCCCGGAGAAGACCTCTTTTCACTTCGGCAATGTGTTCTGCGTGCTGGCAGCCCTGCTGCTGGGCGGCTTTTGGGGCGGACTGGCCGGAGCTGTGGGGATGACCATCGGGGATCTGACCACCGCCTATGTGACCAGCGCCCCCAAAACCTTCCTGTTAAAGCTCTGTATCGGCCTGATCGTGGGACTGGTGGCTCACAGTATTTTCAAGCTGAGCCGCACCCATTCCAAAAAGTACATTACAGGGGTAACGGTTCTCGCCTGCGTCTGCGGCATGGGATTTAATATCGTCGCAGACCCTCTGGTGGGCTATTTCTACAAAATGTATCTGTTGGGAGTCCCTCAGGAATTATCCGCAGCCCTGGCGAAGGTGGCTACCCTGACCACCACTGTCAATGCCGTCGTGGCTGTGATCGCTGCCAGCATCTTCTATCTGGCTCTGCGGCCTGCCCTGCGCAAGGCCAGGCTGTTTGTACAGGTGACACCGGAACAGAAGGATATGCAGTAATGATACCCGACGTAAAATCAGATTTATGCCCCTGAAGCGGATCCGTCTGCGATACGGCAGCGATATCCGGGAAAGGATTTTCCATGACAGAGCAAGGCCAACTTCACACCACACAGAAACCTCCCCGCCTGGCCATGATCAGTTCTCTGGCAGGCTTGGGCCATGTATCCCTGGCGGCGGCGCTGCCGGTGGTCAGCGTACTGGGCGTTCAGCCCTGCCCCCTGCCCAGCAGCGTGCTGTCCGGCCATCTGACCTATCCGGCAGTGTATAAGACCGATCTGACCGAGCAGATGGCGCAGTATCTGGCTGTCTGGGAAAAGCTGGATACCCGGTTTGACGGGATGTACATCGGCTATCTGGCAGATGCCGGGCAGGTTGGGTTATTGACGGAGATACTGGGCAGAACACGAACCGGGGAGAAAAGCTCCCCGGCTGCTTTGTCTTCCGGAGGCAGACTTCTGGCCCCCCATGCCCGGATTCTGGTCGATCCGGTGATGGCAGACCACGGCAAACCCTATTCTTCGGTCACGCAGGCTCATATTGCGGCGATGAAAGAGCTGGCGGCATTGGCCGATATCCTGACCCCGAATCTGACAGAGGCCTGTCTGCTGACGGATTCGCCCTATCGGGAGAACGACTGGCATTTCTCCGCTCTGACTGGACTCTGCCGGCGGCTGGACCCCAACGGCCGGAAAAAGATCGTGATTACCGGGGTAAAAATGGAAGATTATTTTTGTAATTTTCTCTGGGAGTTTGGCGCCGTTGCCGCCGTCGAATATGAAAATGCCGGGGCATCCCGCCCCGGCACCGGTGATATTTTTGCTTCTATACTGGCCGCCCACATGGTTCTGGGACATGACCTGGAGGCGGCTGCCAAGCAGGCCACTTCGTTTATCTCCGCCTGTATTGAAGACAGCGAATCCGCAGAGATCCTCCTACGGGAGGGAGTGCTGCTGGAACCGAACCTGTACCGGCTCATGCCGCCCCGTACGGATTAACCGGGGCAGCGTCAGAGTCAAAGACATTTTAATTATTGCTACAGCATTTGCAATATACCCAGCACCAGCAGATGCAGAGGGTAAAAGATATAGAAAAACCATTTATGTATGGGCTTTCTGCTGCCGCTCTGGCCATTATAGCCAAACTGTATCAGCAGCGGCACCATAAAGATTCCCAGCTGGTAGATGCCCCAGATATTCAGTCCGCCAAAAAAGCAGGAGCATACCGTGATAACGCTGAACCAGATCCACTTCTTTTTCGGCTGCTCCCGGAACCGGAACAGCACCAGCGCATAGAGGATATCAAAGATCGGCCAATCTCCCAGCACAGACAGCAAACACAGGCCGACGGTGCCCAGCACCTTGCACCACTTAGGACATTTTCCCTTATCCCACATCCACAACGCCAGCAGGCTTAAAAACAGGGTATAAATCACACCGAAAAACGGCAGGATCCTGACTCCCCCGCCCTCCGGAAAGACGATGGGCAGTGACTGGAATTCAAACAGCACAAAGGGCACCCAGGAAATCAGGGCAAAAATCCCCAGCCGCAGGGCATATTTTTTTACATTCCGGGTATGGAGATATCCTTCTGCCAAAAAATAGGCCATGGTGGGGCCGGTGAGCCGTCCGATAAAATGCATCACCTGTCCCGGCACCGATTCCATGGGCACAAAGGCCCAGGCAAGATGGTCGATCAGCATGGCAATAATTACCAGATATTTGATCTGGTTGCGGTTCAGCTTTTTCATTCAAAGTCTACCTCCACATTTCCCATGGAGCATTCTATATCGATATACTTCTCTGCGCCATTGTCAATTTCCTTTTCCACAGCAGCACCGGAAAATTTGTCCCCGCCGATCTCCATATTGCCTGCCACGCAGTTCAGATCATAATTGTAATCCAGCTTATCGCCTTTCAGCTTCATGCTCACATTGCCCATGGAACATTCGATCTCGGCGCCCTCCTGAATCGTACCGGAAAATTCCAGGTTGCCGGCGCCGATCTCCGCCTGCAGCGTGTTCAGCGACACTTTCTCCGCTATCACTTCTCCCGCTCCCAGGGATATCTCCATGGCAGTTGCCTCCACATCCTCCATCAACAGCTGTCCGGCACCGATCTCGGCCTCCATATACTCCAGCTGCTGCTCCTTCATTTTCAGCTGTCCGGCTCCCAGGGACACCTCCATCACCGTCAGCCGGCAGTCCTCGGGCAGATACAGTGTAATACGGCTGTTCTTGATTTCCTCGGTCAGATTGGAAGGACGCACGGACTTTATATAGAGGACACCGTCCTCCAGATATGCCTGCAGCTTGCCGGCATTTTCTGCCTCAATATACACATATTCATCACCGGATCCGGTGATTTCCACCATGCTTCCGCCGATCTCCAGATCCAACTCCGGGAAATTGCCCTGACAGATCCTCTGCTTCTCCACATCTCCCCGCCAGATCTCGTAGTCATCCCTGAACATGGAAACATCATTCATATCATAGACATTATCGGAGATCCATGCTCCCCAGCCGTTTTCCAGATCCAGATCAATCCTGCCACCGCTGATCTCGTTCAGCACCTCATCCATCCGTTCTCTGCCTTCGGTATTCCTGCCCACCATATAACACACACATCCTACAATAATCAATAGCATTGCCAGTATAAAACAAACCTTCATAAATTTTTTCATTGTTACCTCCCATGCATATCATGGGCCATGCCCATGATACTGCAACAATACGTATTTCCCTTTCCATGCATATCGCAGACTGCGCATGCGATACTGTGCGAATCCGTTCTTTCAGCCTCTCTGTCTCTAAACTCCCGCACTGTTTAAGCCGTTTTCTTTTTCCGGGAAAACAGACGGCCAATCCCCCGGAAGATTGCCGGCGTAGCGCCGCCTGCCATAGCCACCGTCAGCATCATAAACAGGATACCGACGCCTGCCGTGATCAGACCGCCTCCGATGATCCCGATTCCTGCCAG
>CAZFYD010000038.1:10173-18926 GCA_964523315.1 uncultured Acetatifactor sp.
CCGGACAGCTTCTTTTTCCCGCTGTGACCTTCCGATCCCGCCGTTTTGCTCTCTGCGGTCATGGAAGCCGTACCGCCGCTCTGCCATTGTGTCTCCTCGGGCTGTGCCTGCTCCTGCTTCTGGGGATCCTTTGTGGCTTCACCGTACTCTGCCAGTTCCCTGCCGGTAACTGCCTTCCGGGCCTCATAGCCGTCCCCATAGCCTGCACCGTACAGATCCCGACGGATATTCTCGGCCACACGGGCCGGATTACCCAGTGCCTCGATCACCGACTGCTCATTTTCCGCTCCTGCATCATTAAAATAATCGTCATAGTACTGCAGGGCTTCCTGCCGCTCCTGCTCAGATATATTCTGCAGCAGACTCTCCAGCTGCCTCATAAATTCCGCTTTGCTCATATGGTTCATACACTTCCCTCCCGACCTGGCGTACCAGACCTCCTCTTATTTTCCCTATCTAAATGCCTCCTGCAGGTCCGGTCTGCAATACGGCACGCCCCGCATGTCATTTCATCTTCCCTTCAAACAGCGAGGTTACCTTCTCCGAATAGCTGCGCCATTCGCTTTCGTACAGTCTCAGCTGTGCCCATCCTCTGCTGGTTACCTTATAATAGCGTCTGTTGCGCCCTGCGCATTCCCTGTCATAGACCTCCAGACAGTCATCCTTCTGAAGGCGGCGCAGCACCGGGTACAGCGTGGATTCCGACAGGTCGATCACCTGCCGCACATCCTGGGTAATCTTATACCCGTATGTTCCTTCCGGCTCCCTGGACACCACTGCCAGCACAATGGCATCCAGCAGCGCAGCACCTGTGTTAAATACCATGATTTTCCCTTTCTTACTCAGAGCTTATATTATGTTTTTATGCAATATTATATGCCGTATAATATCATCTGTAAGCATACTATACGGCATATAATATATTTTGTCAATCCTTTTCTATGAAAAAGTTATTCCGCCTTACTCCAGAGATACCGAAGCGGCAACCTCCTGAGCCTGTCTCTTCGCCTGCTCCTCCAATGCCTGCTGGCGAAGGCTGTTTTTATACACCACGATGCCGGAGACCGACAGCATACCGCCGCAGATCTGTCCGGGAATCCAGTGGGCATATACCATATAGAGAGAACTCAACGCCAGCATGATAAAAGTAATCCGTGTCCTCCTGGTATGAGGCTTGAGCCGGACCACCAGGGAGAAAAACAGGTAGATACTGCACAGAGCAAATACCGGCTCCGTATGCATGGGCATCAGGCCGATCAGCACCCCAAAGGACACTGCAATCGCTTTTCCTCCCTTACCTCTGTGAAACAGAGAAAAAGCATGTCCCAGCACCGGAGCCGCCATCACCAGGAAGAACAGGCAGCCGCTCTCCAGTCCAAGACGCATGGCTATGTGCACGGGGATCACTCCCTTAAAGATATCTCCCAGCAGGCACAGAATCCCCACGGGAATCCCCGCATGCTGCATGGCATTGGCCGTACCGGGGTTATGGTCGTCACTGAGCGCCACTATATCCACTTTTTTCAGCATTCTGGGCAAATACCGGCTAAACAGAAGACTGCCGCACAATACTCCCACCACGATCATTATGATCTGCTGTTCCAGCATAATATCCCTCTTTTCTCCATTTCCGGTAAAGACGCTTCCCTACCGGCTATACCTTATTGCTTTTCCGCATCCCGTCGGATAATAAATTCGCAGATATCCTCCGCCGCATTTCGATTGATTACCTGATGCTGCCTCTCGATCATCTGCCTGCAGGCCTCGGGCTGTTTCAGCAGCTCCAGCGCCTGCTCCACCAGCTGCTCCTCCGATCCGGCACTGACGGAAATACCATGCCCATTATAAAAGGCCTGGTTGCAGTCCTCACAGCCCGGTATAGGCCGGGTATGGGCCAGCGGGATCCCGGCCACCGCCGCCTCTGTGGAGGTAAGCCCGCCCGGCTTGGTAAACAGCAGGTCCGATGCCGCCAGATACTCCGCCGTCCGATGCGTATAGTCCAGAATCCGTATCCGGGAATCCTGCTGATATGCCTCCCGCAGTCTGGCTTTCAGCTTCTCGTTGGATCCTCCCATAATATAGACATGATCCCGGGCATCCATACACTGTACCAGCGCCTGCACCAGATTCTCAATTTTTCCGTAGCCCATGCTGCCGGTCATGATCAGGATGCAGTGTCCCTCCGTTTCCATACCGAGAGTCTGCCGGGCCTCCTCCCGAGCCGGAAGAAACCGGAAACGATCCGACACCGGGATTCCCGTTGGGATGAGCTTCTCCCGGGCGATCCCTTTTCCCACATACTCCTCCATCAGCTCCTCATGGGCAATAAAGTAATAATCCGCCTCCGTCTCCTCGGTAAAAGGGATACAGGTATAGTCCGTTCCCACAAAATAGGTACGGATATCGGGCCGACATTCATGTTTGCGCAGCATGTAAGTTACCGCTTCTGCCGGGAAAAGATGGGGCATGACGACTGTGTCATACCCATTGTCAACAAGAAAATGATACAGCTTTTCGGCATAGAGAGCATTGGCATAATATACCGGCGATTTCCGTCTGGCGGAGGTGATTGCCCTTCCTGCCTTATAGGCGCCCTTAAATACTCCCGTGGCCTTCACCGTGCTCCACACATAGATCCGTTTCCCGTAACTGGCGGCCTTCTGTGAGGCAAAATCCAGCGCATCCTTCATTTCACAGGGAATCTCTCTCTTTTGAAACTGTTCCAGTACAGCCTTGCCTGCTGAGTTGTGACCTTCCCCCGTACCTGTGGACAGAATCAGTACCTTCATATATTCCTCCCAAACCTTCAGTCCTTCAGTCACGCCGCCCCCGGCGGCACAAATGATGTACCATTAACGTATCATGTTTTTCTTTGAATTGCAAGTCAGGAGAATAATCTTCTCTTATGAGCGGAGCGCCCTCAAATGAAATAAAAGGTGAGCCGCCCTGGCGGCGTCGGCTGCGCGGCAGACGCTTTATGAATGCAGAGGGCTGAACTGTTACTTGTGTTACATAATGTCATTGACCAAATCAGTTCTAAATCCAATATTTGCAATATTTTATGCAAAAATAATTTCCGACATAAAAATTGGATTTTTTGTCATTTTTTTGAGGTTTTTTAAAAATAATCCACCATTTCCACATAGTTATCCACATATACACTACTGTCATACAAGCCTTTTGCGAGCGTCAAAATTGCAAAAACAGGATGTCATATCTTAAAAAATTGTATTTTCAAAATACCCATTTGATTTACATAATTTTTTTACCATAATTGCATGATGTAACCTAAAATAATGGGAATTTTCATTAGAAATATCTCTTTCCAACGAAAACTCCCTATATAAAATCCATTTTAACCGACAGCCCACAGGAATCACAGCCAGGAATCCCAGAACCGCTCCACTCTCCCGGCAATGCTGCCGCAGCTTACCCGCTCATAGCCAGCCCACTCTCTGGGGAACATGCGCAGATAGGGGTACTGCAGAAAGCGCTCATCCAGCAGCGCCACAATACCGATATCCTCCACCGTGCGAATCACCCGTCCTGCTGCCTGCAGAACCTTGTTCATCCCCGGATAGCGATAGGCATAGTCAAATCCGTTCTGTCCGTTTCCGTCAAAATACTGTTTTAACAGTTCCCTTTCAAAACAGACCTGTGGAATCCCGGTCCCCACAATAATCGCCCCGATCAGGCTGTCCTCTTTCAGATCAATTCCTTCACTGAAGATTCCGCCCAAAACACAGAAGCCGATCAGGATCTTTTCCTCCTCAATCTCAATATCCATACAGATGGAGGCTTCCAGATCACAGTCGCTATTTCCCTCAAACCGGGACAGGAAATCCTCCCGATCCTTCTCGCTCATCATCTCCGATTGCAGGATACACTCCCTGTTCTCGTCCCCGAAATGCTCCACAAATCTGTCATAGATCTCATGCATGAAAGCATAGGAGGGGCAGAATACCATATAATTACCGTGACGGTTTTTCACGATCTCATCTATATATTTCGCAATATTGTAAAATTCTGCCTCCGAACGCCGAGTATACTTGCTGGTCACATCCTCTGCGATAAACAGTGCACGTTTCTCGGGATTGAATACCGAATCCGCGTAGACCTCATAGTCCGATTCCTCCCCGCCCAGCAGGCTCTTATAATATTGAATCGGCAGGAAGGTGGCGGAAAACAGGATTGTACTCCTCCCCCGCTTCATGCATTCCCGCAGGTTATTGGAGGGATCCATGCAGAAGAGTTTGAGCAGAAAGGTACCGTCCTCACAGAGCTGGGTATATTTCACATACTTTTCATCCACCAGCTCGTAGACCGCCAGAAAATGGGACAGCTTGAAATACAGCTCCAGTATCTCCTCCCGCTCCGGCAGCGCCGCCTCCTCCTGCTCCTCCAGATAGGAATCTATAGTGCCGTGGAGGTGCAGCAGCAGCGCCGTCAGATCATCGATCTGTTCCACGACCCGACACTCCTCACATTCCCGCTTCAATGCCAGCATTTCTTTATTGCAGTTCTCCAGCTGCAGGATCATACGGGCAGCAAAGCCACGGGACACCAGCACGCTTTTTCCATGCGCAGCGCCGGTCGGCTTTTCCGGCTCCGGTTCTTCCGTATAATCCTCCAATGCAAAGAGCACCTCCTGCTCCGGGGCCTTTTTTTTGCGGCTTCTTTTCCGCCCCTCTTCTGCAGTCTGCAGCTGCTGCAGGCTCTTTTTCAGCGCCAGCAAGTCTTCCTTGACGATGACGGCGCTGTACATCTCCCTGCCCCGCTCCAGTAGGTTATGGGCCTCGTCAATCAGGAACAGATACTCCCCTTTGACGCCCTCACCGAAAAAGCGTTTCAGATACACATGGGGATCGAACAGGTAATTATAGTCACAGATGACGCCGTCCGCAAACAGGCTCAGGTCCAGACACATTTCAAAGGGGCAGACCTGATATTTTCGGGCGTAGGTTTCTACATTTTCCCTGCTGAAGCTCTCCTCGTGGGTCAGCAGATCGTAGATCGCATCATTGACCCGGTCCAAATGCCCCTTTGCATAGGGACAATACTCAGGGTTGCACTCCGTCTCCTCCATAAAGCAGATCTTCTCCTTCGCCGTCAGGATGACACTCTTAAAATGAAGCCCCCTGTCCCGCAGCAGGGCAAAGGTATTCTCCGCCACCGTCCGGGTGATGGTCTTGGCCGTCAGATAAAAGAGCTTCTCCACCATGCCCCGCTCCATGGCCTTTACAGCGGGAAATACGGTGGAAATCGTCTTGCCCACACCGGTGGGGGCCTCCAGAAACAGCTTCCTCCCGTGATAGATGGTCTGGTACACATAGGTCACCAGCTCCTTCTGCCCTTCTCGGTAGGGAAAGGGAAAGGCCAGCTGCCGGATGGATGCGTCCCGCTTCTTTTTCCAGGCAAACTGATAATCCGCCCACTTCTGACAGGAACAAATCAGCGCTTCGAACCAATCCCGAATCTCCTGTGCGGTGAAGGTATAAGTAAAATACCGTAGTTCCTCGGTTTCCATATGGCAGTAGGTCATCTGCACATGGATCTGCGGCAGCCTGCGCTCCTCGTGGCATGCCAGAAACATGGCGGCATAGCATTTTGCCTGAGCCAGATGCACCGGTACCGGCCCTTTCATATAGGCCAGATCCCGGTATGTCCCCTTGATCTCATCTATGGTGATTCCCTCCGGCCGATCGATAACGCCGTCCGCTCTGCCCTCCAGCACCAGACGATAGTTCTCCGTCAGATGGGTGTAACGCAGGGATACCTCCGCCTGATATTCACTGCCCATGCGGCGCTGGATCATCCGATGGATCCGACTGCCCTCCTGCATGGCCTGATCCGTGGAGGCGTGATGACGGTTATCAATATCACCGCTGCGCAGGATAAACTCCACCAATTCTCTGACAGAGATCCTGATCTCCCCGAAGCTTTCCCGTTCCTGCAGCAGTTCTGCTGTCTCTGCGGATTTCCGATGCTCCGTTTCCATTCCTGTGCCGCCTCCTTTTTCTCTCTCGGTTATACGCTCTCCTTGTCAAAAAAAGACTCCCTGATAAGATAGTACCCTATCTCATCACGGGAGTCAATTCCACCGGTGCAATTATTTCCTGCCGGTCCGAACGCTTTCCTGCGGGAATTTCCCACAGAACGGCTCGCTAACAAGCCACTGCCAGCCTGCTCAGCAGTTCCTCCAGTTCCTGATTATATCCGTCATAGGATACCTCCAGCGTTTTGGAGAAATCCAGCCCATATACTCCAAGGAATGATTTGGCATCTACAATATATCTGTTATATGAGATATCAATATCAAAATCACACCTAGAGGTCACGCTGACGAACTGCTGCACCTGATCCTGTGTAAGCTTAATATGCCTTACCATTTTGCATCCTTCCTTTCTGAAAACAACACTGTCATGTTTTTTGCATCCCACGGACAGGTAAAATACCCGGCTCCATGTTGGGAATACCATACTATAAGAAAACGCAAAAGTAAATCAGCGTTTTTAACAATTTTATCCATTTCTTAAAAATTCTATTGTGAATTTTTGAAAACGCTTGGGCATCATTCGGTTCTGCAGACCAATATTCTTTCGTTCTTTGATAGCTATTTTATGACAAAAGTAACGGAAAAGTTCCTCGCAGGCCGGCTCCTGACCCGAATCAAAAATCGGCTCACTTTTTGCGAGCCGACTTTGAAAAAGAATTAATTCTTCGATCTTCCGATCTTACAAAAGCTGTAATCCTGCCTTTTCTGCCTCTTTCATCACTTCCTCCGGCCACAGGGAGCACTGTACCTCCCCGATATGGGCCTTGCGCAGGAAGAACATACAGATTCGGGACTGGCCGATACCGCCGCCGATGGTAAACGGAACCGTCTCCTCAATGATGGACCTCTGGAAAGGCAGCCGGGCACGCTCCGGGCAGCCGGCCTTATCCAACTGGGACAGCAGAGCCTCCTTATCCACACGGATCCCCATGGAAGACAACTCCAGTGCAATATCCAGCACCGGATAATACACCACGATATCCGCATTCAGCGCCCAGTCGTCATAGTCCGGCGCACGGCCGTCGTGGGGCTCGCCGTTCTCCAGCGCATCTCCGATCTGCATGATGCAGACGGCCCCCTTGGCTTTAACGATGTAATACTCCCGCTCCTTAGGGCTATAATCCGGAAACATCTCCTCCAGCTCGCCCGTGGTAATAAAGAAAATATCATGGGGAAGAATTTCCTCTATGTAATCATAATGGATCGACATGTATTTCTCGGTCTTGCGCAGCACTTTATATACGGTGCGCACCGTATCCTTTAAGGTCTCCAGATTTCGTTCCTCTCTGGCAATAATCTTCTCCCAGTCCCACTGATCCACATAGATGGAATGAATATTGTCCGTGACCTCATCCCGGCGGATGGCACTCATATCCGTATACAACCCCTCTCCTACGGAAAATCCATATTTCTGCAGAGCGTAACGCTTCCACTTTGCAAGAGACTGTACGATTTCCGCCTCCCGGCCATCCTGCTCCTTGATATCAAAATTTACCGGACGTTCCACACCGTTGAGATTGTCATTCATACCGGACGCAGGATCCACGAAAAGCGGCGCAGACACACGCAGCAGATGCAGACGCTCCGCCAGCAGCGTCTGAAAAAAATCCTTTACGGTCTTTATGGCAATCTGCGTTTCATACAGATTCAGCTGGGAATGATATCCCTTCGGTACTAACTGGTCAGCCATTGTATTATAACCATACCTTCCCCTGTTTTTTTTATCAGTATATGTAACACTACCAGTACTATTTAACCGCTTTTTGAGCTGTTTGGCAAGTGTTTTTTCGGCCATTCCAAACAAAATTTTCCTTCCGTCCCATCCCCTGCTATATTATGTCTGTTGTTACCGACAACACAAAACGATTACCGCAGGCAGATTATTTTCTGCGGCAGACCTATTTAAGGAGGAAAGACAATGTGTCAATATGGCTATGTAAGAGTATCTTCAAAAGATCAGAATCCGGAAAGGCAACTTGCAGCGCTGCAGGAACAGGGAATTACGCCGGATCACATTTTTCTGGATAAAATATCCGGGAAAAACTTTCAGCGTGCTGAATATCAACGTTTAAAGAAAAAAATACGGAAAGGTGACAGGCTGGTGATAAAAAGCATCGACCGTTTGGGCCGCAATTATAGTGAAATTCTGGAAGAATGGAGAATGATTACCAGAGAGATCGGTGCAGAAATTGAGGTGTTGGACATGCCGCTCTTAAACACCGGTGTACGGCATAATGATCTAACCGGCGCATTTATTGCCGATCTGGTTTTGCAGATTCTGGCTTATGTGGCGGAAACTGAACGTTCCTTTATCCACAGCCGCCAAAGCGAAGGAATTGCCATCGCAAAAGCAAAGGGCATACAGTTTGGCCGTCAGAAAAAAGAGCTTCCCAAGGAATTCCCAGAGTATTACCGATTATGGGCCTGCGGGGAAATCACCCTGCGTCAGGCTGCGGAAAAATTGAACATGAGCAGTTCAACCTTCTACAGAAGATGTAAGGAGTACGAAAAAAAATAATTCAAAAGGTAGACTTCTTGAAACGGCATACATTCTTTTTTCTTTTCAAAAAATATCACAAAATTTCTTCTCCCTGACATTATACACAATTTGTTTCTAAAAGTCTGCTTTATGAAACAGCACCCGAGGTAGCCGCATATGTGTAAGACAATTGGGAAGGGAGCATTGATCCTGTTGGCA
>CAZFYD010000039.1:0-18578 GCA_964523315.1 uncultured Acetatifactor sp.
TTGCCGGCAATAATCTTCTTTCTTGCCATAATCTTATTCCTCGATTTCTCTTATATTTATACGCAGACTCTCTGAAAATGCTCCGCATTTCCAAAGGTACGCTGCACTTTCACAGAAATCTGCTTAATCTTACTTATCGTCAGCTGCCGCTACGCCGGGAAGGGTCTTGCCCTCTAAGAACTCCAGAGAAGCGCCGCCGCCGGTGGAGATATGGCTCATCTTGTCGCCAAAGCCCAGCTGGTTTACAGCCGCTGCGGAATCACCGCCGCCGATGATGGTGGTCGCATCCGTCTCAGCCAGAGCCTTAGCCACTGCGATGGTGCCTTCTGCCAGAATAGGATTCTCAAACACGCCCATGGGTCCGTTCCAAACCACGGTCTTAGCGCTCTTTACCGCATCCGCATACATAGCTGCCGTCTTAGGTCCGATATCACAGCCCTCTCTGTCAGCAGGCATGTTCTCCACATCATATACCTCTACCTCCACAGGAGCGTCGATGGGGTTGGGGAACTCAGCGATGGTAACAGAGTCTACCGGAAGCAGCAGCTTCTTGCCCAGCTTCTCCGCCTTAGCCATCATCTCCTTACAGTAGTCAATCTTCTCATTGTCCACCAGGGACTTACCGATCTCATAGCCCTGTGCCTTTAAGAAGGTATAAGCCATACCGCCGCCGATAATCAGGGTATCGCACTTCTCCAGCAGATTGGAGATTACGTTCAGCTTATCTGCAACCTTAGCGCCGCCCAGAATTGCTACGAAAGGTCTTACCGGATTCTCTACGGCATTGCCCAGGAAGTTGATCTCCTTCTGCATCAGGTAGCCTACTACATTGGAGCCGCCCTTAGCGGTAATAAACCTGGTCACGCCCTCAACGGAAGCATGTGCTCTGTGGGAGGAACCGAATGCATCGCATACATAATCATCAGCCAGCTCAGCCAGCTCCTTGGAGAACTGCTCGCCGTTCTTGGTCTCCTCTGCGCCGCGGAAACGGGTATTCTGCAGCAGTACCACATCCCCTTCCTTCATAGCCTCTACGGCAGCGGTGGCAGCCTCGCCGGTCACATTGTAATCGGCAACGAATACAACCTCCTTGCCCAGCTTCTCGGACAGTCTCTTTGCCACGGGAGCCAGAGACTCCTTCTCGTTGGGGCCTTCCTTTACCTTGCCTAAGTGGGAGCACAGGATCACCTTGCCGCCGTCACCGATCAGCTTCCGGATCGTAGGCAGGGCAGCCACGATACGGGTCTCATCGGTGATCTCCCCGTTCTTCAGGGGCACATTGAAATCACATCTTACCAGAACTCTTCTTCCCTTTACGTTGATATCATCTACAGACTTCTTATTTAAACTCATAACGATTCTCCTTCATTTAGTCCCGCAGGACTTTTTGCTCATTATAACTTAAGGGTCCGGTCCAAGGACCGGACCCTTAAAAGGTCTTTGTTTACACCGACTTACTGAAGCTCAGCGAAATACTTGATGGTACGAACCATCTGAGAAGTATAGGAATTCTCGTTGTCATACCATGAAACAACCTGTACCTGATAGGTATCCTCATCGATCTTGGATACCATGGTCTGGGTAGCATCGAACAGGGAACCGAATCTCATACCGATAACATCGGAAGATACGATCTGATCCTCATTGTAGCCGAAGGACTCGGAAGCAGCAGCCTTCATAGCGGCATTGATGCCTTCCTTGGTAACATCCTTGCCCTTAACAACAGCGGTCAGGATGGTGGTGGAACCGGTAGGAACAGGAACACGCTGTGCAGAACCGATCAGCTTGCCATTCAGCTCAGGGATAACCAGGCCGATTGCCTTTGCGGCGCCGGTGGAGTTGGGAACGATATTAGCTGCGCCTGCACGGGCACGTCTCAGATCACCCTTCCTGTGAGGGCCGTCCAGAATCATCTGGTCGCCGGTGTAAGCATGGATCGTGCTCATGATACCGCTCTGGATAGGAGCGTAATCATTCAGAGCCTTAGCCATGGGTGCCAGACAGTTGGTGGTGCAGGATGCTGCGGAGATGATGGTATCCTCGGCAGTCAGGGTCTTCTCATTTACAGAGTAAACAATGGTCTTTAAGTCATTGCCTGCGGGAGCGGAAATAACAACCTTCTTAGCGCCGGCATCAATGTGAGCCTGACTCTTCTCCTTAGAGCAGTAGAAACCGGTACACTCCAGAACAACGTCAACGCCGATCTCACCCCAAGGAAGCTCATTCGCCTTAGCCATAGCGTAGATCTTCAGGGTCTTACCGTCTACGGTAATGGTGCCTGCTTCATCATCAGCCTCAACTGTGTGAAGATTCTCACCAATCTTTCCGCAATATCCGCCCTGAGCGGTGTCATACTTCAAAAGCTGAGCCAGCATGGAAGGCTTTGTCAGGTCGTTGATTGCAACTACCTCATATCCCTCTGCGCCAAACATCTGTCTGAATGCCAGACGACCGATACGGCCAAAACCATTAATCGCAACTTTTACTGCCATTTTAGTTTCCTCCTAAAATATATTTTTTATATTATTTTGACAAAAAGCACCCATAATTCTCCCGGAACGGCAATTATGAAATTGTCAAAATTTTGTCAACAAGGATATTTTACCTAATTCCTGTCCAAAATTCAAGATGTATTTCAAAAATAATTAGCATTTCTGGGATTTTTTTCAGTTTATACATAATTTTCCCAGAGAGTTACTATTCACAGCCTCTTGCGCTCTCTTATCAGAAGCGGTATACTGAATTCCTGGACTTATTTACCGGAAGTCAACAACCCCGCAGCAAGCTGACGGGACATCAAACTTGTAGCGCGGCATGCTGCGGGGTATTGACCCTCGCGGGAATAAACTGTGGAAAGGAAACAAAAACATGTCCATTACAGCCGATTACCATCTGCACTCCTCACATTCCGGAGACTCCGACGCCTCCATGGAGGAAATGATCCAAAAGGGCATCAGCCTGGGGCTGACCCATATGTGCTTTACCGAACACAATGACTTTGACTACCCTGTGACGGAAGACACGCCGCAGGGCATGTTCGAACTGAACGCGGACGCTTATCTCTATGATCTGATCAGGCTGCGGGAAAAATATGCCGGTCAGATCAATATTCTCTTTGGTCTGGAGCTGGGCCTGCAGCCCCAGCTGACACGCCGGAATGCGGTCTTTGCCAAGGGCCATGACTATGATTTTATCATCGGCTCCTCCCATATCTGCAACGGCAGGGATCCCTACTATCCGGCTTTTTTTGAAGGGCGCAGCGAGGAGGAAGCCTACCGGGAATATTTTCAGTCCATCCTTGAGAATGTGAGAAAGTTTGATGATTTCGATGTGTACGGGCATCTGGACTATGTGGTTCGCTACGGCCCGGATAAGGACCGGAATTATTCCTATGAAAAATATCAGGATCTCTTTGACCGAATTCTGGATCTGCTTCTGGAAAAAGAAAAGGGCATCGAGATTAACACCGCCGGGATCGGCAAAGGCATGAGGGACGTGCATCCCTGCGCCGGGATTCTCCGGCGCTATAAGCAAAAAGGAGGCGAGATCATCACCATCGGCTCCGATGCACATGATCCCGCCCATATCGCCGCAGATTTCCGCAGAGCCGAAGCGGTTCTGCAGGAATGCGGTTTCCGGTACTATACTGTTTTTGAAAAGCGGCAGCCGGAATTTAAACGGCTTTAGCCCTGCTGGCGGCACAGCACAATGATCCGCATGGGAGTGGTCTGGGCCGGGATGCTTCTGGTAGAAGTGCTGTACACCACCACCAGATCATTGCCTGCGGGATTCCCCATAAACCGCTGGTTATTGGTGGTGGTAATCGAAACGCTGCTGTCCAGATTAAGCTGCAGGGTCATATCCCGGTTCACCAGGGAATGATTGTAGTAATCCACATCCACTCTCTGCCCGGACATTTGTGGCGCCACCACCGCCGCCCGGTACTGGGGCGGATAGATCAGCGGCACGGGCTCATCTGTGCGGTAATACATGGTCACCGTCATCCCCTCCTGCAGCATCACATAATCCAGCACAAAGGTGGCTGGTGACACCTGAAAATACACCAGATTCCCGTCCTGATCCTCCAGACCCACAAACTGCATGCAGCCATCCGCCCGGCGATTGCCGATCTGTGTGGGTTCCATACTCACAATGACCCCCTGCACACCCTGATAGCTTTTCTCCCTCCTCCGGTTCCTGCCTGATTGCATATCCATTGCCTTTTTCTCTCCTTCACATTGCAGCTTTGCCCGGCGGCGCCGCCCGGTATGCTTCTTCCCGTCAGAGGGCCGGACCGGGCGTACTGCTGTCTTCTTATCATATGCATATCCGCCTGTCCGGTTTCACGAAAGTTTCTCCCTATTCTCTCAGGATCGTCCCCCCACCCAGCACATATTCTCCCTCATAAAACACCACTGCCTGCCCCGGGGTGGAAGCACGCACCGGCTGTTCAAAGCGGCACAGCACCCGCCCGTCCGGCAGCTTCTCGATCACGCAGGGCTCTCCGCCATGGTTATAGCGGATCTTTGCCACGACATGTCTCGGCTGCATCAGATCCTCCACCGCCATATAATTGACCCGGTCGCAGAGCACCCTGTTCGTATAGGTATCTTCATTTTCCCCAATGACCACCTCGCCCGTCTCCGGCCGGATCTGCGTGACAAATACCGGATGTCCCATAGCCAGATTCAGACCCTTGCGCTGCCCGATGGTATAATGAGTGATGCCCTTATGCTGTCCCAGAATCTGTCCGTCCTTCGTCACAAAATTCCCCGGGGGAGGCACATTTCTTCCCGCCTCCCTGTCAATAAAGGCCGCATAATCATGATCCGGGATAAAACAGATCTCCTGACTGTCCGGCTTGTGCGCCACCGGCAGGTTCTGCTGCATGGCAATCTGACGGATCTGTTCCTTGGTATAATCTCCCACCGGCATCAGCGTATGAGCCAACTGTTCCTGGGTCAGATTGTACAGGGCATAGGTCTGATCTTTTTTCGCAGTCACTGAATTGCGGATGGCATAGCGGCCGTTCGGCAATCTGTCCACACGGGCGTAATGTCCGGTGGCGATATACTCCGCCCCGATCTCCAGGCTGCGCTGCAGCAGGGACTCCCATTTCACATACCGGTTGCAGGCAATACAGGGGTTAGGAGTCCTTCCCCGCAGATACTCCTGCACAAAATAGTCCATGACATTTTTCCGAAACTCCTGCCGGAAGTTCATCACATAATAGGGAATCCCCAGTGTCTCCGCCACCCTTCTGGCATCGTCCACCGCCGACAAACCGCAGCAGCCGCCCTGCTTCTCCTGCTGCTCCCGGTCTTCCTCCTGCCAGATCTGCATGGTGACCCCAATCACCTCATAGCCCTGTTCCTTTAACAGATAGGCCGCCACCGAGGAGTCCACTCCCCCGGACATGCCCACCACTACCCTTGGCTTCCTGTTCTGCATCCTGATTTCCTCTCATTTTGCTCTTACTCTGCTGCGACTGCTCCTTTTGCGGCATGCTTCCACACGATACAGACTGTCCTGCATACCATACAAAATACTGCGCCGGAAGTCTGGCATCCGACGCAGATATTGTAACATATTCAGAAGTAATATACAAATCCCGGATTCAGCGGTTTTCCTGGAAATACAGCTCTGCGCGGTTCTCCATCAGGCCGATCACCTCATCCAGCTCCTTTTCCCCGGCAAAATAGTAGGACGCCTCCTCCTGAATGATCATCCGCACTTGGCGCATCACCGGATCTTCCGCCACAGCAGAATGAATTGCGTTCCAAATCATATCTGCATGGCGCTGCGGCAGGGTATCGCCATCCGCATTTCCGTTTTCATCAAAAGCTCCTTCAAAGCTGTAACTACTCGTCTTCTGGGCATCACGGATCAGCTTCTCCAGATCTTCCCGATTGGCCGGTAAATAGCTATCATATATGTCTCTTTCCCGCATCGCATTTTCCTCCAGAAAACGCCACGCCGCAGGATAACCAATCAGCGTTATGGGTTCTCCATATTCTCTTTCCAGCTGGCTGATAACTCCAATCCGGTACAGTAATTCGTTTTGCAGCAGAATCTCCCCGTCCTCAAGCCTTTTTTCCAGAGCTTCATCAGAAAGCCCGGCATTCTCTCTATGGTCCAATTCGTCTTATTGCCGACTGCACTCTCCGGCAACGCTATCATGCTGACCGAAAACTGTTCCGGCAGGCTGTATATCCGGCCATTGATCTGCATCGCCTCCCAAATGCTCGGAATATAATCCTCCTGACTGAGGACTTCGCTTGTCTCCACATAATCGGTCAGATCCTGCAGGTATCCCTTTCTGGCGTAGTTCAGATAAACCTCCGTCCGTATCTCCACCAGATCCGGCACATCCTGCTCCAGCAGTGCCAGCTGGATTGGATCCACTTCATCCGGCTCATTTTTCCACACATACTCACGCAGCGTCAGACGGTATTCGGGATGCTGCTGATTGAAGGCTACGAGCCGTTCCTTAAGAAGACTACTATTTACTGCTGCGAGCGTAAAAGCTTCCGCATCGGGCATAATCCCCCCACTCCAGCATGACAATCTGTCTGCCGGAATCATCCAGAGAACTGTTTCCGCCGATGCTCACACCCAGGATGAAATCCTCATTGGGTATTGAAAAAAGCTTATCGGTTTGTTCCGCCCGAAAATCATATCGCTTCATGGCGCCGCCATTTTCCGATGCAGTATAGATTCCTTCCTCTGCCACCGCAAAACGTCTCACTCCCTTAAATACCTGCTCCGACACATTCAGATATGTGGGCAGATACCCATACACCGGTTCCGCCTCCTCCTGTCCGCAGGCAGTCAAAGCCAGCACAAACAGGAGCAATAAGATATAAAATATTTTAGTTTTTTTCTGCATGCTCTCGTAATTTATTAACTCCCCCTTATTTTTAAAGCCGAAACCGGTTACCCGTTTCGGCTTATATACAAAACAAAAGAATGCATAACTTTGGTTTTACCACAAGAAAATCAATATACAATCTCCTCCTCATGCTCGCTGATATCGGACTTTGGCTTTTCCAAGCCTTCGATGGTGATGCCGTTTTTCTCCGCATAATCCCACAGAGCCGCATGAATTGCCTCCTCCGCCAGGAGGGAGCAGTGTACCTTTACCGGCGGCAGGCCGTCTAAGGCTTCCATGACCGCCTTATTGGTAACCTGCATGGCCTCCTGAATGGATTTGCCCTTGACCATCTCCGTGGCCATGGAGCTGGTCGCCACCGCCGCCCCGCAGCCAAAGGTCTTGAACTTCACGTCCCGGATGATCCCCTCCTCATCAATATCCAGGAATATCCGCATAATATCGCCGCATTTGGCATTTCCTACGGTTCCCACACCGCTGGCATCCTCTATTTCGCCCACATTGCGGGGATTCTGAAAATGATCCATTACCTTTTCACTATACATTTCCGCCTCCTTCTGCGCCTTGCTTCTTCACAAAATCCTCATACAGCGGTGACATGGCTCTCAGCCGCTCCACGATCTCCCCAATGGCCGCCACCACCGTATCCATCTCTTCCCTTGTATTCTCCTCCGACAATGTCAGCCGCAGGGAACCATGGGCGATCTCGTGGGGCAGGCCGATAGCCAGCAGCACATGAGAAGGATCCAGGGACCCGGAGGTACAGGCAGATCCGCTGGAGCCGCAGATTCCCTTCATATCCAGCATAATCAGCATGGACTCCCCTTCAACAAACTGAAAACTGAAATTCACATTGCCGGGAAGCCGCCGGGTACGATCCCCGTTCAGGCGGCAGTACGGAATCTTTTCACAGATCTGTTCTATCAGATAGTCCCGCAGCTCCGTCTCCTTCCGGATCTTCTCCGGCATGATTGCCACTGCCCTCTCGATCGCTTTGCCAAAGCCCACGATACCGGGCACATTTTCCGTGCCCGCCCGGCGGGAACGCTCCTGAGCGCCGCCATGGATAAAGCTGCGCAGCTTCAGACCGGAACGGATATATAGGCACCCCACACCCTTGGGGCCGTTTACCTTATGGGCGCTGGCACTGAGCATATCAATATGCAGCTCATCCACATTGATGGGCAGCTGTCCGAAAGCCTGTACTGCATCGGTGTGGAACAGGATCCCTTTCTCATGAGCAATCTGCCCAATCTCACGAATGGGCTGCAGGGTGCCGATCTCATTGTTGGCATACATTACACTGATCAGGATTGTATCCGGGCGAATCGCCTCCTCCAGCTCCTGAAGCTTTACAATGCCGTTTTCATCCACTCCCACATACGTCACCTCATACCCCTGCTTTTCCAGATATTCACAGGTGTGCAGCACTGCATGATGTTCGATCCCGGTTGCAATAATA
The DNA here is from genome assembly GCA_964523315.1 of uncultured Acetatifactor sp. GTDB lineage: Bacteria > Bacillota > Clostridia > Lachnospirales > Lachnospiraceae > Acetatifactor. The sequence goes on from CAZFYD010000039.1 coordinate 8,355, forward strand.
TGTTTCCCCTTATTGGCGTAAGCCTCTGCCGCCCCCTTCAGCGCCCAGTTGTCCGCCTCTGAGCCGCCCGCCGTAAAATAGATTTCCTCCGGCTTTGCTCCCAGATACTCTGCCAGAATCCGTCTGGCCTGATTCACCGCCTTTTTGCTGACAGAGCCCAGGGCATATATGCTGCTGGCATTGCCGTAATTTTCACTAAAAAAAGGAAGCATAGCCTCCACCACCTCAGGCGCCGTCTTAGTCGTTGCCGCATTATCTAAATAGATCACAGTCGATCCCTCCTTATAATTCCCGGTAACTCGCTAAAATTTAGCAATACCAATATATCATTGCAAAAATGTTCTGTCAACTCCTCCTCCGGAATATAATAACGCAAAAAGGATTAACAAGGGAATCTCCATGATGTCTTCTCTGAAAAAATACGTCTTTCCCCGTACCCGGCATCCCCTGATCATGGGTACTGCCATACTGACCGTTACCGGTCTGATTACCCGGATTATCGGTTTTTTCTACCGTATTTATCTCTCCCGTCTGTTTGGAGAAGAGGGAATGGGTATCTATCAGCTGCTGTCCCCGGTACTGTCACTGTCCTTTGCGTTGACCGCCGCCGGCTTTCAGACTGCCATCTCCAAATTTGTAGCGGCTCAGACCGGTCAGAGGAACGCTGCCAGCCATCCCTTCCGCCCCATGATAATGGGTCTGATTCTGACGGTTCCTCTGTCCATTGCCTGCACTGCTGCGCTCTATTTGGGCAGCGACTTTATTGCCGTCACTCTGCTGAAAGAGCCCCGGACAGCCTCCATGATCCGGCTTCTGGCGCCCTCTGTTCCCCTCAGTGCCATTCACGCCTGTATCAACGGCTATTTTTACGGTATTAAAAAAGCCGGTGTTCCCGCTGGTACCCAGCTGCTGGAGCAGTGCTGCCGGGTGGGCTGCGTCTATCTGGTCTCGGCTTCGATACTGGCCCGGGGGCTGACTCCCTCCGTCAATATCGCCGTACTGGGGCTGACCATCGGCGAGGGCTTGTCCATGCTGGCAGCCCTGCTTGCTTTCTGGCATCACGCTGCGGGCAGCACCGGCCTCGGGGGAATCGGTACAAACAGCCGACCGTTGTGTCCCAATACAGGCAGCCATCCGCCCTTTCTTTCTTACGGCCAGCTGCTGGGTATGGTGATTCCCCTGACGGCCAACCGGATCGTCCTGAATCTTCTGCAGAGCGTAGAAGCCGTCTCCATTCCCTCCGGACTGCGCACTTACGGCTATGACAATACTACTGCGCTCAGTGTCTACGGCGTGCTGACCGGCATGGCTTTTCCCATGATCTTCTTCCCCAATGCCCTGACCGGTTCCGTCTCCGTCATGCTGCTTCCCATGATCTCAGAGAGCTATGCCAGAGGCGACCATGCGGGAATCCGTCAGGCCATCTTCCGCACAGTAAAATACTGCTTTCTGCTGGGATTTTCCTGTATGGCCTTTTTTCTGCTCTCCGGCAGCTTTATTGGGGAAGCTCTGTACCGCAGTTCGCTTGCAGGACATTTCATCCGCACCTTAAGCCTGATCTGTCCCTTTCTCTACCTGGATACCACACTGTCCAGTATTCTGCAGGGTCTGGGAATGGCCTCCCGCCTGTTCCTGATCAACGTGACATCGCTGCTGGTCCGGCTGCTGTTTGTCCTGCTGATCGTTCCCCGCATGGGCATACAGGGGTATCTGTACGGGCTGCTGGTCAGCCAGCTCCTGCAGTGTGCCCTATACCTGAGCTGTCTGTGGCGCTGCACCCTGCGCAGGAAATAGGCATTCGGCAGAATACCGGTTCCCGGCAAAATCAGAAGAATACATTTAATAACCGGTCCTGCTGCGTTACCTGCAGGAGCGAAATGACGGGTTACTATTTACAGTCCCTCCACGCTGCATTCGCAAAAATGCTTGCCTTATTTAGGAGGTTATATTATAATAATTCTGCTGTCGCTTTGCAGCGCATCATACCACAAGGAAAGGTCTGAAAGTACAATGAGTTTTACATTTTTAGAAAAATTGCCCACCCCCGAAGAGATCCGCCAACAGTATCCTCTGCCCCAGGCACTGGCGGAAAGGAAGACAGAGCGTGACCGGGAGATACGGGATGTGCTCACCGGAAAAAGCAGCAAACTGCTGGTCATCATCGGCCCCTGCTCCGCAGACAATGAGGATTCCGTATGTGACTATGTGAACCGTCTGGCCCGGATCAATGACAAGGTATCTGACAAGCTGATCCTGATTCCCCGGATCTACACCAATAAGCCCCGCACCACCGGTGAGGGCTACAAGGGGATTGTCCATCAGCCGGATCCCGAAAAACAGGAGGACTTTCTGGCCGGATTGGTTGCCATGAGAAAAATGCATATCCGTGCCGTTGAGGAGACCGGCCTGACTGCAGCAGATGAAATGCTGTACCCCGAAAACTGGGGATATGTCTCCGATATCCTCTCCTATGTGGCCATCGGCGCCCGCTCTGTAGAAGATCAGCAGCACCGACTGACTGTCAGTGGCTTTGATATTCCCGCCGGCATGAAGAACCCCACCAGCGGCGATTTCTCCGTAATGCTTAATTCCGTATATGCAGCCCAGCATCCCCACTCTTTTATCTATCGGGGCTGGGCCGTAAAGACCAATGGCAACAATCTGGCCCACACGGTACTGCGGGGTGCCACCAACAAACACGGCAACAACACGCCTAACTACCACTACGAGGATTTAAACCGGCTGATGGAGATGTATGATAAAATGGATCTGCTAAATCCGGCATGCATCATTGACTCCAACCACTCCAACTCCAACAAGCAGTTTGCACAGCAGATCCGTATCGTCAAAGAGGTCATGCACAGCCGCAAACTGAGTGCGGATATCCACAGACTGGTTAAGGGCGTCATGGTGGAAAGCTACATTGAAGAGGGCTGCCAGAAGGTAGGCGGCGGCGTCTACGGCAAATCCATTACGGATCCCTGCCTGGGCTGGGCCGACACAGAGAGACTGATCTATGACCTTGCAGAATATGAATAAAAAGTACTGAGACCAACAGCAGAGCACCGGAATTTTCCCTCCCTCGATGTTCTGCCGTCTTTTTACCAATATTATTATTTCCCCTTTCAATTCCGGGGATGGTTTCTGGTGTATTCCTCCCTGATCCGGTGCGGACGGGAGGTAACATAGATCTGGGCCGCCGAAAGATCTGCATATCCCATCATCTCCTGTACACTTCGCAGATCCGCCCCATTCTGAATCAAATGTGCCGCAAAGGCATGACGCAGGCTATGAGGAGTCACCTCTTTCCGAATCCCCGCTTCCTCCCCATATCTGCGGATTATCTTCCAGACTCCCTGACGACTCATAGCACCGCCGTTGTAATTGAGGAATAGGACCCGGATCTCAGGGTCTGTCTGCAGAGCACTGCGCCCTGCTTCCAGATACTTAAGGAGTGCCTCCCGGGCACAGCTGCCAAAGGGAATCACTCTCTCCCTGCGGCTCTCTCTGCAATGCAGAAATCCCAGCTGCAGGTTCACATCTGAGATGTTCAGGGCGATCATCTCGGATACCCGGATCCCCGTGGCATAAAGCAGCTCCAGGATGGCTCGGTCCCGCAGCTGTCTGGGGCTGTCCCCCTTTGGCTGTTCTACCAGGGCCGCAGCCTCTTCCACCGTCAGGATCTCCGGCATCTCCCGATACTGCTTCGGTGCCTGCAGCTGCTGGGTCATATCCTCCTTCACCCGTCCTGTTTTGACCAGATAATGATACAGGGCCCGAATTGAGGACATGCTGCGGGATACTGTGGAACTCTTCTTTCGGGCTTCCTGGGTGGCAAAATAAGCCTTCAGATGCGCCTCCGTCACCTCCTGAAAACTGCTGATCCCCTGCTCCCGTTCCAGATAGGTCTGTAACTGCCGCAGATCCAGCCTGTAAGAAAGCACCGTATTTTCAGACAATTTCTTTACCTGACGCAGATAACAGAGAAAACAGCTGATTTCCTCTTCCATGTTCCTCCCCCCTTCGCCCATCGCTTTCTGTCATTTAGCATAACAGCAATCTCGGGGGGAATCAAGTGATTTTTATAAACTGTTACCTGTCAGAACGTTACTATTCACAGCCGATTTAGACAGATACACAGATTCATCGAGCTTGCTCGTAAGAAGCTGTATATCTGTTCCAAATCTGACTGCGAAGCAGGAACCTCCACCCAATAAGCAAAACACGGCTGCGATAGCAGACACAAAGAGCTGCGCAGCAGCGGGTTTTGCGAATGCAGCGTGGAGGAACTGTGAATAGTAACGTCAGAACAGCTTCAGAACAAGCTTTACCAAATAGGGATTCACGTAAGCCTCCAGCCAGCAGCCAGCAGTCAGGACAAAAAGCAGAAGCCCTGCCTGAGCCGTCAGATGAACCCACATCCGTTTCAGACCGTCCAGACCTTCATTGCCGTTCAGATAGTAAAGGCGCCTGCAGGTCCGCTCTGCCAAAGCCAGTATCAGTGCCCAGACGGGTACATAGACCAGCATCTGGGGAAAAAGCCCGGCAAACAGCAGCAGGATACCCCTGGCCCCATAGCCGGTCAGCAGGGTTGCCAGCAGAAATCCCAGCGATACTCCATAGCGAAAAGCATAAAACCACACCGCCGCCAGACCCAGAAAGGTGGTGGACAATAGCAGCAAGAGTCCCGCCTCTCCCAATCTCTGCCGCAGCAGATAGAAAAAAAGTGACCTGCTGTCAATCACGGCATAGCGCACCTGCATCAGCGCATCCTCCTCCAGGAGGGCCGATCCCGACAGCATTTCACTTTTACCCAGATTAGCGAGTACGATCCCGCCGCATATTCCGATCAGGAAAAAAATCAACTGCTTATTGGTCAGCTTCAAAAAGATCACCTGCATACATAAGATTATGGATATTCATAGGTATATTCCTATTGTATGCGGCAAGGAGCACTTACATACCTAACAGCTTCTCCACGCTGACCAGCTTCACACAGAGAACAAACAGATCCGTTGCCATGGCCATCTCTTCCGGCGTGGGGAAGGAAGGCGCAATACGGATATTGCTGTCCTTGGGATCCCTGCCGTAGGGATAGGTTGCCCCGGCCCCGGTCAGCGTCACTCCCGCTTCCTTACATTTTGCTACGATAGCCTTGGCGCAGCCCTCCATCGCATCAAAGGAAATAAAATAGCCGCCGTTGGGCTTGGTCCAGGTACCGATTTGCAAGCCCTCCAGTTCCTTTTCCAATACCTCCTGCACCGCCTCAAACTTGGGCCGCAGAATTGCCGCATGCTTTCTCATATGGGCTTTAATACCCTCAAAATCCTTAAAGTAACGTACATGCCGCAGCTGATTGATCTTATCAAAGCCGATGGTCTGGATCGTCAAGGACTTCTTGATAAAGTCCAGATTGCCCTTGGAGGACGCAATCGCTGCAATACCGGCGCCGGAAAAGCTGATCTTGGAGGTGGAAGCAAATTCATACACCATATCCGGGTTGCCTGCCTTCTCACATTCACTTAAGATCTCCAGAATCTCATCCTGTCTGTCCTCGTACAGGTGATGCACTGCGTAGGCATTGTCCCAGAAAATACGGAAATCCTCAGCCGCCGGCTTTAAAGCCGCAAATCTTCTGACCGTCTCGTCAGAATAGCTGTATCCCTGGGGATTGGAATACTTGGGAACACACCAGATTCCCTTGATGCCGGAATCCTCTGACACCAGCCTCTCAACCATATCCATATCCGGTCCCTGGGGAGTCATGGGCACGGTAATCATCTCGATGCCGAAATACTCCGTGATGGCAAAATGTCTGTCATAGCCGGGAGCCGGACATAAAAACTTCACCTGATCCAGCTTACACCAGGGAGTGGAACCCATCACACCATGGGTCATGGAACGGGATACCGTATCATACATGATGGTCAGGCTGGCATTTCCGCATACAATCACATTGTCCGCAGATACATCCATGATATCCGCCATCATATGCTTGGTTTCCAATAGACCGTCCAATACGCCGTAGTTGCGGACATCCACATTCTCCATGCTCTTCATATCACTCTGAGAATTCAGCACATCAAAAATATCCATCCCCATATCCAGCTGAGATATACCGGGCTTGCCTCTGGACATATCCAGATTCAGCCCCTTGCTCTTTGCATCCGCATACTCCTTTGTTAACTGCTCATGCAGCTCCAGCAGCTGATCCCTGCTTAACTCCTGATAAGGCTTTTTCATCATATCAACCCACACTCTTTCTGCCAGAATTGGCTTTTTTGTATTGGATTGTTACTATTCACAGCCGATTTGGACAGATACACAGATCCGTCGAGCTTGCTCGTAAAAAGCTGTATATCTGTTCCAAATCTGACTGCGTAGCAGGAACCTCCACCCAATGAGCAAAACACGGCTGCGATAGCAGACGTAAGAGCTGCGCAGCAGCGGGTTTTGCGAATGCAGCGTGGAGGAGCTGTGAATAGTAACTTTGGATTATCGTATACAATCATACATCCCGTATATATTACTACAAAATATTCCATAGTACAAGTATTTTTTTCATAAAAAAAGAGCCCCGCAATCGGAACTCTTTTCTTTCTTTGAAATTCTCAGTCACTGGCTTCGTTACTTCGCATAATCAATTACACGAGATTCACGGATCAAATTAACCTTGATCTGTCCGGGATATTCCAGCTCCGCTTCAATCTGCTTAGAGATATCACGGGCCAACAGCACCATATCCGCATCAGAAATCTGCTCAGGTACTACCATCACTCGAACTTCACGACCTGCCTGAATGGCAAAAGACTTTTCTACTCCCTTGAAATTGTTGGTTATTTCTTCTAACTGTTTTAATCTGCTAGTATAGGTTTCCAATGTTTCCCTTCTAGCTCCCGGTCTTGCCGCAGAGATTGTATCAGCAGCCTGTACAATACATGCAATCAGGGAAGTGGGTTCCACATCGCCGTGATGGGATTCTACAGCATTAATAACGGTGGCGTTCTCCTTATATTTTCTGCAGAGTTCAGCGCCAAGCTGAATATGAGAACCTTCCATCTCGTGATCCACAGCCTTGCCGATATCATGCAGCAGGCCGGCACGCTTAGCCAATCTCACATCCAGCCCCATCTCAGCCGCAAGTAAACCGGACAGCTGGGCAACTTCGATAGAATGCTTCAGTGCATTCTGGCCATAGCTGGTTCTGAACTTCATTCTGCCCAGTAGCTTGACCAGTTCAGGATGGATACCATGAACACCTACCTCCAGGGTAGCTGCCTCACCTTCCTCCTTAATCATCACTTCGACTTCCCTCTGAGCCTTCTCCACCATCTCTTCGATTCTGGCCGGATGAATACGGCCGTCAACAATCAGCTTCTCCAGGGCGATTCTTGCCACCTCACGACGAATCGGATCAAAGCTTGACAGAATAACTGCCTCCGGTGTATCATCGATAATCAGATCCACACCGGTCATGGTCTCCAGGGTACGGATATTACGTCCCTCACGGCCAATAATACGTCCTTTCATCTCATCATTAGGAAGCTGTACAACAGAAATTGTGGTCTCAGAGACATGGTCTGCAGCACATCTCTGGATCGCAGATACCACATATTCTTTCGCTTTCTTGTCTGCTTCTTCTTTGGCCCGATTCTCCATTTCCTTGATCATCACGGCCGTTTCATGCTTTACTTCATCTTCAACAATTTTCAATAAGTAGTCTTTTGCCTGTTCAGAGGTTAATCCGGAAATTCTTTCCAGTTCCTGTACTCTCTGCTCGTTCAGCCTGGAAACCTCGTCTTTCATCTTGTTCAGGGATTCCTCACGGGCATTCAAGCTTGCTTCTCGTTTTTCGATCGCATCAGCCTTCTTATCAATGTTTTCCTCTTTCTGCTGAACTCTGCGCTCATAACGCTGTGCCTCCGCTCTGCGTTCCTTGATCTCCTTATCCAGTTCGTTTTTGGTACGAATGGACTCTTCTTTGGCTTCAAGCAACGATTCACGTTTCTTTGTTTCCGCAGTCTTGAGGGCTTCATCAATAATCTCTCTGGCCTTATCCTCTGCGTTGCCGACAGTTGCTGCCGCTACCTTTTTCTGATAAACAGAAGTAACAACCGCTGTAATCGCCGCAGTCACAAGGATACAGATTACTGCTGTAATCACATAACCGATAACACCTTGCATTACAGGAGCACCTCCTTATTAAATTTTCATTGTGCAAATATCTAATTTAGAATGTATGTACTGCTCACATTCTAACAGGCAATCTACAACATATAAAATTCTAAACCGAAATGACGATTATGTCAAGCGAAATATTTCTGCCTGGCGGCGACCCTTACAGCGATGGATGCAAAACGGACACTTTTATGAATGAGAGGGCCGAACTGCAGCAAATATTTATATCTGCCACTCTTCGCCGTCAGTATGCAAAGCCCGGCGGATTACTTCCGCAGAAAACCCCTTGTACATCAGGAAACTGTACAGCCTCTGCCTTTCCTTCCGATCACAGGTTTCCCGGTCATAATGCTTCTTTTCCAGCAGCCTGCAGGCCATCTGCAATTCGTCCTGACCGCCGTCCTGCTGCCAGAAGGCGATGGCCTGTTCCAGCGCCGATCGGCCGATCCCCTTCTGCTGCAGATCCTGTTCCATCCTGCGCAGGGACTTTCTGCCCGCATAAGTATTTAAGTAGCTTTGAGCATATCGCAGGTCATCAATATAGTGAAAGGATTTCACATACTCCAGAGCCTGATGCACCACCTGCTGCGGATATCCGCCGTCCCGCAGCTTGTCTCCCAGCTGCTTCTCCGTGTAGTCCCGGCTCTTCAACAGATTCATGGCCCGCAGCCTGGCTCTGCGGGGCAGAAGCTCATCCATCAGCTCACGGTAAACAGCCTCGGGCAGTTCCGCACCTTCTCTAATTCCATACTGACGCAATTCTCCGTGATACAGGACAAAGGAAAGCTCCTGATCCACACAGACCCTGCTCTGTTTCTTCGATATCTCCACAATCTCCGTAATTACCATGAATTTTATTCTTTCCCGTCAGCCGCCGTGTCCACAGCCGCATCATTCTGCAAACCGAAGTGCTCCCGCACCCTACTCTCGATTTCCTGACATACGGCAGGATTATCCTTCAGATACTGTTTGGCGTTCTCACGGCCCTGACCGATTTTTTCCCCGTTATAGGCATACCATGCACCGGACTTGTTTACAATATCCACATTGGCCGCCAGATCCAGAATATCCCCTGCCATGGAGATACCCTCTCCGAACATGATGTCAAACTCTGCCTCTTTGAAAGGCGGAGCAATCTTATTCTTCACAACCTTGACTCTGGTATGGTTGCCGATCACCTCACCGCCCTGCTTTAAGGCTTCCACCCGACGCACATCCAGACGCACAGAGGAATAGAATTTCAGTGCACGGCCGCCCGTGGTGGTCTCAGGATTACCAAACATCACACCCACCTTCTCACGCAGCTGGTTAATAAAAATAACCGTACAGTTTGACTTGCTGATTACCGCCGTCAGCTTTCTCAGGGCCTGGGACATTAAACGGGCCTGCAGACCCACATGAGCATCTCCCATTTCCCCGTCAATCTCCGCCTTGGGCACCAGCGCCGCTACGGAGTCCACAACCACGATATCAATAGCACCGGAACGCACCATGGTCTCCGTAATCTCCAGCGCCTGCTCCCCGTTATCCGGCTGGGAAATATACAGATTGTCAATATCCACGCCGATATTCTTGGCATAAACCGGATCCAGCGCATGCTCCGCATCAATAAATCCCGCAATGCCGCCTCTCTTCTGCACCTCCGCAATCATATGCAGGGTGACCGTGGTCTTACCGCTGGACTCCGGTCCATATATCTCTACGATCCTTCCTCTGGGGATTCCTCCCAGTCCCAATGCAATATCCAGACTTAAGGAGCCTGTGGGAATGGTCTCCACATTCATCTGATTCGCAGGATCTCCCAGCTTCATCACAGCACCCTTGCCGTACTGCTTCTCAATGTGGCTGATCGCCGCATCCAATGCTTTTAATTTTTCATCCTTTTCCATATTCTGATCTCCCTCTCTAAAGGAACAAATGTTCTTGATTTCTTTTAGAATAAAACATTTGTTCGGTTTTGTCAATGATTTTGTATCATTTTTTTTGATAATCCGTTACTATTTACAGCCGATTTGGACAGATACACAGATTCGTCGAGCTTGCTCG
>CAZFYD010000040.1:0-18529 GCA_964523315.1 uncultured Acetatifactor sp.
CCCCGACCCACGGCTTAGAAGGCCGTTGCTCTATCCAGCTGAGCTACGGACACATATCCGGCGTTTCAACCGCACTGACGAATGCTATTGTATCGTAGAAAAACAGGTTTGTCAACTATTTTTGCCTTTTTTTCTATAAAAATGTTACTATTTACTAAAAATAAAAGCTCCCGAAAATAGATTTTAATTATTCTTGACACTTTTTTTCTACTATTATATAATACTTTTGTTTATCGGGGTGTGGCTCAGCTTGGCTAGAGCGCCTGGTTTGGGACCAGGAGGCCGCAGGTTCGAATCCTGTCACCCCGATGTAAGCGCAAAGAAATGCACTTTCCGCTATTTTGACACCCAGCTCCGTTTCCATGTCTGCGCCTATTGCAGTCTTTCTTTCGGATAAGGCCACCGATTCACTATTTGTTTTTACAAAAACTCGATCCGAAAGCTGGCGTCTCCAGCCTCATCAATCTCCATGATTGCATAGGATGGCCTGTGCCCTTCCTGACGTGGATAAGACAGACTGCCCGGATTCAGGGTCACCAGACCCTCCTCAATATCCAGACAAGGGCGGTGGGTATGTCCGTACATCACCACATCCACTCCCCTCATCCTGGCATCCATCTTCAGTCTCTCATTTCCCATGGACACATAATGGGTATGCCCGTGGGTCACCAGCACCCGATAACCACCGATATTCAGCTCCACCTCCTTGGGCAGATCAGAAAAAAAATCATTGTTGCCAAGCACAATCTGCACCGGGCAGTTCGCCGCTTCACTGATGGCATATTCGCTGCCTTCCGCATCCCCGCAGTGAATCACCATATCCAGGGGCCCCAGCCGCTCCAATAGCGCAAAATAATTCTCATTTTTTCTGTGCGTATCACTGATAATCAGTATTTTCATGGGCTGTTTCATAAAGCCCCTCCCCACTTATCCTGATTCTCCTGCTCCTCCATGATCTCCTGCAGCAATCCTTTCATAGCCTGCAGCGCATTTCCCCGGTGGCTCACCCGGTTTTTCTGCTCCTCAGACAGCTCCGCCGTGGTGCAGCCAAACTCCGGCACATAGAAAATCGGATCATATCCAAAGCCATTGCTGCCCTTTTCCTCATAGCCGATACGGCCCTCAATAACACCCCGGCTGGCAAGCTCCCGTCCATCCGGCAGCACTGCCGCTATGGCACAGACGAATCTGGCTGTCCGAAGCGCATCCTCCACCCCTTCCAGACGGCTGATCAGATTGGCGTTCTTGATTCGGTAGGAGGTATCCTCCCCCAAATACCTTGCCGAGTAGATCCCGGGTTCTTTGTTCAGATAGTCAATCTCCAGACCGGAGTCATCGGACATCACCACGGTATGCTTCTGCTGTCCTGTCTCCTTAAGACAGGCAGCCACTGCCCGGGATTTGATCAGGGCATTCTCCTCATAGGTGCTGCCATTTTCCTCAATATCCACATGGATCCCCACTTCCTTCATGGAGACCACCTCCAGTCCCAGATCTGCCAGAATCGCCTGTATTTCCCTGACCTTACCGGTATTGCCGGTGGCAAATACGATTCTCTCTATTTTCATCCGTATCTCCTCCACATCCTTTATTCTTCCCCCAGCTCTGCGAATGCCTGCTGCAGAGCCGCCACTATGCCCTCTGCGATTTTATCCGCATAACCCTCCTGCGTCAGCAGTTCTCCCTCTTTCTCATGCGTCAGATACCCTGCTTTCAACAGAGCGCCGGGTACCGTCAGCTGCTGCAGCACCGGATCCTCTGTCTGCATCAGGCCATTAGCCCGGCCCACCACAGCTTCCGTCACCTGATACTCCAGCAGATCCGCCAACTGCAGGCTGCCAAACCGAGGGATGAAATAGTCCCCGTTATACCAGACCTCCGTACCGAACTGCTCCGGTTCCTCCGGGTCTCCGTTCACGCCGATACCCACATACAGATCCGCATTGACCTCCCTGACCAGAAAGGCCCTTTCCTCTGCCGTAGGTTCCACGTCCTCAAGCCTGGTAAAATATGCTTTGATACCCGATTCCTCCAACAGCCGCTTTACAGCCCCGGCAATCTGCAAGGTGATCTCCTTTTCCTGCCGGTCTTCTGCCGTCAGTCCCGGATCCTCTCCGCCGCCCCTGGGGTCGATGACCACGATCCGGTCATAGCATTCCCTGGGTGCGGCATACTCCACATACAAACGGTTCTCCTCCATCAGACTGCTGTATTCCTGCACTGTATTCATCTGTAATTTTAAAACGGTCATCTCTCCCTGCTGCTGGGCCCAGCCACCCACTATGGAAGACAAATCCCCGGTAATCATATAGTCCCGATAGTCCGATGCCCATGCCCCCTGAATATAGATCCACAGCTGATGCTCCATATAGCGATTCTCGATACTGATCTGCTCCGCACGGATCGTTGGATCCAGAGGAATACAAAAACGCCTGGCCTTGCCTTCCTCCGCCTCCAGTGTCAGCCGGTAGCGCTCCAGCACAATTTGCTCCTGCTGGCCGCTCTGGTTCTCCTGCTCCTGGGGGGAGGCATCTGCGATCACAATGCTTTTGCCCGCCGCCCACCACAGCATCACTGTCATACAGACGCAGCAGAGCAGTACCCACAAAAGCAGGGTATTTCTCCCCCGCCAATCCGTTATGCTATTCATTGCGTCCTCCCCGTCTGGGCGGTTTCGGCCCCAGAAACTGATAATAATAGGTCTTCATCATGCCGTTGTAGATCTTTCGGTTTTTATCCGCTTTGCGGCCGATCTCCTGCTCCGCCTGCTCATATGCAGTGATCAGGTACATACTCCAGTCATCTAGGCTGCGGAACCGCTCCCCGATAGTGCGATACAAAGCGGGCAGCGCTGCCTTTTCCTCCAGTCTCTCCCCATAGGGGGGATTCGTAATGAGGAAACCGTACCTTTTCGGGTGGCTCAGCTGTGCCACCTCCCGCCTCTGGAAATGGATCAGCTTCTCCACACCCGCCAGCCTGGCGTTCTCCCTGGCGATAGTCACCATAGCATCATCCATATCATAGCCCTGAATATCCGTCTCCACTGACAGATCCATCAGTTCCCGAGCCTCGTCCAGGGTATCGTACCACACCCTTTTCCCTGCCAGATGGGGCCAGTTCTGTGCCGTAAAGCTTCGGTTCATGCCCGGGGCCATATTTGCCGCCATCATTGCTGCCTCTATAGGGATCGTGCCGCTGCCACAGAAAGGATCCACCAGAATCCGGTCCCCATGCCAGGGAGTCAGCAGGATCAGCGCTGCTGCCAGATTCTCTGCAATGGGCGCTTTTGCCGTCAGCTTACGGTAGCCACGTTTATGCAGGGATTCCCCCGTAGTATCCAGGCCCACCGTCACTTCATCCTTCATCAGGAATACCCGCACAGGAAAGGATTCCCCATCCTCCGGAAACCGTTCCAGCCCATAATGCCCCTTCATGCGCTCCACCATGGCCTTTTTCATAATGCGCTGAATATCAGAGGGGCTGAAAAGCTTACTCTTGACGCTGGCCGCCTTCGTGACCCAGAATCTCCCGTCCCGGGGAATATATTCCTCCCAGGGCAGCGCTCTGGTGCCCTGAAAAAGCTCCTCATAGTTCTCCGCCCTAAAGCGGCCTGCCTTGATCAGAACCCGCTGTGCAGTGCGCAGGAAGACATTGGCACGGCACAGCGCCTCCTCATCCCCCAGAAAGGTGATTCGGCCGTCCGCCACCTCGGTCACGTCATATCCCAGATCTATAATTTCCTTTTTCAGCACTGCCTCCATGCCAAAATGACAAGGAGCAATCAATTCATACCGCTTCATTTTCCATTCCGTTTCCGGCCCGCAGGCCTCCTGATTTTCCGAATCTGCTTATAAGCAACAAATATATGATACCATAATTTCTGCCAGTATGTAAATAGGGATGCCGCAAAAGCGGCATCCCTATTTTCCGGAACTCTGAACCTCCAGCTTTAGAAGTTGTTGTTCTTCTGCTTATTCTGGCTGTTATTTTTCTGGTTATTGTTCTGGCTGTTCTGGCTATCCTGATAGCTGTTCTGGCTATCCTGATAGCTGTTCTGGCAATTATTGGAATTGCTGTTCTGGTTATTGTTCTGATTATTGTTGTTGGACATGATTCATTCCTCCTGTTTGTTTTTGGTTACAAGAGTAGTATGTCCTGTCCTTTTCAAAATATACACCGGCTAGTTACTATTTACAGCCGATTTGGACAGATACACAGATTCGTCGAGCTTGCTCGTAAGAAGCTGTATATCTGTTCCAAATCTGACTGCGTAGCAGGACCCTCCACCCAATGAGCAAAACACGGCTGTGAAGCAGACGTAATAGCTGCGCAGCAGCGGGTTTTGCGAATGCGGCGTGGAGGGGCTGTAAATAGTAACACCGGCTAATGCAGCCAGTCCCGAAATAATTTGACAAAAAAAATGACAATCATGGCAATGAAGACCACAGGCCACAGCCATGCTATCACCTGCAGCATCAGATGAAATACCAGCCCTGCCACTGCAAGCACCAGAAGCATAAGGCCTACAGCCAGTACGGGCAGTGACCAGGAGGGCAGCTTCGTGATACAAAAGGAGCGCCGGATATTCCTTCTATTCTCTGTTTCCGATTCTCTGCTATCCTGATATTCCCTGTATCCATTACCCGACTCAGACGTTTTCCCACTCTCAGCCGCCACAATGGATCGGGCAATCAGCCGGGGATCCCCCAATGATTCCAGCACTTTCTCCTCCTGCTCCCCAAGCCGGATCTTTGTGTTAATATATTCTTCATAATAACGGGCATTTTCCTCCACCAGTGCCGGTGACACCTTCCCGCTTAAGGAGATTTTAAGCCGGTCCACAAATTCCTGTTTGCTCATACAAGTCCTCATTTTCGTCTGCTTGCAGATATTTTCTGTCGAAAATTATTATGGTACTAAGTATAGCATGTTTACGCATCGGCGTAAATATACGAGGCATAAAGGCTTTATAAACTTTTTATTAAAAACAGGCATATCATAAGGTTTTCCATTATGAGATACCCTTTTTTATCAGTAAGTCACCGACCCCCAGTTCAACTGGGGGTTGGGAACAGGCCCTATAAGGGCCGGTACATGAATAGAATTCAAGTTTTTCTATATCTCTTCTTCGTCTATCCTTCCAACAGATTTTCCTTCAATCAGTTTTCCGGGGATGATAATTTGCTCTATCAATGTCGTTTTGGGTCTCTCAATCAGACTGATCAGATGTCTCGCTGCAACAGAACCAATCTGCTCGGCATCCTGCTTGATTGTAGTCAGCTGTGGCTGCAGCTGGCTTGCCGATGGAATCCCGTCATATCCGGCCACGGAGATATCCTCCGGGATTCTGAGCTTCCTCTCCCTGATGGCATTGATACCGCCAAATGCAGCAAAATCGTCCGGATAAATGATACAGGTAGGCGGCTCGGGCAGATCCAGCAATCCCTTTGTTACCCAATAAGCAGCTACCGTATCCCGATAAGCGCCCTCTGTAACATATTCATCCGGGATTTCCAGCCCCAGGCGCTCTGCCGTACGGTAAAAACCGGATAAGCGGCCGGCTGTTACCACAGTATTCTCCCCATGAATATAGGCCACCCTTCGGTGCCCCATATGATAAATGTATTCCAAAAGATCCTTCATCCCACGCACACCGTCAGATATCACCGTAATATGATTATAGAAACTATAATCTATAGTAACAATAGGGAGATCACTCTGCAGCAGTTCTATCACTTCCGGATCCTCAAAATCTGCGCAGGCAACCAGAACGCCGTCAATTCCTCTGTATCGGCAGCGTTCCAGATAGGTCATATTGTCTATCCTGTTCCTGCTGCTGCTGAGTAACGTAATATCATAGCCGTTTGTCTCCGCCGTCCTCTTAAAGGTGTCCAGCACACGGCAGAAATGATCGTGGGTCAGCCCATTCCCGGCCTCATCCGTGAACATCACTCCCAAAGCGTAGGTACGGTTGGTCCTGAGTGCTCTAGCCGAAAGATTGGGCATATATCCCATCTCCTTCGCAGTCCTGCGAACCCTCTCTTTGGTCTCTTCTCCAATGTCCTTTTGATCATTCAGTGCCTTGCTTACCGTTGCTACCGATACGCCGCAGGCCGTGGAAATATCTTTTAGGGATACCATTGCCATAACTCCTGACTTATAATCAAATTTAACATTTTTACAAATTCAGTTTATAACACTTTATATATTTTTGCAATTTATTTTTATTCCGTTCTGTCACTCCTTTCCAATAAAATTTTCTATAAAATACAGCTCAGTCTCATACAGATTCTGCTTCAAGCACATACCTGTATCAAACCGGCCGACATGTGGACTGCAGCAAAAAACTGCCGCCCCGCTCGGGGCGACAGTCCTTATTCTGTTTACTTACAGACCTGAAATTACTTCCAAGCGTTGTACTGGCTCTGGAACTCAGCCAGAACATCCTGATAGCCAGCCTCATCCAGTGCTGCCTGGTAAGCTGCGATGGTAGACTCAACATCAGCTGCAGCAACACCGCCGTTCTCCAGTACGAAACCATACTGCTCAAATACGTTCTGGCAAGCTGCATACTGGCTCTCTACCGGAGTCTTGTCAAAACGGAAACCTGCTGCGCAGGAGGTATTAGCACCGCCGTTGAAAGCTTCGTACAGATCTGCCTTGTTCTCAGGCTCGCCTGCTACAGGAGTAACGATGGTAGCAGAAGCGGACTCCCACATGGAGTGGTTGTACTTGTCACTGGTCTGAACTACCTGACCGTTCTCATCATAAGTGAAGTCCTCGCCCTCAATACCGAAGGTGTACAGATCAGCCAGCTTGGAATCGGTGTACAGCAGACCCATGAAGTCGATACAAGCCTGTGCCTGCTCAGGAGTGCTGTTAGCGGTTACTGCATAGCAGGAACCCAGAGCGGAAGTGGAGTGTGCCCATCTGTCGGTAGCGGGTACCATAGCCACATCCTGACCATAACGGCTGTTAGCCTCTGCGTTTACAGGGATATCGGTCCACCATGAAACTGCCCAATCCTGGGTCTGAGTCGTGGTATCGGTAGTGGTCTTGGTTACCTCATCCTCAGAGATATAGCCAGCCTCTGCCCACTGAGCCATCAGAGTACAGAACTCCTTATACTCATCGGTCAGAATGGTATCTACAACCTCGTTGGTGTCTCTGTCAACTGCAACCCAGTTAGCAGTAGCATCAGCGGTGAAGAAATCAAAGCTGTCGATGTAGAATCTGTAGAACATAGCGGTCTTCTGGGTCAGGAAGGGATACTTCAGACCTTCGGACTTAGCATCTGCCAGCATGGGCTCAATGTCAGCCAGACTCGTAACGGTGGACAGATCCCATCCGTACTTGTCAACCAGATCCTGACGGAACATAAAGTCGTAGCCCTCTACATTGTCCTTGTATACAGGAATGTAGTAGATTCTGCCATTATACTTGGTAGCTTCCCACTGGCCTGCATCCATGGAGTTGTACAGGTCGGTGCCGGGCAGCAGATCTGTGATGTCATATACAGCGTTCTTGGGTACCAGATCGTTGGTGCCGATGGTGCTCTCCCAGGAAGCAGTCCACAGCAGGTTGATCTCGTTGTTGCCCAGTGCCAGATTAGCCTTGTCGATGAACTCACCGGAGCCGATATCGGTCAGATGGATCTTTACATTGATCTTATCTGCGATATAAGCATTGATCGCATCCTCTACCTTCTGCACCTGTGCAGAATCAGGGGTTGCCAGGTTGAAAGTAGCTCTGGTAACATTGATCTCTACCACATCACCGGATGCAGAAGAACCGCCGTTGGACCCGCTACCAGCTGCGCTGCTCCCTGCAGCGGAGCTGCCGCTGTCGTCGCCGCATCCAGCCAGCAGACCTGCCATCATGGATGCCACTAACATAGTTGCAAAAATTTTTCTTTTCATGTTGGTTTTAAACCTCCCTTTTAATCTATATTCTCAGGAACAACACACCATTGTGTTCGTTCCGGAATACCATAACCTTTTGTGTTCTGACGCACGCTTACTACATTAACCCTTAACAGACCCCACTGTCAAGCCCTTTATGAAATACTTCTGGAAGAACGGGTAAATCACCATGATCGGCCCGATGACTACAATAACGGTTGCCATCGTAGCGGAATACTGGGGAATATTACCGCCCATTGCCGCTCTCGCAGCGGCGGGCACATTGGAGTTGTTCAGCAGGAACTCAATACTCTTCTGGATATTTACCAGCAGCAGCTGCAACGGCTTCTTGCTGTCCGAAGTAATATACAGCAGGGCATTCTGCCAGTCATTCCAGTATGTAGTCGCCATCATGAAGCCTACTGCCGCCATGGAGGGCTTCAGCAGAGGAAGCGTGATCTGGAAGAACGTACGGTACTCTCCGGCTCCGTCGATCTTTGCCGCCTCCATCAGCTCCAAAGGAATACTGTTTACAATATAGGTTCTCAGAATAATAACATTCATCGTGGTTACGCACAGCGGAAGGATCAGCAGAAGCAGATTGTCCTTCAGGCCGTACCAGGATGTAAAAATAACATAGCAGGACAGCTGACCGCCGTTAAACAGCATGGGAATCAGCAGGAACACGGATAAAAACTTCGCCAGTCTGAATTCCCTTCTGCTGATGGAATAAGCAAACATAGCCATAATCAGCAGGCCCAGCAGCGTACCGACCACGGTAACGAAGATGGTCACCCCATAGGAGGTCAGCAGCTGATGACCGTACCGGAGCACGGAATTCATACCTGCCAGGGACCACTTTTCCGGGAAGAAGCTGAAACCATTCTGGTTGATCGACTTCTCATCCGTAAATGCTGAGATAAATACCAGCAGGATCGGCAGTGCGCAGAACAGGGTGTACAGCAGCAGGAAGAATCCAAGTATGTACTGTCCTATCCCCTTCCGCTCTCTTCTGGAGGGAGCCAAATCCGCATTTTTCATTTTCTTCTTTGCACTCATTGTCATCTCCTCCTTCATTAAAACAGTGAATTATCAGGTGAAATCTTCTTTACCACACCGTTAGCGAACAGCATCAGGAGCAATCCGACCACTGACTGGAACAACGTAGTAGCCGCCACGAATCCAAAGTTGGAGTTCTTAAAGATGGCGTTCAGCACGTAGGAGTCAATAACCTGCGTTGAGGAATACAGGGATCCGCTGTTTCTGGTAACCTGATAGAACAGACCGGTGTCGGATCTCATGATATTACCTACGGACAGCAGCAGCATTACGGTAATCATGGGAAGCAGAGCAGGCAGGGTAATATGCCAGATCTGTCTCCACTTGTTGGCGCCGTCGATCTCCGCCGCCTCATAGAGTTCAGTATCAATACCGGCCAGCACGGACATATACAGCACCGAACCATAACCCACACTGTTCCACATCTTTACCACCGTCAGAATCATCGGCCACAGAGATGCGCTGCTGTAAAACTTGATATTTGTACCCAGTACATTGTTGATGATCCCGGTATCGCTGGCGATGAAAGCATATACAATAAACTGTACGGCTGCATAAGAGATGAACACGGGGATAATCATGATCGTCTGCATCACCTTAGCGCATTTCTTGAATAAGAACTGATCAATGGCAATAGCCAGCACCACATTCAGGAATGTTCCCAGAATCGTAAAGATGAAATAGTACATCAATGTGTTCTTCGTCATACTAATAAATGTAGCCTTGGATGCCAGCAGGAACTTGAAATTTTCAATTCCGTTCCAGGGGCTTCCCCAGATCCCTTTGCTGTAGTCATAGGACTTAAACGCCATTATCAGACCTGACATCGGCACGTAGCTGAAAAACAGCAGGATCAGAAATGCCGGCAATGCCATGACTACATGTGCTCTGTGTTGCCATGTGTTTTTTAAGAAACCTTTCATGTGATACACTCCTTCTTTCTTTATAACATTCTAAAATATTATCCGGTCTGTAACAGAGGCATCGGGGGAGCTGTATCTTGCCACCGATTTCCCTTCAATCAGCTTGCCGGGAATCACGATCTGCTCCACCAGTGTGGTCTTAGGCCGCTCAATCAGACTGATCAGATGTCTGGCGGCTACGGATCCCACCTGCTCGGCATCCTGCTTAATCGTCGTCAGCTGCGGCTGCAGCTGGCTCGCCGCCGGGATCCCGTCATAACCGGCTATGGAGATATCCTCCGGAATTCTCAGCTTTTTCTCCCGAATGGCATTGATTCCGCCGAAGGCGGCGAAGTCATCGGGATAAATAATACAGGTAGGAGGTACGGGCAGTTCCAGCAGAGTTTTTGTCACCCAGTGGGCCGCTTCCGTATCTCGGTAAGGTGCTTCTCTGATATAGGTATCCGGGATCTCCAGTCCCAGCCGTTCTGCCGTACGGTAAAAGCTGGATAAACGGCCTGCCGTCACCGCCGTATTCTCTCCGTGAATATAAGCGATCCTGCGGTGGCCCATCTGGTAAATGTACTCCAGCAGATCCTGCATTCCCCGTACGCCATCGGATATTACGGTAATGCGATTGTTAAATATGTAGTCGATTGTCACCAAAGGAAGATCACTCTGCAGCAGCTCTATGACCTCCGGATCTTCAAAATCCGCACAGGCGACCAGCACGCCGTCAAACCCTCTGTACCGACACCGTTCCAGATATGTCATATCGCTCGTGCGGTTCTTGCAGCTGCTGACAAAAGCGATGTCATAACCGCTGGCCTCCACCGTCCGTTTGAAGCTGTCCAGCACACGGCAGAAATGATCATGGGTCAGTCCGTTGCCGGCCTCGTCTGCAAACATCACGCCTATCGCATAGGTACGGCTGGTTCTGAGGGCCCTGGCGGACAGATTAGGCAAATAACCCATCTCCTTGGCAATCCTGCGAATTCTCTCTTTGGTCTCTTCCCCAATATCATTGTGGTCATTCAGCGCTTTGCTTACCGTAGCTACCGAAACCCCGCAGGCTATGGAAATATCTTTTAAGGATGCCATCTTTGTAACTCCTGATCTATTTGTCAACTTTAACGTTTTCGTAAACATAGTTTATAACACTTTGAACAATTTTGCAACTTATTTTTTCATTTTTTGTTCATTTTTTTGTCTTTTGTAATTTTTAGCCAGTTTTTAGCCAAGCATTTTGTACATTATCACTGTTTTGTTTTTGGTTCTTTTTTTTCGGGTCTTTTTTTTAGCCCCAAACCCGTCAAAGCCAGGAAAATCCACCTTCTTCCACCCACATCTGCAGCGTTTAGATTTTCCGGCATTTTTCCACATATCTATTGCATTTTATGGACAGGTTCTGTATAATTTTAAATGTAAATCGGCTTTACTTAATCGTTTACTCAAAACAAATTCATGAAAAGGAGAACTCTACTATGAAATTTGGTTACTTTGATGACGCCAATCAGGAATACGTCATTACCACACCCAAGACTCCGCTTCCCTGGATCAACTATCTGGGCTGCAACGAGTTTTTCAGCTTAATCTCCAACACCTGCGGAGGTTATACTTTTTATAAGGATGCTAAGCTGCTGCGCCTGACCCGTTACCGTTATAATAATGTACCCACCGATATGGGCGGCAAGTATTTCTACATAAAGGACGGCAGCACCGTCTGGAATCCCGGCTGGCAGCCTGTAAAGACCGATCTGGACCGCTATGAGTGCCGCCACGGCATTGGCTACAGCCGCTTTACCGGCGTGAAAAATCAGGTGGAAGCCAATCTCCTGACTTTCGTTCCCATGAACGACAACTGCGAAATCAGCAAGCTGACCCTGACCAATACCGGCAGCCAACCCAAGGAACTGAAGGTGTTCTCCTATGTAGAATGGTGTCTGTGGAATGCCGATGACGATATGAAGAACTTCCAGAGACTCTTAAGCTGCGGCGAGGTTGAGGTGGTGGGCTCCACCATTTTCCATAAGACAGAGTACAGAGAGCGCCGAAACCACTATGCTGTCTACTCGGTAAATGCGCCCATCGCCGGCTTCGATACGATCCGGGATGATTTCCTGGGTGCCTACAGAGGCGCTGATAATCCGGAAGTCGTGGAGAACGGCCAGTGCAAGAATACCATGGCCAGCGGTTGGTCTCCTATCGCTTCCCAGCAGCTGAATGTGTCTCTGGCTCCCGGCGAATCCAAGACCTTCATCTTTGTGCTGGGCTATATTGAGAATCCCGAAGAAGAAAAATGGGAGTCCTACGGCGTAATCAACAAGAAACGTGCTTATGAGATGCTGGCCCGCTATGCGACGAACGCCGATGTGGATGCCGCTTTTGCCGCTCTGCAGGACTACTGGAAGCAGCTGCTTTCCAAGTATCATGTGGAGTCCCAGGACGAGAAGGTCAACCGCATGGTAAACATCTGGAACCAGTATCAGTGCATGGTTACCTTCAATATGTCCCGTTCCGCCTCCTATTACGAGTCCGGTATCGGCCGCGGCATGGGCTTCAGGGACAGCTGTCAGGATCTGCTGGGCTTCGTGCACCTGATTCCCGACCGTGCAAGAGAGCGTATTATCGATATCGCTTCTACCCAGTTTGAAGACGGAAGCGCTTACCATCAGTACCAGCCTCTGACCAAGAAGGGCAATTCCGACATCGGCAGCGGCTTTAACGATGATCCTCTGTGGCTGATCGCAGGCACCAGCGCCTACGTACGCGAGACCGGCGATACCTCCATTCTGGAGCAGCTGGTACCCTTTGACAATGATATGTCCAAGGCAACGCCGCTGATGAACCATTTAAAGAGATCCTTTGACTTTATTGTGAACCATAAAGGTCCACATAAGCTGCCTCTGATCGGACGTGCGGACTGGAATGACTGTCTGAACCTGAACTGCTTTTCCGAGCATCCCGGTGAGTCCTTCCAGACCTTTGGTCCCAGCGAAGGCCCCGTGGCAGAATCTGTGTTTATTGCCGGTATGTTTGTAAAATATGGAGAAGAGTATGCACAGCTCTGCGACTTGATGGGCAATGCAGAGGAGGCTGCTTACGCAAGAGCACAGGTGGCCGAAATGTATGACACCGTGCTGGAAAGCGGCTGGGATGGCGACTGGTTCGTCCGCGCTTATGACGCTTACAGCAACAAGGTGGGTTCCAAGGAATGCGAGGAGGGGCAGATCTATATCGAGCCTCAGGGCTTCTGCGTACTGGCAGGCATCGGCGTAAAGGAAGGTCTGGCAGAGAAAGCTCTGAACTCTGTAAAGGAAAGACTGGATACCGATTACGGCATCATGATCCTGCAGCCCGCTTACACCAGGTACCACTTAGAGCTTGGCGAAGTATCCTCCTATCCCCCCGGATATAAGGAGAATGCCGGTATCTTCTGCCACAACAATCCCTGGGTATCCATTGCCGAGACAGTGCTTGGCCGCAGTGACAGAGCTTTTGAAATCTACAAAAAGACCTGTCCCGCTTATGTGGAGGAGATCAGTGAGATCCACCGCACCGAGCCCTATGTATATTCCCAGATGGTAGCCGGCCGGGATGCCAAGTTCCACGGCGAGGCTAAGAACAGCTGGCTGACCGGTACCGCTGCATGGACCTTTGCGAATATCTCCCAGTACATTCTGGGCGTATATCCGACCCACTCCGGCCTGCAGATCAATCCCTGCGTACCCAAGGGCTTCGGCGATTTTACACTGACCCGTGAGTACAGAGGTGCGGTATATCATATTCAGGTACTGAATCCCAACGGCGTAGAGAAGGGCGTTGTATCCATGACCGTGGACGGCGCTGCCGTAGAAGGGAATATCATTCCCTATGACGCCGCTAAGAAAGAGGTAAATGTCGTAGTAACTATGGGATAAATACTTTTCGTAAGCTTCCTGTACCGTGTGTCCGGCGGACACACGAAAGGGCTCCGGCAGTTTCAAAGCTGCCGGAGCCTTTTTATATACGATAATTTCGTGCCTACGCTCTCCCTCTTCCCAGCTGCCCCTCGGAAAGTTCAGGCTTTATCCGTGTTCTTACTGACAGAGCTTTGCCACCACCTGATTGATGACACTGCCATCCGCCTTGCCCTTGAGCTGCGGCATAACGGTCTTCATGACCAGCCCCTTATTTTTCTGTGCCACCAGATCTGCATACTTTTCCGTCAAAAAAGCCTCTACCTCCTCGGCAGACATCATTTTCGGCGCATACTCCTGGAATATATCGTATCTGGCCTGATACTCCTGACGAAGATCCTCACGGGAAGCCGGGCAGGCATCCAGCTGCTCCTTTACCGTCTTGATCTCTTTCAGGATCACTCTGTCCACGATCTCTTCCGTGATATTGTCCCTGGTGCCCTCATCAATGGCTACCTTTTTCGCTGCGGATACCAAAGTGGAGATGGCGTCCTTGCGCACCTTGTTCCGATCCTTCATCGCTGCGATCATATCCTTCTGTAATTGTTCAAACTGCATTGTCTCGTCCTCACTTTCCCGGGGAAACTCCCCTGATTCCTGTATACCACTCTGTTCTTTTAAATGCAAGTGCCTGCCGGTATAAAGCAAAGCGCCCTGCTCCTGATTCCTATTATAACGGGATTGACAAAAATATGCTATATGTATTTCTCAGAAATTGGATTCCGCTTGTTTTTCCGGGTAATGGTAGAAAATAAGGAGGAAGTATGTTATACTGATACCATATTCAGGCAGCTTAAGGATACAGCCTATTTTGCGCATATGGCGTCAAATCCGCAAAGCATTATATGCGGCGCATTTCCTGTAATTCAGGAACCGCAGTCCGGAAAGGTATGGGAATCTTTTGGGATATATGAGAAAAAAACACAGACAAAGAGAAAAACGGTTTATTCGGCTTCTGCCGGTTGTAATCCTGTGCAGCTTTCTCAGCTGTTTTTCGGAACCGGCATTTTCCTGCATGGCTGCTGACACAGCGCTTTTTGCCGCCTACTTCTCCGAGGATGGACTGGTGCTGCGCACCCTTCCCTACTATCCTCCCTACCACGGAATCTACGCTCACAGGCGGCACTTTCTCTGCGAGGGAGAGCGGCGGACGTCTCAGGAAATGACGGTATATATGGAGGCTTTTGTTCTTCCGGTACAGACTATCGGAGAAGTACAGGACCGCTATATCAGTCGCTGCACAGAGATGCTTGCTCTGCTGCCCGACAGCATCCGCTATCTGTTTGCAGACTATGGCTGGCGTTTCTATGTGACCGCCGAGGATATTGCCATGACGGAATTTGACGGCGAGTACGCCTCCGTCAAAGGTGTCACCGATGTGGAGCGCCTGTATATCAAGGTGGAGGATCGGGACAGCGCCACGGACACCACGATCCTTCACGAGTTCGGACATTTTCTGGATTACTGCTGTGATTTTCCCAGCGAAAAGAATGAATTTCTGACAGTCATGGCCCAGGAAACCGACCTTGCCTCAGCCATGGGGATGGTTTACGGTCTGGGTGATAACGAGGAATATTTTGCGGAAAGCTTCCTCTGGTATCTGACCGAGCCGGAACAGATGGAAAGACACATTCCCCTGACCTATGCTTTTATCGACCGCTGTCTGTCCGAGACCGTTCATACAGTACATGCTAAGTAACTGCGGTACGGCTTTAAAGGACAAGTTTTACTGTGGCACTACCTGAATCGTAATTACGGTAAGCAATCCTGTATTTACACTTCGCAGACTTAAATTATAGGGCGGGAATATTAGACAACAGAATGAAACGAGGTGCTGTGGATGATAAGGCCTGCAGAGATAACGGATTTAGACAGTATTGAAGAAATTTACGAGGAGCATTTTGCCCATGAAAAGCAATATGGCGCTTATACCGTTTTCCGCAAGGGCATATACCCAACCAAAAAAGATGCGGAGAAAGCTCTGCTGAATCATGCATTATTTGTCTGCGAAGAAAACGGTATCGTACTGGGCAGTATCATATGCGACGGCTTTCAGCCGGAAGAATATCAGAAAATTGATTGGCCCAGTCATGCAGCTGACGAACAGGTAAAAGTCATCCACCTTCTGATGGTAAGGCCCCGTGCGGCCGGAAAGGGTATCGGTTCTGCCCTGATCCGTTTTGTGTCAGAGACGGCAAAGCAGCAAGGCTGCACGGCAATCCGGCTGGATACCGGAGCGCAGAATACGCCTGCTGCTTCTTTATATCAGAAGCTGGGCTTTCGGCTGGCAGCCACCTCATCCATGAAGGTGGGAGGAATTATTTCTCATGAAGGACATCTGTTTTTTGAAAAAAGGATATGAAGATGCATCCTGAGAATAAATAGCAATGCAGTGTCACAGGAGAAAGCTGTGACAATGGGAGGAACCTATGATCAGAGTAATGACAATCGAGGATTACCCGCAGCTTTTTGCACTATGGGAAAATACGCCCCACATGGGATTGCGCAGTCTGGATGATTCACGGGAAGGAATTGCGCTTTTTCTGAACAGAAATCCCCGCACCAGCTTTATCGCCTGTGAGGAGCATAAAATTGTAGGGGCGATTCTGTGCGGAAATGACGGGAGAAGAGGATATATCTACCATACTGTTGTTTTACCGCAGTACAGAAGATGCGGTATTGCTTCATCCCTGGCAGAGGCGGCAGTAAATGCCCTGAAGGAAGAGGGCATTACCCGGGTCTGCTTGAATATCATGGAAAGCAATGAGCAGGGAAAATCCTTCTGGACCGGGATGGGCTGGGAAAAGAAGGATTTTCTGGGATTTTACAGCAAATCCATAACGGATAAGGAAAATCTGCCTCTATTTAAGCTTTGAACAATAAACGCCGGTCTCGCTTACCATTCCTTCCATGCATCCCCATAACGTTCCGTCATAAGCGTTTCCCATTCCTCCTGCTCATACACTTTCAGGTTTGACCAGGGACTGTCATCTCTCCGCTCGACTGCCTCTATCAACTTTTCCGGATCCACCAGATATTGCCTGGCCAATGCGAAAAGCTCTTGTATTTCTGCTTCGGATAAGCTTTCATCGCTTTCCGCACTTTCCACACTCTGAGATTCCGTCACGGCGGCAGTTTCCTGCAGCGGTTCTTCTCCCACCGATATCCGCCGGTATTCCATACTTCCATCAGCACGTTCAACCCGTTCTTCTGCCAGGACAATCTCACCTGTAGCGGCATGAAGTTTGTTCTGAACGCCGGCCTTGCTTGGGGTACTGTTCAAACAGCCCCCGGCAAAGCCGCAGCTGATCCTTTTCCCATGAATCAGCACTGCTCCAGCGCCTGGGCGATATCGGCAATCAGATCCTCCTTATCCTCCAGACCACAGCTCATACGAACCAGTTCTGCGGGTACGCCTGCCTCTCTGAGCTGCTCATCCGTCATCTGCCGGTGGGTGCTGGAGGCAGGATTCAAACAGCAGGTCCGAGCATCCGCCACATGAGTCTCTATGGCAGCCATCTTCAGATTTTTCATAAAGGTGCTGGCCGCCTCTCTGCCGCCCTTCAGTCCAAAGGATACCACGCCGCAGCTGCCGTTCGGCAGATACTTCTGTGCCAGCTCATAATACTTATCCCCGGGCAGACCGCAGTAATTCACATAAGCCACCTTGGGATGAGCAGCCAGGAACTCAGCCACCGCCTGGCCGTTTTCACAGTGACGCTTCATGCGCACATGCAGACTCTCCAGCCCCAGATTCAGAATAAACGCATTCTGGGGACTCTGGATAGAGCCCAGATCTCTCATCAGCTGGGCGGTACATTTGGTGATAAAGGCTCCGCCCTGTCCGAATTTTTCTGCGTAAGTAATGCCGTGATAGCTCTCATCCGGCGTACACAGCCCCGGAAACTTTTCCGCATGAGCCATCCAGTCAAACCTGCCGCTGTCCACGATGCAGCCGCCCACTGCGGCCCCATGGCCGTCCATATACTTGGTGGTGGAATGGGTCACGATATCCGCGCCCCACTCAAAGGGTCGGCAATTTACGGGGGTGGCAAAGGTATTGTCAATGATCAGGGGCACGCCGTGGCTGTGGGCACATCCGGCAAATTTCTCAATATCCAACACGGTCAGCGCCGGATTGGCAATGGTCTCGCCGAACATCGCCTTGGTGTTGGGCCGGAAAGCCGCATTCAACTCCTCCTCAGAGGCGTCGGGATCCACAAAGGTAGTGTCAATCCCCATTCTTTTCATCGTAACGGAGATCAGGTTAAAGGAACCGCCGTAGATACTGCTGGAAGCCACAATATGATCCCCCGCACTGCAGATATTAAACAGAGCATAAAAGGTTGCCGCCTGGCCGCTGCTGGTCAGCATAGCCGCACTGCCCCCCTCCATCTGGCAGATCTTGGCCGCCACATAATCATTGGTGGGATTCTGCAGACGGGTATAGAAATAACCGCTGGCCTCCAGATCAAAAAGTTTCCCCATATCCTCACTGGTATCATATTTAAATGTGGTGCTCTGTACAATGGGAATCTGACGGGGTTCTCCGTTCCCCGGAGTATATCCTCCCTGTACGCAGATGCTGTTCATCTTCATCGGTATGCCCTCCTCGGTTGTAATTTGTATTTAAACTTTCCTTAATGCATATCGCAAGCCGTGCTTGCGATACTGCACAAATCCGTATATGAAATGTCAGTTTCATACT